>JBBSCK010000144.1:0-6005 GCA_038250335.1 Caulobacterales bacterium
CCAGACTGCGTGGGCCGCGCGCAGCCCCCGTTCCCCGGTCGTGGCCGTCCTGCCGGATGTAACACACCGTGGAGGGCATCCAATTCTGCGCTCGAAGCCAGCGACGAATAAAATCAATGCACTGGACGGTATCTCGCAGATCCGGTCAGAGCCATTGGACTCTTTGCACCCTGTTTTTTCAGAGTCCAATCCCCTCTCCCACTGAGAGAGGGAAGGCGTTAAGGTCTCCCAAACCGGAGACCCGCATGCGCCTGATCGCCTTCGCCGCCCTGCTCGCCGCCCTTCCTGGCGGAGCCCTTGCCCAGACCCCTGCGGCGGTCGAACAGCCCCTGCTCCACACCGTGGTCGGCCAGGTCGAGGGCGAGCGGATGCGCGCCGACATCACCGCCCTGGTCGGTTTCGGTACCCGCCACACGATGTCGGACACGGTGTCGGACACCCGTGGCATCGGCGCAGCCCGCCGCTGGACCGAGCGCGAGTTCCGCGCCATCAGCCAGACCTGCGGCGGCTGTCTGGAGATCGCCCTGCCCTCGGACACCATCACCGGACCCAGGGTTCCGAGGCCGACCGAGGTCGTCAACGTGGTGGCCATCCAGCGCGGAACCAGTGACCCGAACCGCGTCATCATCATCTCCGGCCATATCGACAGCCGCGTCACCGACGTAATGAACTTCACCGCCGACGCGCCGGGTGCCAATGACGACGCGTCCGGCGTCGCCGCCGTGCTGGAGGCCGCCCGGGTCCTGTCGCAACACCGGTTCGACGCCACCCTGGTCTATGCCGTGCTGTCGGGCGAGGAACAGGGGCTGTTCGGCGGCAAGATCCTGGCCGACTACGCCGGGGCTCAAGGCTGGGTCGTCGAGGCCAATCTGAACAACGACATCGTCGGCAACTCCGAGGGCCAGTCCGGCATCCGCGACACCACCCGTGTTCGCGTCTTCTCGGAAGGCACCAAGACGGTGGAAACTGCGGCCCAGGCCGAGCGGCGGCGCTATAACGGCGGCGAGGTCGACAGCTCGTCGCGCAACCTGGCCCGCTACGTCGACGGCATCGCCGACCGATACCTGGCCAATTTCGATGTCGAAATGATCTATCGCACCGACCGGTTCGGGCGCGGTGGCGACCAGGTCGAGATGCTGCGGGCGGGCTTTCCGGCCGTGCGGATCTCGGAGGGTGCCGAGAACTACGACCGCCAGCACCAGGACGTGCGGACCGAGAACGGCGTAGAATACGGCGACGCGATCGAGGGGGTCGATTTCGACTATCTGGCCCAGGTGGCCCGGCTGAACATCGCCACCATGGCGGCGCTCGCCAATGCCCCCATGGTTCCCTCCGGCGTGCGGATCGAAGGCGCAGTGAAGCCCGACACCATACTGACATGGGCCGCCGCACCCGGCGCAGCCGGCTACCGCGTCTGGTGGCGATCGACCACGGCCCCGCAATGGACCCACAGCCGCTCGGCGGGCCCGGCGACCACACTGGTCCTGAAGGCCATTCCCATCGACGACTATTTCTTCGGCGTCTCGGCGATCTCGGACGATGGTTACGAGAGCCCGGTGGTCTTCCCAGGCCCGGCCGGTGCCTTCGTTTCTGTGGGCGATCCTCCGGTGCCTGCGACCTGATCATGGACGAGACGACCGGCCGCGTGCGCGTGGCTATCCTGATTTCCGGGGCCGGCTCCAACATGGCCGCCCTGATTGATGCCGCCGGCGCTGCCGGGGCTCCGTTCCAGGTCGCGGGCGTGGTCGCCAATGACCCCCAGGCCAGCGGTCTGGCCATCGCGCAGGCGAAGGGTGTGCCGATCTGCGCCGTCGACCATCGGCCCTTCGGCCGCGACCGCGAGGCCCATGAGGCGGCGATCCAGCAGCTTCTGGAGGGATGGGCGGTCGAGACGGTCGTCCTCGCCGGCTACATGCGCCGGCTGACCCCCTGGATGGTCGGTCGCTGGCGAGGGCGGATGCTGAATATCCACCCCAGCCTGCTGCCGAAATATCCGGGGCTGGATACGCACGCCCGGGCCCTTGCGGCGGGCGATACCGAGGCCGGCTGCAGCGTGCATCTGGTGACCGAGGGTCTGGACGAGGGCCCGGTCCTCGCCCGGGCGGCGGTCCCGGTTCTGCCGGGTGACACGCCCGGGACACTCAACCAGCGGGTGCGGGAGGCCGAGCATAAACTCTACCCCGGGACAGTGGCCGAGTTCTGCCGGACGCTGGCCGCATCATCCTGACGGACCACGGGACAGGTCGGCTCTTTTCGGGTGGGGCCACTATCCTTCGCGCAGCCGCCGCAATCGCGCTTCCGCGCGCCAGACGCCCACAGCCAGCGCTGCCACCACGCCCATGGCCGGCCAAAGCGCCAGAACGCCGAACCGCAGATAGCTGGCTGCGCCGAGCGCACCGCCGCCGGACAGACCCAGCCACAGGGCGAGGAACGGCACCCAGTCCCAACGCGGTCCCCCGTGCAGGGCCGTGGCGATCCTCTGGCCCATGCGGACCAGGGTGCCGGTCATATAGGTCAGGCCGACCCCGACATCGCCTTGCTTCTGGAACACAGCGTTCTCGACGCCCATCGCCAGAACGACAGCGACCATGCCGGCACTTGGTTGACCGAAGGTACAGAGCGTGGCGGCGATCAGCAGCAGGGCGGCCTCGGCGGCCAGCACCGGCGAACGACGCCCCTCTCCGACGCGCCGGGCGACCGTCCCGCCGATCACGACACCGACCACGAACAGGGCGATCAGGCCGAACGCCATCGCCGCCTCCTCCCAGCGACCGGTCGCGAGGCCGACCCCGAGGCGGGTAGAGTTGCCGCTCATGAAGGAGACGAAGAAGCCGCCGAGCGTCAGAAAGCCCACCGCATCGACATAGCCCGCCAGCGCCGACAAGGTCGCCGCCAGCAGCACGCCCCTATGTCCGTAGTCCTTCAACGGGCCTGTCCTTCAGCCCTCAGGCTGACACGAAAACGGCCGGGCCACCATGGACCCGGCCGTTGCCGTCTTCATACCTGGCCTCAGGATCAGCCGACGATCTGGTCGTCCGTGAAGAACTGGGCGATCTCGATGGCGGCGTTCTCGGCCGAGTCAGAGCCGTGGACCGAGTTCTCGCCGATCGACAGCGCGAACTGTTTGCGGATGGTACCGTCGGCGGCGTCCTTGGGGTTGGTCGCGCCCATGACTTCACGGTATTTGGCGACCGCGCCGTCGGCTTCCAGCACCTGAACGACGACCGGCTCGGCGGTCATCTGGCCGACCAGTTCGCCGTAGAAAGGCCGCTCGGCGTGGACTTCATAGAATTTTTTGGCCTGGGCCTCGGTCAGGTGAACGCGGCGCTGGGCGACGATGCGCAGGCCGGCACCCTCGATCACGGCGTTGATGGCACCCGTCAGGTTGCGGCGCGTGGCGTCGGGCTTGAGGATCGAGAAGGTGCGTTCGGTCATGGAGAGTGACTTCTTGTTTGGGAGATTGAGGGTCGCGGGCTTATAGACGCGCCCTCCCCGGTTTCCAACATGATGTTGGCCCCTATCGCTCCCCGCGCGGCGGCTTGCTGCTTGAGGAGCCTCTGTTTCGCCTTTCGGACGATCGCTCGACCATGCTCCAGATCACCAACCTGACGTTTAACGCCTGGGGTCGCCAGTTTCTGGACGACGCCTCGGTCAGCCTGCCACCGGGTGCCAAGGTCGGCCTGGTGGGTCGGAACGGCATCGGCAAGTCGACCCTGTTCAAGATCATTCTGGGCGAACTGGCCGGCAATGGTGACGAGGTCAGCCTGCCGAAAACCGCTCGAATCGGCTCGGTCGATCAGGAACACCCGGCCACCCCTGTCAGCGTCATCGAGACCATCCTCGAGGCCGACACCGAGCGCCACGATCTGCTGGGTCGGCTGGAAACCGCCGAGCCCGAGGAGATGGGCGAGATCTGGACCCGTCTGATCGAGATCGACGCCGACGGGGCCCCCTCACGCGCCGCCGAAATCCTCGCTGGTCTGGGCTTCGATCATGACAACCAGCAGCGGCCTATGTCGGAGTTCTCGGGCGGCTGGCGCATGCGGGTGGCCCTGGCCGCCGCCCTGTTCGCCCAGCCTGACATGTTGCTGCTGGACGAACCGACCAACTATCTCGATCTGGAGGGCGCGCTATGGCTGGAGGCGCGGCTGAAGAAATACCCGGCCACCGCCCTGATCATCTCCCACGACCGCGAGATGCTGAACGAGGTCTGCACCCACATCCTGCACCTCGCGTCGAGGAAGCTGGATATCTACACCGGCAATTACGACACCTTTGAAAAGACCCGCGCCGAAAAAGCTCGTCTGCAGTTGTCGGCCAAGGCCAAGCAGGACGCCGAGCGCGCCCACCTCCAGGCCTTCGTCGACCGCTTCAAGGCCAAGGCTTCCAAGGCCGCCCAGGCCCAGAGCCGGATGAAGCGTCTGGCCAAGATGGAGCCGGTCTCGACCACGATCGAGGAGCGCGTCGCAGCCTTCACCCTGCCCTCGCCACCTCGCCCGCTGGCACCACCGTTGATCCGGCTGGAGCGCGCCAATGTCGGCTACGAGACCGGCCGGCCGATCCTGCGCAATCTGAACCTGCGGATGGATCTGGACGACCGAATCGGCCTGCTGGGCGTCAACGGCGCGGGCAAGTCGACCTTCGCCAAGATGATCGCCGGGGCCCTGAAGGTCTCGGACGGCGAGCTGCACCGCGACCGCAAGATGCGCGTCGGCTGGTTCCACCAGCACCAGATCGAGGCGATGGATCCGACCGACACGCCGCTGGAGATCATCCGCCGGGCCATGCCGGACGCGCCGGAAAGCGCCCGCCGCTCCAAACTGGCCCAGTTCGGCCTGAACTACGAGAAACAGGAAACGACCGTCGCCTCCCTGTCCGGCGGCGAGCGTGCGCGTCTGCTGCTGAACATGGTGGCCATGGACGCGCCTCACGTCCTGATCCTGGACGAGCCGACCAACCACCTGGACATCGACAGCCGTCGGGCCCTTCTGGACGCATTGAACGACTACAGCGGCGCCGTCATCCTGATCACCCACGACCGCTCGCTGATGGAGATGGTCGCCGACCGCCTGTGGCTGGCCGCCGACGGCACGGTAAAGCCGTTCGAAGGCGACATGGACGACTATGCGAGGTTCGTGCTCGACCGCGCCAAACAGGCGGCCGTCAAGCCCAGCCAGGTCAAGGCCGAGACTGCGCCTGCTACCGCCAGCGCAAACAGCCCTCAAGCAGCGAGCGCCCGCGGCGCGAACGATAGAGCTAACAAGAAGTCCGGGCCC
Source organism: Caulobacterales bacterium (assembly GCA_038250335.1). GTDB lineage: Bacteria > Pseudomonadota > Alphaproteobacteria > Caulobacterales > Caulobacteraceae > Brevundimonas. Next base: position 5,277 of record JBBSCK010000144.1, read on the forward strand.
TCGCCGTCGACCCTGCGCCATGCCGTGAAAAAGGCCGAGGAACGCGTCGCTGCCCTGACCGCCGAAGTTGCCCGTATCGACGACGACCTGGCCAACGCCGCCATCTCGAATCCCAGGGCGCTGGAAGGGTTGACCCGCGCGCGGGCCAAGACCCAGTCCGATCTTGACGCCGCCGAGGCTACCTGGATGGCGGCTGAAGAAGCCCTGGCCGAGGTTTCGTGATAAAGCCGATCGCGTTCTCGAAGGAGGAGCAGCGCGACCTGATCCCGCGCATCAAGGCCTTCGTGCGCGATGAACTGGATCTGGAGATCGGTGACCTTCAGGCGTCCATGCTAATGGACTTCTTCGCCAACTCGCTGGGCCACTCCGTCTATAACCGCGCCGTCTATGACGCCCAGGCCCTGATCGCCACGAAAGCCGACGAGATGGTCGAGGCTCTATACGCGCTGGAGCAGAAGCCGCCGTCGCAGTAGCGCCAAACTCCGTCATCCCAATTATGACGCCAACAGGTTCGGGCCTCAGACGCCGAACACCGTCCGGCCGCCCACGATCGTCCGTTCGACCCGGCCCTGAAGCCGACGTCCGTCGAACGGCGAGTTCCTCGACTTGGATCGCAGCGTCGCCGCGTCCACCAGGACGGGCGCGCCCGGATCGAACAGGATCAGGTCCGCCGGGGCACCGGCCTCCAGCACCCCTGAATCCAGCCCCAGCAGCGTCGCGGGTCCATGA
>JBBSCK010000145.1:0-5954 GCA_038250335.1 Caulobacterales bacterium
AACCCATGACCCATCCCGCTTCGTGCCGGACCCTCCCAGGTTATTGAGAAACATTCGCATGTCGAACGTCTCGCCCGGCACGCCGCTGGACCCTCGCAATGCTCCGGCTTTCGATGCGACAGGCCCGATCGTGATCCAGCCCAACGGTCGTCCCCGCCCCCTGTCGCCGCATCTTCAGGTCTGGCGCTGGCACATCACCATGACCGCCTCGATCCTGTTCCGGGCGACCATCGGCGCGGTCAGCGTCGGCGCGGTGATCGGTGTCGCCTGGCTCGGGGCCGTCGCGTTCGGGCCGGAGGCCTATGCCGCTGCCCTCGCCCTGGCCGGCTCGGCGTTCGGTCTGGTCGTCGGGTTCGGCCTGACGGTGGTTCTGTTTTCCCTTCTGCTCAACGGTGGACGCCATCTGATCAACGATGCAGGCCAGGCGCTGACGCTGAAGCCTGCCGACCTGTTGTCCAACATCGCCGTCTGGGGCCCGGTGCCGCTGGCCCTGCTGTTCTGGGGTGTTCTGTTCGCTGCCGGGAGGGTGTCGCTGTGAGCCGCCCCACCCAATACCGGAACGGTGTCCGCGTCTCCGAGCACCATGGTGCCGGCGAATGGACGCTGGAGAAGATCGGCCTGTTTCTGCTGATGCCTCTGGGCGTCTGGGTCGCCTCGACGGCCTTCACCCTCTCGGGGGCAGGCTACGGCGCGGTGATGGCGTGGTTCGCCAGCCCCCTGAACGCGGCCCTCATGGCCGCCACGGCCCTGATCTTCTTCGGCTTCGCCAGCCTGGCGTGGAAGGTCATCATCGAGGACTACATCCACAAGCCGGGCTCAAAAGCCCTGCTGCTGGGCCTGCTGAACCTCGTCTGTCTCGTGCTGGCGGCGGCCAGCGTCTTCTTCATCGTGCGGCTGGCGCTGGGCTCGGCGCCCCTGCCGGCCGGTTTCGGGATCTGATCGTCTGATGGCTGCCTATGAATTCGTCGATCATGCCTATGATGTCGTCGTCGTCGGGGCCGGGGGCTCGGGCCTGCGTGCCGCGCTCGGTGCCGCCCAGCAGGGTCTGAAGGTCGCCTGCGTCACCAAAGTCTTCCCGACCCGCTCCCACACTGTGGCGGCCCAGGGCGGGATCTCGGCGGCGCTCGGCAATATGGGCGAGGATTCGTGGAAATGGCACATGTACGACACCGTCAAGGGGTCGGACTGGCTGGGCGACCAGGACGCCATCGAATATCTGGTCCGCGAGGCCCCCAAGGCCGTTTATGAGCTGGAACACTGGGGCGTGCCGTTCAGCCGCACCGAAGACGGCAAGATCTATCAGCGCGCCTTCGGCGGCATGACCAAAAACTATGGCGAGGGCCCGGTGCAGCGCACCTGCGCCGCCGCCGACCGTACCGGCCACGCCATCCTGCACACCCTCTATGGCCAGTCGGTGCGCCGCGAGGTCGAGTTCTTCATCGAGTATTTCGCCCTCGACCTGATCATGGAAGACGGCACCTGCACCGGCGTCACGGCGTGGAAGCTGGACGACGGCACCCTGCACCGCTTCCGCGCCAAGCTGGTGATCCTTGCCACCGGCGGCTACGGCCGCGCCTATTTCAGCGCCACCTCGGCCCACACCTGCACCGGTGACGGCAATGCCATGGTGCTGCGCGCCGGCCTGCCGCTGCAGGACATGGAGTTCGTCCAGTTCCACCCGACCGGCATCTACGGGGCCGGCTGTCTGATCACCGAGGGGGCCCGGGGCGAGGGTGGCTATCTGACCAACTCCGAAGGCGAGCGGTTCATGGAACGCTATGCCCCGTCGGCCAAGGATCTGGCCAGCCGCGACGTCGTCTCCCGCTCCATGACCATGGAGATCCGCGAGGGGCGGGGTGTGGGTCCCAACAAGGACCACATCAACCTGCACCTGGATCACCTCGATCCGGCCGTGCTGCACGAGCGCCTGCCGGGCATCTCGGAATCGGCCAAGATCTTCGCCGGCGTGGATGTCACAAAGGAGCCGATCCCGGTTATCCCGACGGTCCACTACAATATGGGCGGTATCCCCACGAACTATCACGGTGAAGTCCTGACCAAGGTCGGCGGCAATGCCGATACGGTCGTGCCTGGCCTTATGGCAGTGGGCGAGGCAGCCTGCGTCAGCGTGCACGGCGCCAACCGTCTCGGCTCCAACTCCCTGACCGATCTGGTCGTGTTCGGCCGCGCAGCCGGCCTGCGCGCCGGCGAGGTGGTCGACAAGGCCTCGGCCGTGCCGGCCGCGACGGCCGCGCACACCGAGGCGCATCTGGCGCGTCTCGACCGCTTCCGCCACGCCTCGGGCAACACCCCCACGGCAAAGCTGCGCGGCGAGATGCAGCGGGCCATGCAGTCCGACGCCGCGGTCTTCCGTACCGGCGAGACCCTGGCCCAGGGCGTGGCCACACTCCGCGACATCCACGCGCGCGGGGCCGACATCCAGACCACCGATCGCGGCATGATCTGGAACACCGATCTGGTCGAGACCCTCGAATACGACAACCTGATCGACCAGGCCCTGGTCACGATCGAGAGCGCGGCCAACCGCAAGGAAAGCCGCGGGGCCCACGCCCGCGAGGACTTCCCCGATCGCCACGACGAAGAATGGATGAAACACACCCTGGCCTGGAAGCGTCCCGGCCACGAGGTCCAGATCGACTACCGTCCGGTGCACGAATACACGATGTCTTCGGACATCGACTATATCAAACCCAAGGCGCGGGTTTACTGAGGAATCGATGGTCCAGCTTACCCTTCCCCGTGGTTCCAAGCCCACCAGGGGCCGTGTCTACAAAGCCGCGCCCGGCGCGAAGAACGTCAAGACCTACAAGGTCTATCGCTATGATCCCGAGGTCGACGCCGCGCCGCGCTGGGACGAGTTCCAGGTCTCGGCCGACGACCACGGCCCGATGCTGCTGGACGCCCTGATCCACATCAAATCGACCATTGATCCGACGCTGACCTTCCGCCGGTCGTGCCGCGAGGGCATCTGCGGGTCCTGTTCGATGAACATCGACGGGCGCAACACCCTGGCCTGCACCAAGGGCTGGGAGGAGTGCGGCTCCAGCACCATCGCGATCGCCCCCCTGCCGCACCAGGCGGTGGTCAAGGACCTCGTCACCGACCTGACGCTGTTCTACGCCCAGTACGATTCCATCAAGCCCTGGCTCCAGTCCGACGATGAGGACCCGACCACCGAACGGCTGCAGAGCCCGGCGGACCGGGCCAAGCTTGACGGCCTGTACGAGTGCATTCTGTGTGCCTGCTGCTCCACCAGCTGCCCCAGCTACTGGTGGAACCAGACCGAATACCTCGGCCCGGCGGCGCTGCTGCAGTCCTATCGCTGGATTTCCGACAGCCGCGACGACAAGACCAACGACCGCCTCGACGACCTGGAGGATCCGTTCAAACTCTATCGCTGCCACACCATCATGAACTGCGCCCAGGTCTGCCCCAAGGGGCTGAACCCGGCCAAGGCCATTGCCGAGACCAAGAAGCTGATGGTCTCGCGGCCCTCGAGATAACCGCATGGCCCGGATCACCTACATCGAACACGACGGCCGTGCGCATGAGGTCGAGGTCAAGTCCGGCCTGTCCGTCATGGAGGGGGCCGTGCGCAACAATGTCCCCGGCATCGACGCCGACTGCGGCGGGGCCTGCGCCTGCGCCACCTGCCATGTCTATGTCGATGACGCCTGGCGCGAGGCCACGGGCAAGCCCTCGGCCATGGAGGAATCGATGCTCGACTTCGCCGAAGAGGTCGAAGCCGGGTCGCGTCTGTCCTGCCAGATCCGGGTGTCGGACGCCCTGAACGGCCTGATTGTCCGTCTGCCCGCCAGCCAGCACTGACGCCCGCGCCGGGCTGGCGATGCCTCCGGAACTGGACGCGGCGCGTCCGGTCCGGCACATCGGCCTGGCGGAGCGCGTCACGCGCCGGCCGCGCGTTGAGTATCCCTGTCCTTGACCCAGCCCGACGACCGCCGCCTCCACCCCAGACAGACGGCCCAGGCGCGCGGCGTGGTCATCGCCCCGGGGCTCGAGATGGCCTGTCTCATCACCGACACCTCCAGCGGCGGCCTGCGCATCCGCACCGACCGCCAGATCGCCCTGCCGGCCCGGGTGATCGTGGTGGATGTCCCCGCCGGCCTGGCCCTCGAGGTCGAGGTGGCCTGGCGCAAGGGGATGGAGACGGGGCTGAAGCGACGCAGCGAGGCCAGTATCCGCGGTCTGGTGCCGTCGCGCCTCCTGCCCGCGCGAGAGGCCTGGCTCCGCGCCGGCGGACGTTAGAGCCTGGTCGTTTGGGGTGGACCTACGTCGTGGGTCCGCCGAAAGCATCAATCAAGCCCTCACTCATACCTGGAGCCTGATTCACCGCCTCAGCGGCATCGCAAAGCGCTTCCACGTCAGGCGATCGGGCTCTGGATCTTCGCTCGACGGACGCGCCGATGCCTGTCCCGGGATCAGGCTGCCGCCCCGACAGCCATCGGCGTCATCGGCTTCAGATCCAGCAGGGCGAACAGTCGGGCGTCCTCGTCCTGTTCGGGGTTGGGCGTGGTCAACAGCTTGCCGCCCACGAAGATGGAGTTGGCCCCGGCCAGAAAACACAGCGCCTGCATCTCCGGGCTCATGGTCTCGCGCCCGGCCGACAGCCGGACCATGGCGCGCGGGCAGACGAGACGGGCGACGGCGACGGTGCGAACGAACTCGATCGGGTCGATCTCGCCGGCTTTCCTGACGCGATCGCCCAGTGGTGTGCCGGTGACCGGGACCAGGGCATTGACCGGCAGGCTGTCGGGATGGACCGGCAGGGTGGCCAGGGCGTGCAGCAGCCCGGCCCGGTCGCGGCGGCTTTCGCCCATGCCCACGATGCCGCCGCAGCAGGTGCTCATCCCGGCGTTGCGCACGTGTTCCAGCGTGTCCAGCCGGTCCTGATAGGTCCGGGTAGTGACCACCTCGGCGTAATAGTCGGGTCCGGTGTCGAGGTTGTGGTTGTAGTAGTCGAGGCCCGCAGCCTTCAGCTGGCGCGCCTGATCGGCGGTGAGCATGCCCAGGGTGGCGCAGGTCTCGAGGCCCAGGGCCTTCACGCCCGCGATCATGGCGGCCAGTTTCGGTGTGTCGCGGTCCTTCAGCTCGCGCCAGGCCGCGCCCATGCAGAAGCGGGACGCGCCCCCTGCCTTGGCCGCCATGGCCTCGGCCAGCACGGCTGTGGTGTCCATCAGCTTTTCGGCCTTCAGCCCCGTATCGAAGGCGGCCGACTGTGAACAGTAGCCGCAGTTCTCGGCGCAGCCGCCGGTCTTGATCGACAGCAGCTGCGACTTCTGCACCTCGGACGGGTCGAACCGGCGGCGGTGCACACTCGCCGCCTCGAACACCAGCTCCATGAACGGCCGCGCGAACAGGGCCTCGACCTCGGTCAGGGTCCAGTCGTGGCGGGGAAGCGAAAGGTCTGCGGTCATGGCCGACTGCTTAGCGCCACCGCTGCGGCCCGCCAAGCCGCCCTACGGCGTGTCGCGGTAGATCCGCCCGTCCCGCATCACGAACCCGACCGACTTCAGCACCCTGACATCCTCCAAGGGGTCGCCCTCGACCGCGATCAGGTCGGCGCGCTTGCCGGGCTCCAGACTGCCGACCTCGGTCGACAGGCCCAGCAGGTCGGCGGCATTGACCGTGGCGGCCTGGATCGCCGCCATCGGCGTCATGCCGTACTGGACCATCAGCTCGAACTCGTCGGCGTTGCGACCATGCAGCGACACGCCCGCGTCGGTGCCGAAGGCGATGCGCACACCCGCCGGAACCGCCGCCTGCAGCGATTGACCGGTGATCGAGATGCGCCACAGGATCTTGGGCAAAACCTCGGGCGGATAGGCATTGGGGTCGGCGGCGAGGCGGGCGCGGTAGCCGTTCACCGTCGACAGGGTCGGGACGTAATAGGCCCCCGAGCGCAGGAACAGGCC
>JBBSCK010000146.1:0-5890 GCA_038250335.1 Caulobacterales bacterium
CCTGGCCCGAGGCGGGCCGGTCGCTGGCGCTGTTCCTGATCACGGGCGCGGCCTGCGCGGCGGTGGCCATCGGCGTGCTGATGCCACTGGCGGAAGGCGCGCCGCCGGAGCGCCTCGCGGGCGCGCTCGACATTGCCGGGCGCTTTATCGGCCTGGACCGGTGAGTCGGCTCCATCACCCCGGACCGCTGATCATTGGCGGCGGTCTGGCGGGCCTGTCTGCAGCCCTGGCGGCGGGGCCTGCGCCCGTGCTGGTGATCAGCCCGGCCCCCCTGCTGGAGGCTGCGTCCAGTGCCTGGGCCCAGGGCGGCGTGGCTGCGGCCTTGTCGCAGGACGATGCGCCTGCACTGCATCTGAAGGATACCGAGGCCGCCGGGGCCGGGCTGGTCGATCATGACGCCGCCGCGACCCTGACCGATGACGGCCGCGCGACGGTGGAATGGCTGGCGTCACTCGGCGCACCGTTCGACCGGGATGCAGCGGGCGGGTTCTCCGTCAGCCTGGAGGCGGCGCATTCGCGGGCCCGGGTGGCGCGGGTCGGCGGCGACGGTGCGGGTCGGGCGATCCTGTCGGCCCTCGTCGTTTCGGTGCGGGCCGCCGGCCATGTGACCGTGTGGGAAGACGCGCGTCTGCGGTCCCTGATCCGGGACGCCAGCGGGCGGGTGCGCGGTGCCGTGATCGAGCACGGGGGCCGGTGGGTCGAGGTGCTGGCACCGGCGACGGTGCTGGCGACCGGGGGTGCGGGCGGTCTGTTCGGAGAGACGACCACACCCGTGGCGCTGAAGGGCGAGGGCCTGGCCCTGGCCTGGGCGGCAGGGGCGGAAATCCTGGATCCGGAGTTTGTGCAGTTCCATCCGACCGCGATCGACGTCGGGCTGGACCCGATGCCGCTGGCGACCGAGGCGTTGCGGGGCGAGGGGGCCCGGTTGATCGACCGGGACGGCCGGTTCCTGCTGGGACAGTCGGACGACGCTGACCTGAAGGCGCGCGACGTGGTGGCAAGGGCCGTGCACGCGGCCCGGGCGTCCGGGCGCGGGGCGTTCCTCGATGCGCGGACGGCTATCGGCGCACATTTCCCGACCGAGTTTCCGGCGGTGTTCGCGGCCTGTATGCGCGCCGGAATGGATCCCCGCGAGACCCCGATCCCGGTGGCGGCGGCCGCTCACTATCATATGGGCGGGATCACGGCGGACCCGGATGGGCGGACCAGCGTCGAGGGCCTGTATGCGGTCGGGGAATGCGCGGCGACGGGCGTGCACGGGGCCAACCGGTTGGCGTCCAACTCTCTGCTCGAGGCAGCAGCCTTCGGACGGCGGACCGGGCGGGCGGCGGCGCAGGCCAGGCCAGCAAGCGGGCCGGTGGTCGTCGGCGCAGTCGTCGATGACCTGCCCGAGGCCGCCCATGCCGAACTGCGGGCGGCGATGAGCGCCGACTGCGGCGTGGTGCGCGACGGCCCGGGTCTGACCCGGCTGGTGGCTCTGATCGACCGGCTGGAGGCGGCCTGCGGCGCGCCGCCGGCCCTGGTCGCGGCCCGGCTGATCGCGCAGGCGGCGCTGGCCCGGCGCGAGAGCCGCGGCGGTCACTATCGCAGCGACTATCCGGAGACGGCGGCCGTGGCGGCCCACACGCGGCTGCTGAAACCTCAGATTGAATCTGCTTTCCGCCCCGTCGGGGTTCCGGCATAGTCACGCCTATGGCCCGCCAGATCGACACACCGGGGATGGAAGACGGCGTCCATCCCTTCGTATTCAATTTCGCCGACTTCGCGCGGATGGGCGATGCCGGGCTGTTTGCCGATCGGGAGGGTCGCGTCGAATTGATTGAAGGAAAGATTGTCCAGATGGCGCCACCTGCGGGCGATCATACCGACGTAACGAGCGAGATTCAGGGCGGCCTTTACATCGGGATCAAAGCCCTGCCGGAAAGCGGCTTGAGGGTCCTGTCGCAGGGCACGCTGAAGATTGGCGATCACAGCGCGCCGGAACCGGACGTGTTCGTCGCCCGCCCTCGCCAAGGTCGCAAATACTATGAAGCGGGCGATGTCGAACTGGTGGTTGAGGTCGCAGTGACCACGCTGGCCAGCGACCGCGATCTGAAGGCCCCCCTGTATGCGCGTGCGGGTATCCCGGAGTTCTGGCTCGTGGTTCCCGAAGACCGGTCTGTTTGCGTTCATAGAGGCCCGCGCCCGGAAGGTCAGTGGGCGTCGGTGATGACCGTGACGGACGGTGCCGTCAGCCCGCTGTTCGCGCCCGGGATCAGGATCCCCCTCGCTGACATCTTTCGTGTCCCATGACCCCGTCCCTGCCCGACATACTGATCCTGCCGATCGTGCGCGCCGCCCTCGCCGAGGATTTGGGGCGGGCGGGCGATGTGACGGCGGCGGCCTGTATCCCGGATGGAGCCCGCATGCGGGCGGTGTTCGTGGCGCGCACGGCCGGCGTGCTTTCGGGCATCGACTGCGTGCGCCTGAGCCTGCTGGAGATGGACCCGCTGGCCCGGTTCGAGACCCGGATGTCGGACGGCGAGGCGTTCGAGGCCGGGGCCGTCCTGGCCGAGGCCGAGGCCGATGCGCGCGCCTTCCTGTCGGCGGAGCGGACGGCGCTGAACCTGCTGGGTCGGCTGTGCGGCGTCGCCACCCTGACCCACACCTATGTCGAGGCGGTCGCGGGCACCGGCGCGCGGATCGCCGACACGCGCAAGACGACGCCGGGTCTCAGGGCGCTGGAAAAGCATGCGGTGCGCTGCGGCGGCGGGGTCAACCACCGCTTCGGACTGGATGACGCCATCCTGATCAAGGACAACCATATCGCCGTCTGCGGCGGGGTTGAGGCGGCGGTGCGGGCGGCGCGGGCGCATGCCGGACATCTGATGAAGATCGAGGTCGAGGTCGACGGGCTGGAGCAACTGGATCAGGCCCTGTCTCTCGTGGCTGCGGGGGGCGGCCCGGACGTCATCATGCTCGACAATTTCGATTTGACCGAACTGGTCGAGGCGGTCCGGCGCACGCGGGTCGGCGATCACCGGGTCGTGCTGGAGGCGTCGGGCGGGGTCAATCTGACGACCGTGCGGGGCATCGCCGGGACCGGCGTGGACGTGATCTCGGTCGGGGCGCTGACCCATTCGGCCCCGGTGCTGGATATCGGCCTCGACGCCGTGTGACGGAACGCGCGCGGTGCGGGCGGGTTTATCCTTTACGCTGCAAGGATGACCGCATGGTTCTGACATCCCGAGTTCCGCTGGACCCGCCGGTCGTTGCTAACGACAGCGACCCCATGACCGATGCCCCGCCCGCGACGGCCCCGCATGACGGATCGATAGAGAATCACTCGCTGGAACCCCGTGACATCTCGGCCGGCCGCACCACGCGAAGCGAATTCGGAGACCTGCAACAGAATTTGACCGCGAGGCGACAGGTTGTCGAACGCTAGCCGTCAGGCTTGGGGCGCGTTGACCGCTGCCTGCTCGCCGGACCCTGCAGGAGCCTCGACCTTGGTGGAGGGTGTCGGAGCGGGGAGCGGCGACGGCCGGGTTTCAGTCGGGGCCGCGCTGTCGGCGGCACCATCCCGGTTTTCCTGGGCCAGCAAGGCCGTATAGGCGATCGCCTGCCCGACCTGACGCAGTGGTTCGGTGGGGTCCATCCCGGCCAATACCGTCCGCTGGATGTCGCCGTCCGAAGAGGCGCGCGCCGTATAGCTGAAGGCGTTCGAGGAGCCGGCCCGTCCGCCGAAGCGATAGAAGACGTGATTGCCGACCTGGCCGACGCGGAGCAGGGAGTTGCGCCAGCCGGGCGAGACGGCGGTGGTGTGGAAATGGGTGGCGTTGCCAACGCCGGCATAGACGGCACCGGACAGCGCCGAGGACGCTACCGAGCGGGCCCGATCCCAGGCACCGCGGTTGACCTGGCCTCGCATCGAACCGTTGCAGGTGAAGCTGAACTGGCAGCCGATGCGGCGGCCGGAGCCTTGGAAGACGACGCCGCAGACACTGTTGGGGAAGGCGGAATGGCGCGCGCGGTTCAGGACCACCTGCACCACGGCGCGCATGCCGTCCGAGCCCTCGCCCCGCGCCTCGTAATAGGCGGCCTGGGTCAGGCATTCGAGGTCGCGCGAGGCGTCCAGGGCGTTGTCGATTCGGAAAGGCCGTGCGGCCGCCGGAAGATCGGTCAGGCTGACGCGGCGCAGGTCGTTGCGGCGCGCGTCCGGGCGCAGCTGTTCCAGCCGGGCGGTCAGCAGTTCGGTTTGACGGTCGCGCTGGGCTGAGCCCGCAACCGTATAGGGGTCATGACGGCGGGCAATGCTGAGGGCGCTGGCGTCCAGACCCCCGGCCGCAGCAACCAGCGCTTCTTCCGTGAAACCCGCTGCGGTGGCACCCTCGATCCGTTCGGCCTGGGCGCGCACCGTCGTGGCCTTGGCGACGGTTCCTCCCAGATAGGCGCAGCCGATTCCCAATCCCGCCACTGCGCCGAACACCGCCGCTGCCGACACGGGCCGAATTCTGGCCGCACGATCGGCGCGCGAAGACGCACGCTTGGGCGAGGGATGGAACAAGGGCGTCGTCCTATTCAACAGGGCGGGAAGCTGCCCCAGGGTCGTCTGCAGAACCGGGCGAGAAGGTCGTCGCAGGCCGGTTTGCCAATCGAAAGTCGGTGAACTGTGACCGTCGAAGAAAGCGCCTTAAGCCACCCGTTTATGGCCTCAATGTGTTTGATTCGCAAGTCAGTGCTGCAGCGCAGCAATTGTCGCACCGGGAGTGTGTCTTCGAAGATAACGACAAGTTAATCATAGTTAATATCGGCCGTCTTCGGTGCGAATATCGTATCAATTTGCCTTAATCAAATCGTGGTAAGCTATGCGTTAAAAATTCACTGCTGCTGGCTCGGCGCACTATTGTATTCGGCGGCCACGCCCCATTCATCGGAACCCCCTGTCGCGCAAGGACGGGAACCGCGCATGGGGGCCCGCGTTCAGGCCTGACCGTTGCCGAAACCGAACAGGACCCCCCCCCATGCGCCGAAATCTCATTCCCCTCGCTGTGACAGGCTTGGCCTTGTCTCTGGCGGCCTGCGGCCAGACGATCGAGCAGCGCGCCGCGACCGGCGCGGTCGCCGGTGCCGTCGTGGCCGGACCTGTCGGCGCGGCAGTGGGTGGAGCCGCCGGGGCGGCGGTAGGCCAGGCCGACAAGCCCGACTGATGGACGACGAAGGCGGTCTTGCCGAAGTGCGTCCCTGCGATGACGGTTCGTCCAAGATCGGTCCGGTTTTTCGTCCAGGCCACATCCTCGCTTGATTTCCCGGCCCGTTTCGGCTTTGCCGACGGCCGGGTCCCTTGGCGACCCTTGCCCCCCGCCCGACCGGCGCGGGGCCAACCTTTCGAAGGACGACCGACCGACCGCATGAGAGATCTGAAACAAACCGGCTTCAGCGACCGCATCAGCACCCAGCAGGAGGCCAAGAAGGCCCTGTTGGCCAAGTTCAAGCCCAAGGCCGCCGCGCCCGACCCCGAGTTCGACCGCCTCGCCGAGAAACGCTCCGCCGAGAAGGAGACGCTTCGGCTGCAGCACGAGGCCGTCAAGGCTGAGGAACGCCGGATCAAGGCCGAGCGCGACGAGGCCCGTCAGGCCGCAGAGCGGGAGTCCGAGGAGGCTGTCGAGGCCGAGAAGCGTGCCGCCCGCAAGGAACGCAAGCAACTGACCAAGGAAGAGCAGAAGGCCGCGCGCGACGCCCGCTACGCTGCTCGCAAGGCCCGCACGCGCTAGACGGTGCAATCGGGCTGCGCGCGTGGATGGGGTTCCGGTGAAGGTCAGCTTCTGATCGGTGACCGGCAGCGGCACGCCCCGACCCGAAGGTCATTTCTTCGGCTGGGCACTTCTCAAGACCCGGGCCAGGTCCTGGC
>JBBSCK010000147.1:0-5865 GCA_038250335.1 Caulobacterales bacterium
GCAGAAGTCGGGGCGGGGGGTCGATGTCTACGGTGCGGTCGAGGCGATGATCCTGGAGCGCGAACAGGCCGGCGATCCGACCGACTTCATCCAGCGGGTGTCGGACACCATTGCCGCCGGGATCGACGACCAGGCCGATGCCGCCCTGCGACTGGGCGTCAGCGTGGCAACGCTGAGGCGGCGGTTGAGCCTGGCGGGGGCTCGATTTCGGGACCTGCGCGCTCGTAGCCTGAACGATCGGGCGAAACAGATGCTGGATCGCCATCGTCATCCAGACGATGTGGCCCAGGTGCTAGGCTTTTCGGACAGCCGCAGTTTTTCCCGCGCCTTCAAGGCCTGGAATGGCGTCACGCCTTCGAACTGGAGCCTACGCGTGAGCGAAAATGTCCTGATCGATTGATCGAACCGGTCGTGGACCGGTTCGGGCCGACGGAACTAGTGTTGGTCTAATGCCGACGGAAGAGCGGCGAACCAGGATCGACAGGGACGGGGACCGACGATGGATTTTCGAGGCATGAATCCGCTTGGCGTGGCAGCGCGGTATGGCCGGGCCGCGATGCTGGCCGCCGGTTCGCTGGCAGCTCTCGCCGCAGCAAGCGGCGCAGTCGCTCAGGAGGCCGCCGAGACCCGGGCCGAGCCGACGAGGCTGGACGAGATCGTGGTCACAGCGCGTCGTCGTTCGGAATCGCTTCAGGATGTTCCTGTAGCCGTCTCCGCATTCAGCGCGGAGCGGCTATCGGACCTTCAGGCGGATGACATTTCGGGAATCCAGTATTCGGTGCCGAACCTCTATCTGGACAAGGGTGACGCCTCTAACGCGGTCGTCTACCTGCGCGGCGTCGGTCAGAACGACTCGCTCGCCTTCGCCGATCCGGGCGTGGGTATCTATGTCGACGATGTCTTTATCGCCCGCTCGCAGGCCGCGTTCCTGGAGTTGTTTGATGTGGCCCGGATCGAGGTCCTCAGGGGACCGCAGGGCACGCTCTACGGCCGCAACACGATCGGCGGTGCGGTCAAGTTTGTTTCCTCGCCGCCGCCCTCGACGCCAGCCGCCTATCTCGAAGCCGGCATCGGCAACTATGCTTCACGCATCCTGAACGGCCGTATCGGTGGTCCGCTGATCGACGGGGTACTGAACGGCAAGGTCGCCTTCGCCTACTCCGGACGCGACGGCTATGTCGAGAACGCCGTCGACGGCCAGGACGATGGTGATCAGAACAGCCTTGCGGGTCGTATCGCCCTGGACTGGACGCCCACCGACCGGTTGCAGGTGCTGGTCAGCGTCGACGCCAAGCGCGATCGACCAGACACGTCGCGCAGTCCGGCGCGCGAAACGGCTATCACCGGAGCTTTGACCAACGGCACCTTGGTGACCTATCCGGCCGCGACCGATCCCTATCGGGTCAATGTCAACGCCAACGGGCTGTCGGACCTGACCGGCTACGGCGGGTCGGTCACCGTGCGTTACGACGCCTCGGATGCGGTGACGATCGAGTCGATCACAGCCTACCGCGAAATGGCCTTTGACCTGAACCTCGATGTCGACGGTGCGCCCCTGCCCGTCCTCGATATCCTGGTGTTGCAAGATCAGAGCCAGTTCAGCCAGGAACTGCGCGCCAGCTACGACGCGGGGGGTCGCTTCACGGGGACAGCGGGCCTCTACTATTTCCGTGACGAGGACACGACCTTCTCGGGCGTGGACAATGGTGCAGCCACCATCTTCGGCTTTCCTGTGGTCGCGTTCGGTTTCCAGACCTCGAGCCTCGCCGACACCCGTCAGGAGACCCGGTCGTGGGCAGCGTTTGCCGACGTCTCCTACGACCTGACCGAAAAGCTCTCGATCGGTGGCGGCCTGCGTTATACAAAAGAGGAGAAGTCCTCGGGCAGGCGGTTCGAGAACTTCTTCAATCCAGCGGTATCGGTGATCCGCAACACGCCGCCATTCCTGGCGGGGCGCGGCGTCGCCGGGACGCCGATCACTGGCGACGCTGATTTCGATGCCTTCACCCCGAAAGTCTCGGTGTCTTACACGCCCAACCAGGATGTGCTGCTCTACGGTTCGGCATCGCGCGGGTTCAAGAGCGGCGGCTTCGATGGCCGGGCGACCAATAACTTCAGCTTCGAACCGTTCCGGCCCGAGTTCGTCTGGAGCTATGAGGCGGGGGCCAAGATCACTGGTCTGGACGGTCGGCTGACTTTCAACGCGGCCTATTTCTACAACGACTACACCGATATTCAGGTCACCAGTTTCGGTTCCGACCCGGTGACCGGCGTCTTCATCAGCCTGTTTACCAACGCCGCGGCGGCGACCATTCAGGGTCTGGAGTTCGAACTGGCGGCACGGCCCACCGATCAGTTGTCGATCAACGCCTCGCTCGGCTTGCTGGACGCGCAGTACGACGAGTTCGACATCCTTGTTGGCGGCACAATCACCGACGTCAGCGACCGCGCCCTTGTCAACAGTCCTGAGGTCAACGCCAGCCTGGCCGTGACCTGGGAACAGCCGCTCAGCGACGCCTACAGCTTGGTCCTGCACGGGGACGCCGGCTATCGCAGCACGGTGGCCACCGAGATCACTGACTCTCCGGTCCTGCAACAGGACGCCTACACCCTGATCAGCGCCTTTGCCGCAATCAGATCCACCGACGGGGTTTGGGAGGTCCGCGCCGGGGTTCAAAACTTGACCGACGAGGAGGTGCGGGTCCAGGGCTTCAATCTGGCCGACTTCCCGGGCGTCCAGTTGGGCTTCTACGCCGCGCCGCGCACCTACGATCTACGCCTGATCTGGCGCTACTGAGCCGGGCCATGCTGGAACCCCAATCCCGGGCCCTGCTTGAGGACCTCAACGCTATGACGCGCGTGATGGACATGGGCGACGCGCCGGACCTCGCGGTCGCCGCCCGCGCCCAGGCCGCCGCGATTTTCAAGGCCTTCGCCGGTCAGTCGGACGATGAAGAGGGCATTGTTGCACGCGAGTTTGCGGTGGCCGGTGGCGACGGTGATCGACCGGCCCGGCTCTATCGGCCCGCAGAGTCGTCAAAAGCCCTGCCGCCGCTGATCGTCTTCTTCCACGGCGGTGGCTGGGCGGTCGGCGATCTGGACTGCTACGACGGTTTCATGCGGGCGCTGTGCCGGTTGTCCGGTGCGGTCTTCATCAGCGTGGATTATCGGCTGGCCCCCGAGCACGCCTTTCCGGCCGGCTTGGAGGACGCCGTGGCGGCGACACGGTGGGCCGCGCAGCACGCTTCTGCTCTGGGCTGCGATCCCGAAAAGCTGGCCGTCATGGGCGACAGCGCTGGCGGTAATCTGGCCGCCGTTGTGGCTCAGGTCTTGCGTGGTGACTCGCCCGCACTGGCCGCTCAGTATCTGCTTTATCCGGTGATCGATTCCAGCCGTCCGCACGCCGCCTATCCATCACGCCTCGCGTTCGGCAACGGCGACCTGTTCCTGACGCGCGACGCCATCGACGGGACGGCCGCCTGGTATCTGGCCTCGGGCGGCGGTGCGGCGGACCATCCGAAGGTTTCGCCGATCAATGCCCCTGACCTGACCGGCCTGGCCCCTGCATTCATCCTCGTCCCCGCGTTCGACCCCCTGCGGGACGAGGGTCTGGCCTACGCCGACCGGTTGCGCGCAGCAGGCGTGCCCGTCACCTCGGACGTCGGCGCGCAGACCATCCACGGCTTTCTGACTTTCGGCGTTCTGGACGTGTGCCACGCGGCCCGACGTCGGATCGCCAACGATATCCGTCTGCGGTTCACACCACCCGCAGGCTGAGCGCCGATCAAGGCGGGGCTTCAGGGAGACGTTGATGCTGAAAATCTGGAGATGCGGCCCCGAAAGGGCGGCGCGACGGCTGTTGGCGGTCCTCGCCCTCGCCTGCGGGCTGACCGTGACCCTCGCCGGCCCGGCGGCAGCCGGCCCGACCACGCTGGAGACCACCTATAGCAGCGGCATCCAGAACGGCTGGGTGCGTGTGGAGCGTTGGCGCGACGACACGACCGCCTTCACGCAGGAAGCCTTCCCGCCGGATGGTCGCGGCGACCAAAGCGGCCAGCGCTCGACGTTTTTCGGCAATGATTCCAGCCCGCATTCGTCGAAATTCCTGATGTATTATGCGCCCGGTTGGGACACAGGGACGCGGCCGGTTCCAGTGTTGCTGGTGCATGGAGCCAACCAGGACGCCGATGTCGCCTGGGCCGATCCGAACGAGGCAGGCCCGTATGGCTGTGGCCGCGCCAGCTGTCCCTCGACCGGCATGATGCAGTCCCTGTCGACGGCCGGTCATAAGGTCTTCGCGATCGGCCTGCCCCACAAGAACGGCGACGGCTATTTCTGGTCAGAACAGATCGCCGACGCGGTCGCGATCGTGAAGGCTCGCACCGGCGCGGCCCAAGTGGATGTGATCGCTTGGTCCAAGGCCGCCTCGAACGCCCGGATGTATGTCTCCAACGTGCGCAAGAGCTGGGGCACCACCTATCGCGGTGATATTCGGCGACTGGTTCTGCTGGGCGCGGCCAACAACGGGATCGACCTGTCGTTCAGACACGGCTGGACCTTCAGCCTCGTTGTCTATCCCCAGTGTGGCGGCGTCATCAACGGACCGACCCCCCATGACAATCTGGTCTGCTACAGTTTGAACCGCCAAGGGGCGGAGTGGACCTATGGCTCGCCCTATTTCCCCGGCTCGGCCCAGCTTCTGAAGCGGTGGGACGCGACCTACGCCCTGCCGACATATGAGCAGGACTGGTACACGACCTTCCACGGCGGCCAGGGCTTCTACAGCAGCGGTCCGGGCATTGCCGCCTATCTCAGCCGATCGCTGGTCGACGGCATCCGGAACGCTCCCGCCCCCTCGGCGGTCCGTATCCACAATCTGTGCGGCAACCAGAACGACATTGCCCTGCTGCACAATGAGCACACCGGTCCGTCCGATGGCGTGGTCTTCATCCAGAGCTGTCGTGACATCGTCGGAGTCACCAACCACGGCGGCAGTGCCACCCTCGCCGTCAACCACCTTGAACTTGGCTGGGAGGCAACCGCGATCGCCCAGGTCAAGTCATGGCTCGCGGCCGCCTGAGGCCAACCCGGCCGCCGCGTACCTTGGGACCGTCTCGTCAATCACGAGACGGTCCCACTTTTGTGGCCAACCGTTGTCAGGCAGATCGGGTCGGGATGATTGGCCGGATCTGCCAAGGCAAGAGTGTGGCCAGCAGAACAGGCTGAGCAGGGTCGGGCCAAACCGGGTCTGACGCGCGGCAGCCAGAGACGGGCATCGGGAATGGGCCCGATGAACGGCGAGAGCAGGCGCAATGGGCTGGGCAGGTGGTGCTGTCAGGCTAACGCTAAAAGGTCTCTGGAAATGACGGCGTAAGCCGTTGCCCGGGGACGATATTTCGTGAAACCGCTCTCGTTCAAGCGCCACCGTTTCCCGGCCGAGGTGATCCGGCACGCTGTCTGGCTCTACTTCCGTTTCAGCCTCAGTTTTCGTGATGTCGAGGAGCTCATGGCTCAACGGGGGATCGACGTCAGCTACGAGACGATCCGGTGCTGGACGATCAAGTTCGGACCGCAGATCGCGAGGCGTTTGAAGAAGCGACGGCCGGCTCCCTCTCCACGCTGGCATCTTGATGAGGTGGTTTGCCGCATCGGCGGAAAGCGCATGTGTCTGTGGCGGGCTGTCGATGACGAAGGCGAGGTCCTCGACGTCGTGGTCCAGCGCCGGCGAGACACAGAGGCCGCTCTGAAACTCCTCAAGCGGCTGCTGCGCAACCAGCCGGCGGAGCCGGAGATGATCACCACGGACGGGCCGGTGTCCTACGGCGCGGCGCTGGAAATCCTCAAACTGAGGCACATCCACAGGCC
>JBBSCK010000148.1:0-5755 GCA_038250335.1 Caulobacterales bacterium
CAGCAGATGTCGGTCTCGGCCTTCACATCGGCTGTGGTGTTGACATAGGTGACGACCGGCAGACCGGGATAGCGTTGCTTGATCAGCCGCACATCCGCGCCCGTGATCGCCTCGGCCAGCGAACAGCCGGCCTTCAGATCGGGGATCAGCACGGTCTTGTCGGGCGACAGGATCTTGGAGGTCTCGGCCATGAAATGCACGCCCGCCTGGACGATCACCCGGGCCTTCGACCTGGCCGCTTCCTTGGCCAGCCCGAGGCTGTCGCCGACATAGTCGCCGACCCCGTGGAAGATATCCGGCGTCATATAGTTGTGGGCCAGGATGACGGCGTCGCGCTCCTTTTTCAGCGCATTGATCTCGTGGATCAGCTGCGCCTTGACCGGCCACTCCATCGGCGTGACGAAATCCTTGACCTTGGCCCAGACGGGCGCGGTCTCGGCGGCGATCTTGCGATCCAGCTGCAAACTGACGACCAAACTCGCCTCCCGATACTTATGCTCAAAGTTAGCATAACTGAGGCCAATATAGGCTGATGAGAGAGGGGTGCAAGGGTTGGAAGTGTCGCCATAACATCCCCTGTCATCCTCCGGCGTGTACGGAGGATCCATTCGTCCGCCTTGGACCATGGGGACAGAACGCACACGTCTTGCGATCCTCAGCCCTCCGACCTGCTCAGTCGTTCATCCTCGGGACCAAAGCTGGGACGATGGATTATTTGGGTATTTCTGATCCAGAAACGGTATGGAACCGGTCACTTCCTCCCCGAACTCGCGTTCAGATCGCCTCCTCATGCAAGATACTCTCCGCCGCATCCTGACTGCCCGGGTCTATGACGTCGCGGTCGAGACGCCGCTGGATCCCCTTCCGCGCCTGTCCGCCCGCCTCGGCCGCCCGGTGCTGCAGAAGCGCGAGGACCTGCAGCCGATCTTCTCGTTCAAGATCCGGGGGGCCTACAACAAGATCGCGACGCTGGACGCCGCCGAACTGGCGCGTGGCGTCATCTGCGCCTCGGCCGGAAACCACGCCCAGGGCGTCGCCTTTGCGGCCAGGAAGCGCGGCGCGGTCGCCACCATTGTCATGCCGGTCACCACTCCGCCCATCAAGGTCGCGGCAGTTCGGGCGCTGGGCGGCATCGTGATCCTGCACGGCGACGCCTTCGACGAGGCCTTCGCCGAGGCGACCCGCCGCGCCGAGACCGACGGGGCCGTCTTCATCCACCCGTTCGACGACCCTCACGTGATCGCTGGCCAGGGGACGGTGGGGCTGGAGATCACCCGCCAGCATTCCGAACCGATCGCTGCGATCTTCGTGCCCGTCGGCGGCGGAGGTCTCGCCGCCGGGGTCGCCGCCATCGTCAAATTCCTGCGGCCGGAGACGCGGGTCATCGGCGTCGAACCCGTCGACGCGGCCTGTATGCAGGCCGCCATCGCCGCCGGAGAGGTCGTCACCCTCAACCAGGTCGGACTGTTCTGCGACGGCGTCGCGGTGCGCCGCGCGGGGGAGGAGACCTTCCGCATCTGCAAGGACCTGCTGGACGAGATCGTCACCGTCGACAACGACGCCATCTGCGCCGCCATCAAGGACATCTTTGATGACAGCCGCGCCGTGGCCGAACCCTCGGGGGCGCTGGCGCTCGCGGGCCTCAAGGCCTGGGCCGCCACCCATCCCGGGACGGTCGGGGACGGGGCCCTGATCGCGGTCAACTCGGGCTCGAATGTCAATTTCGACCGGCTGCGCCATATCGCCGAACGGGCCGAGATCGGCGAGGGCACCGAGGCGCTTCTGGCCGTGGCCATGGCCGATGACCGCGCGGTCTACAGCCGCTTCCTCAACGCCCTCGACGGCCGCTCCGTCACCGAGTTCAACTACCGCTGGTCCGGCGAGGGGCGGGCCCACATCTTCGTCGGCGTCGCCCTCAAACAGGGACCCCATGAGAAGCACGACCTGATCGCTGCCCTCGTCGCCGGCGGCTATGCGGTCGAGGACATGAGCGACAACGAAACCGCCAAATTGCACGTCCGCCACATGGTCGGAGGCCGCGCCGCCGGCCTGCCGCACGAGCGCATCCTGCGGTTTGAGTTCCCCGAGCGGCCGGGGGCCTTCCTGAAGTTCCTCAACAGCCTCAGGCCCGCCTGGGCCCTGACCCTGTTCCACTATCGCAACCACGGCGACGACGTCGGTCGGGTGCTGGCCGGCATCTCCGTGCCCCCGGCCGAACAACCGGCCCTGACCCAGGCCCTGGCCGAGCTCGGCTATCCCTATGTCGACGAGACCGACAACCCCGCCAGCCGCCTGTTCCTCGACGGAGCCTGAACCGCCGCGGCCTCGTGCGCCAGCAGCCAGCGTTTGCGCTCCAGCCCCCCGGCATAGCCCGTCAGCGTCCCGTTGGCCCCGATCACCCGGTGGCAGGGCACGATCAGCGCGACGGGGTTCTGGCCATTGGCCAGCCCTGCCGCGCGAACAGCCTTCGGTGAGCCGACCGCCGCCGCCAGCTGGCCATAGGTGCGCGTCTCGCCCGCCGGGATCGACTTCAGCGCCGCCCAGACCGCCGTCTGGAAGGCCGTCCCGGCGGTCTTCACGACCAGTCCGTCCAGCGCCCCGAGGTCGCCGGCAAACCAGGCCTCGACCGCCCGCCGCGCCCGCTCATCCCGCCGCGCGACCAGCACCGCCCCTGGCGCATGGCGTTTCAGCAGCCGCATCATCCGCTCCTCAAAGTCGGCGAAATCCAGCGCCCTCACCGCGCCCTCCGCATCGGTCACCAGCAGCACCTCCCCGACCGGGGTCGCAATATGGTCCAGGGTCAGAACATCATCCATCGTCGTTTCCTTTCTGTCTCCTCCCCGTCCGAAGGATGGGGAGGGGGACCGCCCGCCGCTTGGCGGGGGGTGGAGGGGGTCTTCAAGCCCCACCGACTGTGCCTGTTTCAAGAGCCCCTCCGTCACGCCGCGAAGGCGCGGCGCGCCACCTCCCCATCGCCTGCGGCGACGGGGAGGAGACCGTTGATCTCAAGATACAGCGCGCCATAGGCCCGCCAGGGCCGCCATGGTTCCGCCCGCTCCATCAGGCCGTCGTCCTCCAGTCGATCCGAGGGCGCATCGTCGCCCGCATCAATCCACGCCCCCGGCA
The DNA here is from genome assembly GCA_038250335.1 of Caulobacterales bacterium. Lineage (GTDB taxonomy): Bacteria > Pseudomonadota > Alphaproteobacteria > Caulobacterales > Caulobacteraceae > Brevundimonas. The sequence goes on from JBBSCK010000148.1 coordinate 3,127, forward strand.
GCCGTAGACCGGGCCGCGCCTCGACCAGCGGCCGCAGCACCGGATCGACCGACAGGTCGCGCCCGATCGCCTCCGGATCAGCCGACAGGTCGAACACCCGCCGCACCCGCGCCAGCACGCCCGGCAGCGCCTTCAGGTCCGTCACCTCGACACAGACGTCCAGCCGAGCCGGCCTGCCCGGCGTCGCCGTCACAACCCCTTCCGCGCCGTCGACGTGCCCGACCAGCGCGCGCGACCAGGTCCAGCCCTCGACCCGGTCGCCGCGCGCCGCCAGCGCCGCGAACATCGCGTCGAGGTCATAGGGTGGTCGATACGGCAGGCTCAGCCTCACACCCTTGCCCGGGGGGCGTTCGGCACGCCGCCGCAGTTCGGAGGGCGGGCGTCCGTACAGGATCTGAAACGTCTCGTTGAAGCGGCGCACACTGCCGAAGCCCGCTGCCAGCGCCACCTGCGCCATCGACAGGTCCGTCTCGTGGATCAGCGCCTTGGCCAGCAGCACGCGCCGGGTCTGGGCCACGCTGACCGGGGCCGCGCCCAGATGCTGTCGAAAGAGCCGCCGCAACTGCCGCTCCCCGACCCCGAGCCGGCCGGCCAGGGCATCCACGTCGGCCTCATCGAGTGCGCCCTGTTCGATCAGGCTCAGCGCCCGGCTGACCGTGTTGGACGTGCCGCGCCACGCCCCCATGTCCGGTGCCGTCTCGGGCCGGCAGCGCAGGCAGGCGCGAAAGCCCGCCTCCCCGGCCGCCGCCGCCGAGACCACGAAGATCATGTTTTCCCGCTTCGGCGTCCGCGCCGGGCAGACCGGGCGGCAGTAGATTCCCGTGGTCTTCACACAACCGAAGAACCGTCCGTCGAACCGGGCATCTCGCGTCAGCACAGCGCGGTAACAGGCCTCCTGATCGAGTTCGGCGGGGTTTTCCATGGTCGCAAGATGGCCCCGGCCGCCCCGGATGTCTCGCGGTTTTCGGACATCTCCAGCCCTTCCCCCGTTCTTTGCGGGGGAAGTGTCGCGTCGTGGAGCACAGCGACACGCCTGACGACGGGGGAAGTCCGTGGTTCGTTGTCACCGGCAAATTTCCCCTTCGGTCCTGCTCGACCCTCGGTCGAGGACGGACCGCTTCCCCCCGCAAGCAGGGGAAGGGCTGCGCTCCGGGATTTCCGAACCTACGCCCGAACGGCCCGCACCGCATTCGCCGCGATCTTCCACACCAGGTTCAACCCGGTGAAGGCCAGCCCCCAGGTCATCACCAGCGACAGGGTCGATGCCACCCCGATCAGATCGCGCGGCCCATCGCCGAGCGTTCTCATCCGGTCGAAATCCAGCAGCACCCAGTCGCCCGCGATCCGCGCCTGTTCGGTCCCGACCGACAGGGTGAACCAGTGCCCGGCCCCGAAGATCGTCCAGGCCAGCCACAGTCCGGCGACCGCGCTCAGCACCGAGAGCACCGCCCGCAGCCGGACCGCGCCCGGACGGATCAGGGTGAACAGATCGATCCCCAACTGCCCCAGCGCATAGAGCAGCACCGGCACGAACAGGGCGGCCCAGATCGGCGCGGCCGACACGGTGACCAGCTCGCCCTCCACCCGGATGAAACCGAGCCCGGGGAAATTCACCAGCCCGACCCACCACAGGATGAACAGTCCGGTGGCCAGGGCCGAGAAGATCGCATCGCCGGTGATCGAGCGTCCACGCGGTCGCCGGGCGACCCCGGTCGCACGGCCGGACGCCGACTGCGCCTGCACCCGCTCGCCCGCGCTCTTCGCCGCCACCCCCCAGGTCAACGGATCCGACAGTCCGAACGCCCCCAGGTCCTTGACCCGCCAGTCGGTCAGCCATTTCGGCCGGATGCCGTAGTGTTCCATCACCGCCCCGCCCAGCGTCAGCGCCCCGATCAGCGTCAGGGCCGCGCCGAAGAAGCCGTGGAAGGCCTGGGCAATCTCCTGACCGAAATCCTGTCCGAAATGCCCCGAGCCGCCGAGCAGCCGGATCACCAGCCCGAGCGCGAACACAGCCCCCAGGATCAGCAGCCCGGCCTTGGCCCCGTAAAGCCAGTAGGGAAACAGCTCCGGCCCGATCAGGCTGTCCGGCCCTTTGCGGTACCGCGCCGCCACCACCAGCGGATGGCCGATCTCCTTGAGGATCGCCTCGCGCTCGTCGTCGGACAGGGCCCGCCCCAGCGCCTCCTCCCTGGCCTCGACGCGGCTCAGGATCAGGTCCTTCAGTTCGGCGGTGATGTCGTCGCGTTCCTCGGGCGACAGCTGCGCTGCCACGGCCTCGAGATAGCGATCGATCATGTCTTCGGTCTTCGCGTTCATGACGCTCCCCCTTAAATTCTGAAATGTCAGAGAATCTTGTCCAGCGAGGCATTGATGCCCCGCCACTCGTCAGCGAGCCGCTCCAGCATCGCCACGCCGCCCGGCGACAGGACGTAGAAGCGCTTTTTCCGCTTCTCCTCCTCGCGCCATTCGCTGTGCAGCAAGCCCTGGCTCTCCAGCCGTCGCAGCAGCGGATAGAGGGTCGATTCCTCCATCTCCAGCCCGTCGGCGGCCAAGGCCTGACGCAGGGTGTAGCCGTATCGCTCGGTCCGCAGACAGGCGAGCACCGCCAGCACCAGCGACCCGCGCCGCA
>JBBSCK010000149.1:0-5751 GCA_038250335.1 Caulobacterales bacterium
CGACGACCCGACCCGGGTCGAGCCGCTGGACGGCGGCTGGCACGACACCGGCGACATCGTGGGTCTGGATGACGAGGGCTATATCTCGATCCTCGGCCGGGTGAAGCGGTTCGCCAAGATCGGCGGCGAGATGGTGTCGCTCAGCGCCGTCGAGGGTCTGGTCAGCGCGGTCTGGCCCGAAAACCGGCATGCGGTGGTCTCGGTCGCCGACAGCCGCAAGGGCGAGAAGCTTGTGCTGGTCACCGAACGCGGCGACGCCGAGGTGGGCCGCATTGCTGAATGGGCCCGGGAGCACGGCGCGCCGGAGCTCGCCGTGCCCAAGAAGATCGTCAAGGTGCGCGACCTGCCGGTGCTGGGCACCGGCAAGACGGACTATGTCGCGATCCAGTCCCTGGTTGATCTGGCCGAGGCGGCCTGAGCCGGCCCGGCGTCAGGCCTCAGTTTGAGGGCCAGACCGGTGATGATTTGATCGGGCAAAGCCCCGCGTAGTGGCCCGCATCAAGCGGGACCCTCTGTCCGCGTGACGCCCGGAACCGGTGTTCGACCGCCATCGCCTGTTGCTCGATGTTCAGACCCGTCCAGTCGCAGCGCGTCGCCGGATAGCGGTAGGCCCCCGGACCGTCCCCCGCCTTAAGCTTTCCGGCCAGCAGGTTGATGCCCGTGCGCGCCTGCCAGACGTGGACCATCTCGTGGATCAGCACGGCCTGGAGCGAGACCGGGGCGACGCTGAAATCGGTCGGCAGGCTCCGGCCCGGCCACAGGATCCAGTCGCGGCCGAACCAGCGGCCGGGGACAAAGGCGCGGTCGAACGGCCAGGGCGCGGGCAGCAGGCGGATGGGCGTCAGATCCAGCCCATCCCCGAACTCGCTGCGCGCCAGCCGCTGTTCGCCCTCGGTCAGGCCCCGGATCACGGGGTGCCGGAGCCTGCGGGGGGCCCGACCCACTCCCAGTGCCAGGGCTCGTACAGATAGGGCACGAAGCCGAACCGGCCGGCGTTGCGCACCATCCAGCGATAGGTCGCCCCCTCGGCCATATGGCGACGGCTGGCCGGGTTCGTCGAATCGACCCCCATGCCCAGCAACTGGCCGACATAGAGATCGACCGCCGTGCCCGTCCGGTGCGGCGAACAGACCGCCCGGCGCAGACCGTCGCAGTTGCGTTCGGCAGCGCACCGGGCCGCGTCGGCCTCGGGATCGCGAAAGCCGGAGAAGATCTGCAGCAGTTCGTGATCCGCATTGACCTCGGCCACCTCTGCCCGCGCCGCCGCGACCATCCGGCGATAGGCGTCCAGCACATCGCGGCGCAGCAGGCGGGTCAGGCGGTCAGCGTGTTCCTCCGGCGCTTCCAGATAGCCCAGTTCCCGAAGCGGTGGGGGCTCGGGGCATTCGTCCCGCACCCGGGCCATGACGAAGGGCCGCCGCTCCTGCAGCACGCCGCGCAAGACGTCGAAGGTCGCCCGGTCGAAGACGCCGGTCGCGGCCAGCGCATAGCGGGCCTGGAAGGTCGCAAGGGCCGCAGCGAAGGCTGGCGTGTTCGCCGCGCAGTCCGTGCCGATCTCCTTCTGCAGCAGCGGGACATAGGTGACCCAGCCCGTTTCGGCGATCCCGAACGGAGACCATTCGAGCGAATACTCCGAGATGGCGTTGGCGAAGGCGGCGTCGGCCCACCGCTCGGTCTGGACCGCGCACGGCGACTGCGCAGCCGCGCGCCCGGGCAGGATCAGCCCCAGCATCGACGCGACGATCAGACCCAGGATCCCTATCCGCATTCGGCCAGCAAGCCTGACGGCTGCGGCACAGGCAAGGCCCCTCTTGCGCCGGGCTCAAAACTGGCAAGGTGGGTCGATCCGCCGACTCGCCCCGGCACCGCTGGAAGCCCCCATGCCGGACGCTGCCGCCCACAGTCCTTCGCCTTCGCCTGCGCCTGAGCCTGCGCCGACACGCCGCAGCAACGGCGTGCTGGCGGCTTTTTCGGCCGCCTGCCTGCCCTATGCCGCGCTGGGGCTGCCGGTCTATGTGACCCTGCCCGAGTTCTACGCCAGCCATATCGGCGTCGACCTGGCTGTGGTCGGTCTGGTGTTCCTGCTTATCCGCATGGCCGACATCGTCATCGATCCGGCGCTGGGCATGGTCATCGACCGGACCCATAGCCGGTTCGGCCGCTACCGCCTGTGGATGGGGCTGGCGGCGCCGGTGCTGATGCTGGCGGTGGGCATGCTGTTCATGGCCCGGCCGGGGGCCGGACCGGCCTATCTGACCCTGTGGCTGGTCGTGCTGTCGCTGGGCTTTTCGGTCAGCCTGCTGTCCCAGATCAGTTGGGCCTCGGCCCTGTCCTCCGACTATAACCAGCGGTCGCGAATCTACGGCTGGTGGCAGACCGCCAACATCATCGGGGTGCTCGCGGTGCTGATGATCCCGGTCCTCGTGCAGAACCTCGGGCTCGGCGACTATGCCCGCGCGGTGCAGTGGCAGGGGTGGTTCATCATCATCGCCCTGCCCGTGGCCCTGGCCGTGACCTTCGCCTTCACGCCCGAGCCGCCGCCCGGTCCACCGGCCTCGGCCGGGAACCGCTTTGGCTATCTGGCCCTGTTCCGCCGTCCGGTGATCCAGCGCCTGCTGGGTGCGGACCTGGCCCTGGGCGTCGCGCGCGGGGTGGTCGGGGCCCTGTTCTTCTATTTCTTCGAGGCCGCCCGCGGCTTCGAGCGCGCCGAGACCTCGATCCTGCTGCTGGTCTATTTCGTCTTCGGCCTGTTCGGCGCACCCGTGTGGAGCTGGCTGGCGGTGCGGCTGGGCAAGCACCGGGCGCTGATCTGGGCCTGTCTGTATTTCGCCGTCACCCTGATGTTTGCCGCCTTCCTGGCCCCGGCCCTGGTCAGCCCGGCACAGGCCGGGCTGGAGGCCCTGACCGGTGCCCCGGCCCCCTATACCGACCTGCTGATGGCCGGGGTCATGGTCGCCCTGGTCGGTCTGGCCTTCGCGTCGGGCGACCTGCTGCTGCGGGCGATGATGGCCGACGTCAGCGATCAGGTGCGGCTGGATGACGGCGCCGACCGTACCGGCCTGCTGTTCTCGATCCTGACCGCCACCTCCAAACTGGGTTATGCCGTCTCGGTGCTGACTTTTGCCGGCCTGCAGATGGTCGGGTTCGACCCGGCCGTCGGCGGAGAAAACTCGAGCCAGGCCCTGATGTGGTTGCAAATCCTGTTCGCCGGCCTGCCGGCGCTGTGCCTGGTGCTGGCCGCGCTGGCGCTGTACCGTTATCCGCTGGATCAGGCGCGGCATGCCGAAATCCGCGCCGCCCTGGACGCGCGCGGCGCGGCTCCGCAGGCCCGATCATGACCGACGCCCCGCAAAGACCCATCGAACGCCTGAAGGCCATCATGGTCCGGCTGCGCAACCCCGACGGGGGCTGTCCGTGGGATATCGAACAGACCTTTGCGACCATCGCGCCCTATACGATCGAGGAGGCCTATGAGGTCGCCGACGCCATCGATCGCGGCGACATGGGCGAGCTGAAGGGCGAGCTGGGCGACCTGCTGTTCCAGGTCATCTTCCACGCCCGCATGGCCGAGGAGCAGGGTCTGTTCGCCTTTGACGACGTGGCCGACACCATGTCCGACAAGCTGATCCGGCGCCATCCCCACGTCTTTGCCGACGAGGACGCGCGGACCAGCGGCCCGGCCCAGAAACTGCGCTGGGAGGACCTCAAGGCGGCGGAGCGGGCCGGGAGGGCCCAGCATGGTGTTCTGGACGACGTCCCCGTGGGCCTGCCCGCCCTGCACCGTGCGGCCAAGCTGACGAAGCGCGCCGCCCGGGTGGGCTTCGACTGGCCCACGACCGACGAGGTGTTCGCCAAGCTGGACGAGGAGGTGGCTGAACTGAAGGTCGAGATCGCCGCCGGGGACCTCGACAAGGCGCGCGAGGAGATGGGCGATATCCTGTTCGTTGTCGCCAATCTGGCCCGCAAACTGGGGGTCGAGCCGGAGGATGCCCTGCGCGGGGCCAATGCCAAATTCATCCGGCGGTTCGGCTTCATCGAGGCGGAACTGGCGAAGCAGGGCCGCACGCCGGACCAGTCCGATCTGGCCGAGATGGATGGCCTGTGGGACGCGGCCAAGGTGGCGGAAAAGCTTTGATCCCCCTCCCGGTGGGAGAGGGCTTGAGCCTCCGGGAGCGTAGCGATCGGTCAGGCGAAAGGGTGAGGGTCGGATGTGTCCGCCGTCCCTGCGACGGCTTCGCCGAGGGTCAGACCCGACCCTCATCCGTCTCGCTTCGCGAGCCACCTTCTCCCACCGGGAGAAGGAAGCCGGAGTACGGACTGGACTCCGAAAAAACAGGGTGCAAAGAGTCCAATGGCTGCGTCCCGGCGTCAGCATCGGCCTCTATAGCATTCAAATCGTTGCCGTTCTGATTGTCGGCCGCAACCAGCCTCAACGGCTCGCGACTGGACTCTAGCGCCGGCGGTGCCGCATCGGGCAGGTCGGCCATGACCGTTGCGCGGGCCCGGTCGGCGAGCTTGTCGTAGACGCGCATCCAGGTCGAGGCCTCGGACGCGCGGCCCAGACCGAGCGCGCGGCGGATGTTCAGAAACGCCTCGTCGGCCAGATCGGCGAAGCTGACGTTGTCGTCGGGGTGGTATTCGCCGGCCTCGGGCGCGGCGTCGCAGTCGCTCTGGTCCATCCGGCGCCAGCCCCCGACGCGGGCATGCAGCCGAAACGAACTGAGCGACATACCATAGCGCTGGCAGACCACGGTCGCCGTCACGCCCGCGAGGTATTCCCGCCGGGCATGGTCCCAATAGGTGCCGCCGAGGCCGTCGAGGTCTTCGAGGTTGAGCTGGGTGTTCGAGGTCATGCGGGCAGTCTGGCATGCGGCTACGTCAGAAGCGGTCGTGGGTCGTGAAACGTTCCTGTGCGCAATCGAATCAGAGCCTCGATGGAGGCCGTGCAGCGCCCGCGAATCAGCGGCACACTGGCCCGATGAACGCCGTGGCCCAGATCAGTGATTTACAGACCCTGACCGGCGCGCAGACCGCCGCGCCCGCCGACCATCCCGAGTTCCAGTATCTGAACCTGCTGCGCGATATTCTCGACAACGGGGTGCGGCGTGACGACCGGACCGGGACCGGGACGCTGGGCGTGTTCGGCCGCCAGATGCGGTTTGACCTGTCGAAGGGGTTCCCCCTGCTGACGACCAAGAAGCTGCACCTTCGGTCGATCATCGTCGAACTGCTGTGGTTCCTGCGCGGCGAGACCAATACCCGCTGGCTGAAGGAAAACGGCTGCTCCATCTGGGACGAATGGGCCGACGAGAACGGCGAGCTGGGCCCGGTCTATGGCAAGCAGTGGCGCTCGTGGGCAGCCCCGAACGGCGAGAGCATCGACCAGATCGCCCGGCTTATCGAGGGGCTGAAGGCTGATCCCAACAGCCGCCGCCATATCGTTTCTGCCTGGAACCCGGCCGACATCGAGGACATGGCCCTGCCGCCCTGCCACTGTCTATTCCAGTTCTTTGTGGCGGACGGAAAACTGAGCTGCCAGCTGTACCAGCGCTCGGCCGACGTCTTCCTCGGCGTGCCGTTCAACATCGCCTCCTATGCGCTGCTGACCATGATGGTGGCGCAGGTGGTCGGGCTGGAGCCGGGCGACTTCGTGCACACCTTTGGCGATGCGCATCTGTATTCGAACCATATCGAGCAGGCGCAGCTGCAGCTGACGCGGGAGCCGTTGGATCTGCCGACGATGACGATCAC
>JBBSCK010000150.1:0-5678 GCA_038250335.1 Caulobacterales bacterium
CGTCTTCAGCCTGGCCATCGCGGCCTATATGCTGGGCTTCGCTGACGCGGCGGTGCCGTCGGGGCCGAACCTGCCCATGACGCCGACCAATGCCATGATCCTGTTCGCCAACATCCTGATGGGCGCGGTGATCGTGTCCGAGCTGATCCGCTATGTCTTCAATGTCGCCCTGCTGCGGAAGGTGGGGTGAATGGCGGGCCCGCCGCCGATCCGAAACCGGATCCGCGAGCTGCGCTTTCATGCCGGCGAGATGACCCAGGCCGATCTGGCCGCCCGGATCGGCATGACGCGCCAGACCATCGTCGCCATGGAGCAGGGCAAATACTCGCCCAGCCTTGAGGCCGCCTTCCGCATCGCCGCCGTGTTCGGGGTGGAGATCACCGAGGTGTTCCAGTGGCAGGGGTGAGGCCCACGCCTGCTCTTTCGCGGGGATGAGCGGATCGGTAAGAACCGGAAAGACCGGAGTTTACCCATGGCCGACACCTATTCCACCCTGCTGATCGAGCGGCACGCCGACGGCTATGCGGTCGTCACCCTGAACCGGCCCGAGGCGCTGAATGCGCTGAACTCGGCCCTGTTCGCGGATCTGGCGGCCTTCCTCGATGCGGTCGAGCACGACGACACGGTGCGCTGCCTGATCCTGACCGGGTCGGGCGAAAAGGCTTTCGCGGCCGGGGCCGACATCAAGGAGATGGCGGACCAGTCCTATGCCGACATGTACCGGGGCAACTATTTCGCCCTCGGCCACGACCGCATCACCCGGTTCCGGAAACCGATCATTGCCGCGGTCAACGGCTTTGCCCTCGGCGGCGGGTGCGAGCTGGCCATGCTGTGCGACTTCATCGTCGCTTCGGACCGGGCGAAGTTCGGCCAGCCGGAGATCAATCTGGGTGTCGCCCCCGGCATCGGCGGCTCGCAGCGGCTGACGCGGCTGGTCGGAAAGTCGAAGGCCATGGACATGGTGCTGACGGCGCGGATGATGGACGCCGCCGAGGCCGAGCGCGCGGGTCTGGCCAGCCGCGTCTTTCCGCACGAGACCCTGCTGGACGAGGTGCGCAAGATTGCAGCGAAGATCGCCGCCCAGAGCCCGCTGGCGGTCATGGCCAACAAGGAGATGGTCAATGCTGCCCTTGAGACGACCCTGACGCAGGGGATCCAGTTCGAACGCCGCCTGTTCCACTCCCTGTTTGCCTTCGAGGACCAGAAGGAGGGGATGGCGGCCTTTGTCGAGAAGCGGAAGCCGGTGTTCACGGGCCGGTAGGAGCGGGCGGACAGGCTCTCGCCGGGCGCGAGACCGGGTCCGGGTGACCGTTGCACCGGGCCGTGGAACGCCGCGGCCACCGCAACGCTATGTCAGACATGCTGACGACCAGGATGAATCCCCGCGTGTTCTGGGGCGCGAGTCTGATTATCGGGCTGCTGCTCGCGGTGGCGGTGGTCGTTCCGGGGCAGTCCGACCGTCTGTTTCAGACGGCCCAGGCATGGGTCATCGACACCTTCGGCTGGTTTTACATCGCGTCCGTCGCCGGCTTTCTGGGGGTGGTCCTGTTCCTCGCACTCGGTCCGACCGGGGCGCTGAAACTGGGTCCGGACGATTCAGAGCCGGACTTTCCATACCTGTCATGGCTGGCGATGCTGTTCGCGGCCGGCATGGGCATCGGCCTGATGTATTTCGCCGTCGCCGAACCGATCCAGCACTACGCGACCCCGCCTGAAGCGCAGCCGGGCACCTTCGACGCCGCCCGCGAGGCCATGGTGATCACCTTCACCCACTGGGGCGTGCATGCCTGGGGCATCTATGCCCTCGTCGGACTTAGCCTGGCCTACTTCGCCCATCGCAAGGGCCTGCCGCTGACCCTGCGTTCAGGGCTCTCGCCGCTTCTCGGGCGGCGGATCAACGGTCCCATCGGGGATGCGGTCGATATCTTCGCCATCTGTGGCACCCTCTTCGGCATCGCCACTTCGCTGGGTCTCGGCGTGTCCCAGATCAACAGCGGCCTGACCTATCTGACCGGCCTGCCGAACACGGCCACGATCCAGCTGGGCCTGATCGGCCTGGTGATGTCTGCCGCGACCGTTTCGGTCCTGACCGGCCTCGACAAGGGCGTGCGCCGACTGTCGGAGCTGAACCTGGTTCTCGCTGTTCTGCTGATGATCTTCGTGCTGGTCGCCGGCCCGACCGGGTTTCTGCTCAAGGCGCTGGTCCAGAATTTCGGCCTGTATCTGGACCATTTCTTCGTCCGGACCTTCAATCTGTACGCCTATGAGCCTCGCGGCTGGATGGCCAACTGGACCCTGTTCTACTGGGCCTGGTGGATCGCGTGGTCGCCGTTTGTCGGCATGTTCATCGCGCGGATCTCGCGCGGGCGCACTGTCCGGGAATTCGTGATCGGCGTCCTGCTGGTCCCAACCTGTTTCACCTTCCTCTGGATGACGGTGTTCGGAAACGCCGCCATCAGCCTGGACATGGGATCTGCCGGGGGCGCGATCTCTGCGGCGGTCAAGGCCGATCTGTCGACCGCCCTGTTCCGATTCTTCGCCGAACTGCCCGGCACGGCGGTGACCTCGACCATCGCCGTGATTCTCGTCGCGGTCTTTTTCGTGACTTCGGCGGATTCCGGCTCGCTGGTGATCGACACCATCGCGTCTGGCGGCGCGGAGGACACGCCGCGTTGGCAGCGCGTGTACTGGTGCTCGCTCGAGGGCCTGGCGGCGGGCGTTCTTCTGCTCACCGGCGGTCTCGGTGCGCTGCAGGCTGCGACCCTGGTGGCCGCCTTGCCGTTTGCGCTCATCATGATCCTGCTCTCGGTCGGTCTGATCCGTCAGATGACCGCCGATGTGGCGGGGCGATTGATCGAGACGGAGGGGCCGCCGCTGGCCGAACAGCTGAAGCGGATCCTGGCCCCGGCCAGTCGTCGCGAGATCGAGCGTCAGGTCGAACGCGGCGGGCTCCCCGCGCTTCAAACGGTTCGGGAAGGGCTGGTCGCCGAGGGCCTCCAGGCGGAGTTGACGCGCGACAGCGACGGTTTGTCCCTGACTGTCGCTGTGACCGGGGGGCGCGCCTTCCATTACCGCATGACCCCGGTTGAAAGGCCGCGTCCCGCCCTGACAGCCCTTGAGGCCCCTGAGAGCCGTCGAGCGATGGAGTGGCGGTTGTCTGCCCGGTCGGACGATGTGACCCGTCCGCGCGACGTGACAGGCTTCACCCATGATCAACTGGTGGCCGATGTTCTGGACCACCTGAAGCGATGGCGGGCAGCGTGAGCCGCACTGCCCTCTGGCCGTGGCGGCCAATCGCCAGACGCCAAGACTCTTCGTTGACCCCCCGACCCCGTTCCGCTATAGCCGCCCGCTCTTGAAGATTTCCGCGCCGTGGACAGGGTGTCTGCGGCGTTTGCCTTGATAGGTTTGACGATGGCCAACAATCCCGGCGCCAAGAAAGCGATCCGCAAGATCGCCGCGCGTACCGAAGTGAACAAGTCGCGCCGCACCCGCGTGCGCACCTTCCTGCGCCGCTTCCAGGAAGCCGTGACGGGCGGCGACGCCGAAGCCGCCAAGGGTGCCTTCGTCGAGGCCCAGTCCGAGTTGATGCGCGCCGTGACCAAGGGCGTGGTCCACAAGAACACGGGCTCGCGCAAGGTCTCGCGCCTGCACGCCCAGCTCAAAAAAATGTCGGCCGCCTGATCGACTGAGCGCGCCCGCGTCGGCGGGCGTTTGCAGAGGCGGTTCACGCCCCTGTCACACTAAAAACCAGCGTTATCAACGGCGAGTCAGCATGTGCTGACTCGCCGTTTCGCCGTGTGCGGATAAGTGTTCATTGGCGAATCTGTGCTCGCCGAACAGGCGAAACCGGCATTTTCCCAAGCGGGATTTACCTTTAGCGGAGTCAAACAATTTAGTTCGTCGGGGCCGCTCGAATCAGCGTTGACCCCCGCCGTCCCGGGCGTAAGTTTTGGGCTCTAACGCACTTCCATCCCCACACGGATGAAGGACGGCGCGGGGCGAACCCCTGCGCCGGCGTGAGATGTCTGTCCGCGAGGTCGCCCCCGCCCCTGAAAGCGCATGCTTTGAGGGACAGGAGAACGCGTCCCTGGACCAGGCGGATCCGGCGTGGACCCGGGCCCAGCAGGGTCTGGAGGCAAGCGAATTAAAAGGCGGATGAGCGGACGATGGGGGGCTTGGCGGTGGCGAACATGACGGACCCGGACCGGATCTGGACCGAGGCCTCGGTGAGGCTTCGGGCGGAGATCGGCGAAGGCCCGTTCAGCTCCTATATCGCACCGTCCGCGGTGCGCACGGACGGGGCCGGACAGCTGATCCTGGTCACCCCCACCGGCTATGCCCGCGACTGGGTGCGCAAGAACGCCCTGCGTCGCCTGAACGAACTTTGGCTGGGCCTCGACGGCCTGTCGCGATGCCTTGAGGTCCGCTGCCGGGCCGAGGTAGCGTCCGCCGCCCCGGCCTCGGCGGTGACGGTCCAGGCGCTTTCCCCGGCCCAGGGGCAGACACCGGTAGCACCGACGGTTCCGCCCGTGATGGACGGGGCCCGTGCGGTCCGCGCTGCGGGGCTGCAGGAGCGTCTGACCTTCGACAGTTTCGTGGAGGGCCAGGGCAATGCCTTCGCCCTGGCCATCGCGCGACAGACGGCGTCCTGGGCCGACGGCCATTTCAATCCGATCTTCTTCTGTGGCCCCTATGGCTACGGCAAGACCCATCTGCTCAACGCCATCGCCTGGGAGGCGCAGCGCCTGCGCCCGGACGCCAGGGTGGTCTATCTGACCGCCGAACGGTTCCTGTCGACCTTCGTCAAGGCGATGCAGGACCGTTCGACCGCCGCCTTCAAGGAAAGCCTGCGTTCGGCCGACATGCTGCTGCTTGACGACGTCCAGTTCGTGGGCGGCAAGGCCTCGACCCAGGAAGAGCTGCTCTCGACCCTGACGGCGCTGATCGAGGACGGCAAACGCATCGTTCTGTCGGCCGACCGTCCGCCCATGGCCCTGACCGAGGTCGAGCCGCGCCTGCGCAGCCATCTGGCGGCCGGCCTGACCTGCCCGGTGGAACCGGCTGACCGCGCGCTCAAGATCGCCGTGGCCCAGAACCGTCTGGCCGCCTTCGCCCGGCTGGGTGTGGTGACCGGAGAGGCGCAGCGCGAGGTGCTGGAACAGCTGGTCGACCGCACCCCGGGGTCGGTGCGCGAGCTGGAGGGGGCCGTGAACACCCTGGCCGCCGCCGCCGGGCCGCGCCTGGCCTCACTGGGTGTGGAGGAGACGCTGACCCTGCTCGGCTCGGCCCTGCGCGGTGGGCCCGAGCGCCGCATCACCGTGGACGAGATCCAGAAGACGGTGGCCGAGCATTTCAACATGAAACAGGCCGATCTGCTGAGCGAGCGCCGCACCCGCGCCGTGGCCCGCCCGCGCCAGATCGCCATGTGGCTGTGCAAGCAGCACACGACCCGGTCCTATCCCGACATCGGCCGCCGCTTCGGCGGGCGCGATCACACCACCGTCCTGCACGGCGTGCGCAAGATCGAGGAACTGATGCCCCAGGACGACCAGATCGCCCGGGACGTCGAGGCGCTGACACGCAAGCTGCGGGGATAAAAAAAGGGGGCGAGGGCTGAGGGTCGTGGGTCAAGGTCGCCGTGAAGCGCGCGGTCGGTTCGACTTATCCACATGCCC
>JBBSCK010000151.1:0-5659 GCA_038250335.1 Caulobacterales bacterium
CCTCTGTTGATAACAAGGGCGTTTTGGTTAACGTATCTTGTGAGCCTCGGGCCGAGGCCGGAGGTGACGGGGGGAGCCTGAGACTGCCGGAAGGGTAATGCCGGTGCCGAAGGCAGAGCCAGCGAGGGTCCGTTCGGGATGGGCAGCGGTCATTGGCAGTGCGCCCGTTCGATGACGGTCGCTGATTGATCGGGGAAGTTCCGAGCCGCCGCTGCAGAAGAGGCTGCATCGAGGTCCTTGGGTGGCAGACCCTGACGGCTTTCCGGGGTTACGGCATCAAACTGTTCATCAACGTGCCTGCATGGTCCATAATACACTGCGATCGCAGACGATCCCTGATGAACATCGGCCGCGCAAACGGAACTGCTTCTCCGAGGGGATCGTCGCCTTCAAGCGAAAAGGGAGTTGATCCGCCAATGGCGGAGTTGAGGAAAATGTCCATGGCCCCATTCACCCGCACCCCTTGGGGCCTGATGGCCGCCGCCGCCCTGATCATCGCCGCCGGTCCGGCCCTGGCCCACGCCAGCCTGGTGCGCGCGAACCCGGCGCGGGACGCCACGGTCGCACCCCTGCGGACCGTGCAGCTTGCGTTCAGCGCCCATATCGAGACGCGCTTCTCGACCGTCCAGGTCGTCTCGGCCGCCGGCCAGACGCTCGCCGGCGAGAGCGAGGTCGGATCGGACAATCGCACACTGACGGCAACCCTGGACCGGCCGCTCGTGCCGGGGGCCTACCGCGTCGAATGGCGGATCGTGTCGGCCGACGGCCACCGGATGCAGGGCGACTACGGCTTCATGGTGCGCTGATCATGACGCCCGCCTGGGTGGAGGTTCTGATCCGCCTGGCCCAGTTCGGGTTCGGCCTCGTTCTGTTCGGCCTGCCGGCCTTCGCCCTTTATCGCAGACGAGGATGGGACGCGGCACAACGGGGCGGCGGGGCCTTACGGGCTGCTCTCATGGCCAGCGCGACAGGTCTGCTCGTCGTGGCGGCGGCGGCGGCGCTCGCGCTGACCGTGAACATGTATGGCACCCTGGCCGACGCTCTCGACGTTGAGGCCCTGTGGTCGGTGCTGACCGGCCTGCAGGTCGGCATGGCGCTGGGGGTCCGGCTGGGGCTGACGACCGTCTTCCTGCTCATTGTTCTGGTCATGTCCGAGAGCACCTCGCAGAGATCCACGCTTCTTGTCGTCGGGGGCCTGATCGTTGCGAGTTTCGCCTGGTCCGGCCATGGCGCGGCGACGGAAGGAACCTGGGCGCTGGTGCATCTGGCCTCCGACGTGTTCCACCTCCTCGCCGCATCCATCTGGATCGGAGCCCTGCTGGTCCTGATCGCAAGCCTCGCGCGCGCGTCAGCTCCAAGGGATGCGGCCATGGCCCTCGATGACCTCAAGACCTTCTCGGCGCTGGGGACCGTGGCGGTTCTGGTGATCGTGGTCACCGGCCTGATCAACAGCGCCGTTCTCGTCGGCTGGGATCGGGTCGGGCAGATGGCGACCCATCCGTATGGGCAAATCCTACTCGCCAAGATCGCCCTGTTCGCCGCCATGCTCGGGCTCGCCGCCGCCCATCGGTTTATCCTCGTCCCGCGCCTTGAGAGCCAACACCTCGCGCCGGGCGCCGCTCTTTCCCGGCTGAAAGTCAGCGTCGGCATCGAGACGATACTTGGTTTCATGGTCCTTCTGGCCGTAGCGGCGATGGGCCGGATGTCACCCATGGCGGCTGGTTGAGGGCCTGAAGCCGATGTCGCACATCGTGACCGTGGCGAGGACGCGAGGATCGATCGAGGGGCAGATTGGGGCACCTTCGGGGACCGCCACGTCAGCATCAATCCACCAGGTCAGGCCCATGGCCGAACCCGGCGACGACGAACATGGCCCCGCTTCCGGCTCTGCACTCCCTGCGCCCGGCGAGACCCCGCTGCAGCGCGCGCTGCGGCTCGAACAGGCGAGGCAGGACGCCCGGCCCAAACGCCCGCGCGGAGGCTGGTTCCAACGCGAGCACATATCGGACCGGGAAGGCTTGCCGGCGCGTTGCCGTCGAGAAAGACTTTCTGGGGGCGTGACGATAAGCTGCCTATCCATGACAAGCTCTCTGACCGACTGAGGCGAATGCTCGAACCAATCCAGACCCAAGCGGTGCCACGTCGACTGCCTTCTGGCGCCAGGCCTGTGGTCGCCCTCGCTCTGATGGCGACCCTGACCGCCTGCGCCACCGTCGATCCGACCGGGGACACGCTCGAGATCAACCGGCTGCTCAGCGATCGCGGCGCGCCCGCGCCGGGCTGGGAAACCACCGGCACCGTTAGTGACGACGCGACGGTGCGGGCCTGGCTGGCCGAGCCCATGACCGCGGATCGCGCCGTTGCCATGGCGATGCTGCGCAGCCCCCGGCTTCAGGAGCAGTACGGCGAACTGGGCCTGGCCCGCGCCGACATTCTGGAGGCGATGCAGATCGCCAATCCCCGCCTCGGCGCGTCGCGGATGTCTGTGGAGGACGGCCCGGGGACGAAGATCGCCTATGGCCTGGCCATGCCTCTGGTCGATCTGCTGGTCCTGCCCTTACGGGTGCGGCTGGCGCGGGCCGAGCATGAGCGCGCGCGCTACCGGATCGCGTCGGCGGTGATGGAGGTCAGTCTGGAGGTCGAGGCGGCCTGGTATCGTCACGTCGCAGCCAATCAGGTCGCGGCGATGCGCGCGGCCGTCGCCGAGGGGCTCGATGCCTCGGCCGTTCTGGCGCTACGCTATTTCAACGCCGGCAACATCTCGGAACTCCAGCTGAGCCGCGAACAGGCCGCCGCCAGCGAGGCGCGGATCAATGCGGCGCGCGCTGCGGTCGACGCGCGCATGGCGCGGCTGGAACTGACCACATTGATCGGCCTGACGGGAGCCGAGGCCGAGTGGCAGGCGACCACCGTCCTGCCCCTGCCGGTCGCGACCGAAGATGATCCAGCCGAACTGCGGCGCATGGCAGCGGAGAGCAGCCTGACGCTTCTGGCCGCTCGCCGCGAAGCCGAGATCAGCGCCAATGTCGCCGGTGTGACCAGCGCCTTGCGCCTGCTGGGCGACACCGGCATCGGCTATGAGCGCGAGGAGGAGATCGACGGTGGCCGCATCAGCGGTCCGACGCTGGACCTCGAACTGCCGATCTTTAACCAGGGTCAGGCGCGGGTGGCGCGAGCCCAGGCCCAGCTTCGGCTCACGCGGGCGCGTCTGGCGCGGATCGAGCTGAGTTCAGCCAATGCCGTCGATGCAGGCGCAGAGCGGGTGCGGGTGATGAGCGACATCGTGCGCATCCACCGCGAGGCCCTAGTACCCCAGCGCGAAACCGTGGTGGCACGCAGCCAGGAACAGCAGAACTTTATGCTCATCGGCGTCTTCGACCTGATCCGGGCCAAGACCGAGGAATATGACGCCTGGCAGAGCTATCTGGAGGCCGTGCGCGACTACTGGCTGGCGCGGGTCGATCTGATGCAGGTGGTAGGCGCGCGTCTGCCCAGCGAGCGACAGACCACCGAATCGAGCCCGAGCGTGTCGGACATCCTGACGCCGACGGCGGGGGCGGCGATGCCGGGCCTGGACCATTCCCGGCATGGGGCTCCGGCCCCGGCTCCGGCTGCGCCTGCGGCCCCCGATCACAGCAACCACGGAGGCCGCCCATGAGCGTGAGCCGCAGAGACATCATGCTGGCGACCGGCACCGTGGCCCTGGCCTCGGCCGCCGGTCCGGTCAGTCGCGCCGTGGCCCAGGATCATTCCGGCCATGCCATGCCGATGCCGGCCCCGGCGGCTGCGTCCCCGGCTCGCGCGCCCGTCACCGCAGGCCCGGTGCCGACCGTCCCGCGCGACGGTCGCTACACCCCGGTGCGGACGCTGAACGGCTGGACCCTGCCTTGGCGGATGAACGGCGGCGTCAAGGAGTTCCACCTGATTGCCGAAGAGATCCAGCACGAGTTCGGCCCGGGTTCGACCGCCACCTGCTGGGGCTACAACGGCTCGACGCCCGGCCCGACGATCGAGGCGGTCGAGGGTGACCGGGTCCGCATCTTCGTCACCAATGGCCTGGGCGAACACACCACGGTCCACTGGCACGGCCTGATCCTGCCCTCGGGCATGGACGGGGTCGGCGGCGTCAGCCAGCCGCACATCCAGCCGGGCGAGACCTATGCCTATGAGTTCACCCTGCGCCAGCACGGCACCCATATGTATCATCCGCACGCCGACGAGATGACCCAGATCGCCTATGGGCTGATGGGGCTGTTCATCATCCATCCGCGTCAGCGTGAGGCTATCGACCGCGACTTCGCCTTCCTGCTGCATAACTGGGCCCTTCATCCCGGAACATGGCGGCCGGACCCGGCGGTAATGACCGAATTCGATCTATGGACCTTCAACTCCAAGGTGTTTCCGGCGATCGAACCTGTGGTGGCCCGAACCGGTGACCGGGTCCGAATCCGGGTCGGAAACCTGTCAATGTGGAACCACCCGATCCATCTGCATGGTGTCCAGTTCGACGTCACCGGCTCGGACGGCGGGCGCGCGCCCCGGGCCCAGTGGCGCAAGGAAGCCACCGAGATCGTCGGCGTCGGCCCGATGCGCGACATCGAGTTCGACGCCGTGCCCGGCGACTGGGCGCTGCACTGTCACATGGCCCACCACACCATGAACGCCATGGGCCACGACATCCCCAATCCGACGGGCGTCGATCAGACCGGCGTCGAGGCCCGAGTCCGCAGGATGCTGCCTGGCTATATGGCGATGGGTCGTGAAGGGATGGCCGAGCATCAGGACCACACCGACGGGGGTCACCGGGGCCCAGCCAACACCCTGCCGATGATGATGGGGCGCGGGCCGTTCGGGAACATCGAGATGGGCGGAATGTTCACCCTGGTGAAGGTCCGCGACGATATCCGTGCGGGCGATTACGGCGATCCGGGCTGGTACGAAAACCCGCCCGGCACCGTTGCCAGCCGCGTCAGCACCGACCGCAATTTCGGCACGCCGCCCAGACGTCCGGCCTGATCCAGACCCTCGGGGGCCTGGCTTCTCAAGGAGACGACCATGATCAGGACCATCACCTTCGCCACCATCGGCCTGTTCGCGGCTTTTGCGGCCGCTGCAGCTGGTGCCCAGACCGTTCCAGCGGCCGACCCGCATGCGGGACACGCCATGCCGGAACAGGCTCCGCCGTCCGCTCCGGGCGCTGACCCTCACGCCGGCCATTCGCGGGCGGGTTCGCACGCGGGCCACGACATGTCGGCCATGGCACCCGGCTCGATGTCGATTCCCGGCCCGACCGGCACGGCGCTGAAGGCGTCCACCCCGGCGGCCGGGGCCATGCTGAAGGCTCCGCCGGCCGAGATCTCCATGACCTTGCCGCACGCCATGACGATGCAGTCCGTCGTCCTGACCAATGGCGCAGGCCAGCGTATCCCGCTGTCAGCGACGCTATCGCACGCACCGGTCGAGACCCTGACGTCGCCGGTGCCGACCCTTCCGGCCGGAACCTATACGGTCGCCTGGACCGCTGCCGGGACAGGCCACACCATGACGGGGTCATTCGGCTTCATGGTCCATTGATCAGCGCCCTCACCCGCCTTCTCGGCCGGGCGCGGATGGACAAGCCCTACCCCACCACCGAGATGGTCGGGCGGTCGGGCCGGGC
>JBBSCK010000152.1:0-5655 GCA_038250335.1 Caulobacterales bacterium
CGATCGGCCCGACCGGAAACATCGCACCTTGATGCGGCTCGGACCGGTCTGTTCGCGATCCGGCAATCCGGCTGGTCGGCCACGGTCTCCCCGCCTCCCCCTGTAGATCCCCCGCAGCCTCAGCCGCAGGTCACAAGGACCCTCTGAATGACCCTCCAGGACATTGGCCCCAATCCGCAATCGTTCGATATCCAGGCCGCGACGAACGCCAACACAGACTACCGGTCGGTGGCCTGGAGCGGGCGCTATCTTCAGGTCACGCTGATGTCGATTCCAGTGGGCGGCGACATCGGGCTTGAGGCGCATCCGCAGACCGATCAGTTCCTGCGCCTCGACGCCGGCCAGGGACGTGTGCAGATGGGAGCCTCGAAGGACGATCTGACGATTGTCCAGGACGTGACCGACGGCTGGTGCGTCCTCGTTCCGGCGGGAACCTGGCACAACATCACAAATACCGGCAGCACGCCGATGCAGCTCTATACGATCTACGCCCCCGCCCACCACAGGCCCGGGGCGGTTCAGGCGACGGCAGCGGCAGCGGCGGCTGACAAACGCGACCTCCCGTCGGCCTGGTCTGTGCAGCCGAAGCAGCAACCCGACCGGCACGGGTGAGTGCGCGTCGGTTTCCCAGTGTCGTGTTCCATCTCGTGGTGTAGCTTCGGGGGCTTGATCACCGCACTCTCTGCATACACCGGCCGATGCACAGCAACATCGCCGCGGGGATGAATATCCGCAACGCGTGCGGCGGTGACGTCGTGATCCCGGTCGCAGACGTCGATCCAATTCCCTGACGCGGCCGGGGTGCGCCCGGGCGGGGGATCGGCTATCCCAATCGCGACTCATCAAAGGCCCCTGATTTGCGCATCCTGCTGACCAACGACGACGGTATCGAGGCCGAGGGCCTGGCCTGCCTGGAGCGGATCGCGCGAACCCTGTCCGATGACGTCTGGATCGTCGCGCCCCATGAGGAACAGTCTGGCAAGGGGCGGGGCATGACCCTGACCGAGCCGCTGCGGGTCAACCGGTTCGGCGAGCGGCGCTTCTCGGTCACCGGGACCCCTACGGACTGTATCGTGCTGGCCGTCGGCGACCTGATGGAGGTCAAGCCGGACCTGGTGCTGTCGGGCGTTAACCGGGGGCACAATGTCGGCGAGGACTGTTCGTATTCCGGCACGGTGGCCGGGGCGCTGCAGGGCATGGCCTTCGGCATCCGTTCCATCGCCCTGAGCCAAGGGCTTGAGCGGTTCCACGACGAGGTCAACGCCCATTGGGAGACGGCCGAAACCTATGCCCCGCCGATCATCAGCCGGCTGCTGGGCGAAACCTGGCAGGACGGGGTGGTAATGAACCTGAACTTTCCTGCGCGGCCGCCGGAACAGGTGAAGGCGGTCGAGGTCACGGTCCAGGGGTTCCGCGGCATCGGCGAGATGCATGCGGTCAAACGCACCGACCTGCGCGGGCGCGACTACTACTGGATGAGTTTTCGGGGGGCCAAACAGGACCATGCGCCGGGTACCGACTTGCGGGCCATGGACGACGGCAAGATCAGCGTCACGCCGCTGCACATCGACCTGACGCACAAGCCCAGTGTGTACGACCTGAAGGGTGTGCTGGGTGGGGCACCACCGAAGGCGCTTGTGGCCGAATGAACCTGAAGGACGATCGTGCTGGGCGGCTGATCCTTTCGTTGCGGCAGCAGGGGGTGACAGACCCGCGCGTGCTGGCGGCGATGGAATCGATCGACCGCGCGGTGTTCGTGCACGAAAAATTCCTCGATCAGGCGTGGGAGGATCAGGCCCTGCCGATCGACTGTGCCCAGACTATTTCGCAGCCCTATATCGTCGGGCTTATGACCCAGGCGCTGCAGGTCGAGCCGCGCCACCGCGTGCTGGAGATCGGCACCGGCAGTGGCTACCAGTGCGCGGTGCTGTCGAGGCTGGCGCGCTATGTCTATTCGGTTGAACGCTATCGCAGCCTGCTGGCCGAGGCCGAGGTCAAGCTGCGGGCGCTGGAGATCGACAATGTCATCACCCGCCATTCCGACGGCGGTCTGGGCTGGCCCGAACAGGCTCCGTTCGACCGGATCATGGTGACGGCGGCGGCGCCGAACGAGCCGACCGAACTGCTCAAACAGCTGAAGCCGGGCGGGGTGCTGGTGGCCCCGGTCGGGCGGACCTCGGTACAGATGCTGCATCGGTATACGGGTCAGGACGACGGGTCGTTCCGGCGCGAAAGCCTGTGCGAAGTGCGGTTCGTCCCCCTAGTCGAGGGGACGGCGAGGGAAGGCTGAACTTTATCTCTCGTCCCTGTCGCCGCAGCCGATGAGGAGGTGGATCCGAGGCGTAGCCGAGGATACGGAAGGGTTCTTGAAGCGTGCAGGGTCGGTGGGGCACCAGGACCCCCTCCACTGCTCTGCGGTCCCCCTCCCCATTCGCCAAGCGGCGAAAGGGGAGGAGACAGCTTGCGGCCATTAACCTGTCCGCCCCACTTTCGCGCGGATTGGCGGGTTGGCTTAAGGGCGGCGGCGAGGCATGTCGGTCAGGGTGAACGGGGAGCGGCGGATGTATATTTCGAACGGGATCAGGGCGGCGGTGATCGCCCTTGCCGGCCTGGCAGCGACCGCCTGCGCCAGCTATCCCGACGCGCCGCGCTATTCGACCCGGCCCATGCCGGCCTATGGCGCGTCCCCGGCCCCACCCGGCTATCCCGGGGCCGTGCCGCCATCCTATGAAGCACCGCCGCCCGCGACCGCGCCGATCGCGAGCATCGAGGGCGGGGCCCTGCCGCCATCGGGACGCGCTTACAATTCCCCGCCAACCGCCTATTCACCGCCAGCTTACACCTCGCCCGGTGCAACGATGACAGTGACGGCGGGTGCGGCCTATTTGATCCAGCCCGGCGACACCATCTCGGGTGTCGGTCGCCGGTTCCAGACGCCGGTGCAGAACCTGATCGACCTGAACGGGCTTGGCCCGCGCGGGGCGATCAGCACGGGCCAGTCAATCATCCTGCCCGACAGCGCGGTCGATACCGGCCCCGACCCCTATGCCACCGGGCCCGCGCCCCTCGGTGTCATGGTGCCCGAGAACGGCGTGATCCCGCCGCCTCCGCCACCGCCCTCGGGAAACCAGGCCTTGCCGCCAGCCCCGCGCCAGCCGGCCGCCAGCGGCCTGACCGGCACGGCTGTGGCCGGGTCCACAGTCCTGCAGTGGCCGGTGCGGGGTGACATCGTGCGCCGGTTCGGACCGGTTGGTTTGGGCGAGCGCAACAACGGCATCAATATCGGTGCGCCTGCCGGTGCGGCGGTTAATGCCTCGGCCCCGGGCCGAGTGGCCTATGTCGGCGACGATCTGGTGGGGCAGGGGCTGACCGTTCTGATCGTCCACCGAGATGGCTGGCGGACGGTCTATGGCCATCTGGGCTCGGCCACGGTGGACGACGGTGCCGATGTGCGCGCGGGCCAGCAGATCGGGACCGTGGGCCTGACCGCCGGCGACGGCCGTCCGTCTATCCATTTCGAGACCCGGCGCATGCAGGGCGACGAGCCGGTGGCGATCGATCCGTTGACAGTTCTGCCACGCTAGGTCGTTCGCGCGTCGCCTCACTCATTGCATCCCGTCCGCACCGGCCCTAGGTATCGCGCCTTGTTTTCAACAGGCGCCCCGATGTGGCGGCCTTTCCCCCGGGGACCGACGAAATGACAACTACCGCAGACGGCGGCCTCGTGGCGATGATCGTGCAGTTCCTGCCGTTCGTGGCGATCTTCGTGCTGTTCTACTTCCTGCTCATCCGTCCGCAGCAGAAGCGGGCCAAGGAACATGCGGCGCTGATCTCGGCCGTGAAGCGCGGCGACGTGATCGTCCTGTCGTCGGGCCTGATCGGCAAGGTAACCCGCGTCGAGGACGCCGAGGTCAATGTCGAGATCGCCCCCAGCGTCAATGTGCGGGTGGTCAAGGCCATGATCGCCGAGGTGCGCAACCGCACCGCCATCGCTGCCAACGATTCCAAACCCGCCAAGGCTTGAAGCCTGAACCGCTGAACCGGAACTGCCGTCCATGATTCAGCTGTCGCGCTGGAAGGTCACCCTCGTCGCCCTGTCGCTGGTCTTTGGCCTTCTGATGGCGTTCCCGAACCTGCTGACGCCCGCCCAGCGCGCGTCGCTGCCCGGCTGGCTGCCCAAGAATGCGTTGAACCTGGGCCTCGACCTGCAGGGAGGCTCTTACCTGTTGCTGGAGGTCGATGTGGCGGCCATGCGCGAGAAGCGGGTCGATAATCTGATTGAGGACGTCCGGGTGGCATTGCGCGAGGCCGGCGTCGCCTCGAACCAGATCACGCGCGAAGCCGGCGGTGGGGTCGTGACCCTGGCTGATCCGACGCGCCAGGATGCCGCCTATGAGGCGCTTGCGGCGCTGATCGGTCCGGTCAACTCGGGCGGCAACGCCGAGCGCCAGGCCCAGCGTCTGGGCGACAACCGCGTCCGGCTGGCCTTCACCCAGGCAACAATGGACGGTATGGGCGCGACGGCGGTGAACCAGTCCATCGAGGTCGTGCGGCGCCGGATCGACAGCCTGGGCACCCGCGAACCTTCGATCACCCGCCAGGGCTCGGAACGGATCGTGGTCCAGGCGCCCGGTGAAAGCGACCCCGCCGCCCTGGAGCGTGTCATCGGTCAGACCGCCCAGCTGACCTTCCAGATGGTCGATTTCGAGAATTCGGTCGAGGATGCCGTGGCCGGCCGGGTGCCGCCGGGTTCGCAGTTGCTGCTCGGACCGGACGGTGTAACACCCTATCTGGTCAAGCAACGCGTGCTGGTCTCGGGCGAGAACCTGACCCGGGCCGGCGTTGGTGCTGACCAGAGCGGTAGACCCGCTATCGATTTCCGCTTCGACGGACAGGGTGCCCGCCGCTTCGGCGAGACGACGGCGGCCAATATCGGCCGACCCTTTGCCATCATCCTGGACGGCAAGGTGATTTCGGCCCCGACCATCCAGGGTGCCATTACTGGCGGCACCGGACAGATCACGGGAAACTTCTCGATCGCCGAGGCCTCCGAACTGGTGAACCTGCTGAACGGCGGGGCCCTGCCTGCGCCGTTGACGGTGGAGGAACGCCGTACCGTGACCGCCGAACTGGGTGCCGACGCCGTGGCTGCGGGAGCCCTGTCGACCGCGATCGGCTTCGTCATCATCCTCGTGTTCATGTTCCTGGCCTATGGCTTCCTGTTCGGGGGCATCTCGGTCATCGCACTGGCGCTGAACGGACTGCTGATCATCGCGGCCATGTCACTGACCCAGGCCACCCTGACGCTTCCCGGCATTGCCGGCCTGATTCTGACCTTCGCCGTGGCGGTGGACGCCAATGTGCTGATCTATGAACGGATGCGCGACGAGGCGCGGGCCGGGCGATCGGTGATCGCCTCGATGGACGCTGGCTTCAACAAGGCCTGGGGGACCATTCTGGACGCCAACATCACGACCCTGGTGGCGGCCCTGATCATGTTCATCTTCGGTGCCGGACCCGTTCGGGGCTTTGCCTGGACCTTGAGCATCGGGGTGTTCACCTCGGTGTTCTCCGCCGTGCTGGTGTCCCAGGTGCTTCTGGCCTACTGGCTGAAGACGGCCAAACCCAAAAAACTGCCGATCGCGGAGTGATGGC
>JBBSCK010000153.1:0-5611 GCA_038250335.1 Caulobacterales bacterium
CTCCGCCTTCGCCATCGGCGGCCAGCGCTCGTTCGAGCAGGATCCGCGGTTTGGTCTGATCGTACTGGGCGAAATCGCCGCCAGGGCCCTGTCGCCCGGCGTCAACGATCCCGGTTCGGCCATCCAGGTGCTGGGATCGGCCGTACGGGCGCTGGACGAATGGGCGGCCATGAAGCCCGATGGCATCATCGAGGTTGAACACGCGCGGGTCTGGGCCCCGGGGATCGATGTCGACGACCTGATTTCGGACGTGTTCGGCCCGCCGGCGCGCTTCGGGGCGGGCGATGTCGCCGTGGCGGTCCGGCTGCAGAAAATGTTGCACAAGCTCATGCGCGACGAGGGCCCGATGGCGGCGGCGGCCAGACGCCAGTCCCGGGACGCGCTGGATCGTGCCCGGCTGGCGCTTTCGCTCCCGGCCGATATTGAGCGCGTCGAGCAGGCTGCAAAAACCGGCTGACCCGACCTGACTGCGCCGTCACGCTGGACGCCGCGTCCGGGTGCGTGGCATTAGGACTTGCCGGAACGCCGCCTTCGCGTCATTCGGCGCCTGTTTCACAGCCGCCGTCAGCGAGTTCATGAGTTCATCCGCCGTCAGCCCCGCGCCCGGCCCCCTTGTGACCAGTCTGGTCATGGCCCGAGACGTGTCCAAGACCTTCGGGGCCCGCAAGGCGCTGGACGGGGTCTCCGTGTCCGTCGCGGCCGGAGAGATGGTCGCCCTCATCGGTCCGTCCGGATCGGGCAAGTCCACCCTGCTGCGGTCCATCACGGGCCTGCAGTCGATTGATGCCGGTCCGGGCCGGATCGATGTCTTCGGGGTCTGCGTCCAGAAGAACGGCCGCACCACCGGCGCGGTGCGGGCGGCGCGTCAGAAGCTGGGCATGATCTTCCAGCAGTTCAATCTGGTGGGACGGCTGAGCCTGTTTTCCAACGTCATGCTGGGTGCGCTGGGGCGGCTGCCGGGCTGGCGCGGAGTGCTCGGAGCCTGGCCGGGCGAGGACCGGACCCGGGCCATGGCCGCCCTGCACAGGGTCGGGGTTGCCGACTATGCGGCCCAGCGCGCCAACACCCTGTCCGGCGGACAGCAGCAGCGCGGTGCCATCGCCCGGGCGCTGGTCCAGGGGGCCCGGGGCATTCTGGCCGACGAACCCGTCGCCTCTCTCGACCCCGTCTCCGCCCGCAAGGTGATGGAACTTCTGGTCGAGCTGAACCGGCGCGACGGTCTGGGCGTCATCGTCACCCTGCACCAGGTCGACTATGCCATCCGCTATTGCGACCGGGTGATCGCCCTCAAGGCCGGAAAGATCGCCTACGACGGTCCGTCCACCGGCCTCGATACCACCCGCCTCATCGACATCTACGGTCCCGAGTTCGAGGACGCGTTCTGGGAAACCAAGGCATGACCTTCGCACCCGTCAGCCGCCGCCTCGGCCTGATCGCCGCCGCCGCCGCCCTGCTTGGCCTTTCGGCCTGCGGCGGAGGTGACGACACGTCCTCGGCCGGCGCTCCGCCGACGGAGATCACCTTCTCCATTCTGTCGGCCGAGGGCCAGGCCTCGTCAGGCCCGATGTGGCAGCCGCTGCTGGACGATATGGCCAAGGCCATCGGCGTGCCGGTGAAGCCGTATTTCGCCTCGAACTACACCATCCTGGTTGAGGCCATGAAGGGGAACCAGACCCAGGTGGCCTGGCTCTCGGCCAAGCCCTCGATCGAGGCCATCGACCGGGCCCAGGGCGAGGTCATCGCCCGCATCGTCGATCCGGAAGGCCGCGACAGCTACCGTTCGACCCTGATCGTGAAGGCCGGTTCGGGCATCACGCTCGAGGACGTCATGGCGTGCGGCAAGAGATATGACTTCGGTATCGGTGACGCCCAGTCGACCTCTGGCACGCTGGCACCCATGGCCTTCCTGTTCAATCCGCGCGGTGTTGTGCCGGCCCAGTGCTTCAAGACCGTGCGTTCGGCCAACCATCAGGCCAACTCCATGGCGATCGCGACTGGCGTCGTCGACGTCGCCACGTCCAACACCGTCAACACGGTCTTCCTGAACCGCCAGAACCCGCGCGTCGCGGCGCAGATTCAGGAAATCTGGCAGTCGCCTCCGATCCCCGAGAGCGGGATCGTCGTCCGTGAGGACCTCGACCCGGCGACCAAGGAGAAGATCCGGAGCTTCTTCCTGACCTACGGCCAGGGCGACAGCACCGAGGCTGCGCGCCAGCGCCAGGTGCTGGCGGGCCTGAACTATTCCCGCTTCAACCCGGCTGACGACAGCTATCTGAACCCGGTTCGTGAAATGGTGGCTGACCAGAAGCTGGGCGAGGCCCGCGCCGCCGGCGATACGGCCGCCGCTGCGACGGCCGAGCGTGAACTGCAGCGCCTGCGCAGCCTGCGAGAGGTCCAGCCTTGACCGACGCCGGTCTCGTCAAGCCCGGTGCCCCGGCGTCGCCCGTCCCCAGGCCGCCCAGCAAGCCCATGGCGGCCTGGGCACTCGACCTCCTGATCTGGGGTGGCGTGCTGGCGGTCCTGATCTACAGCGTCAACGACGTGGACCTGGGCAACCTGTCCCGCCTTGTGACCAATGCCGACAACGTGCGGGACTTCGCTTCGGACCTGCTGCGGCCCGACTTCGCCAACTGGAGGCTGTTCGTCGCCCAGATGTGGCAGACGGTGCAGATCGCGCTGTGGGGCACCTTCCTTGCGGTCTTCCTGGCCGTACCCATGGGTCTGGCCGCCGCGCGAAACATCGCGCCGATCTGGGTGGTGACCCCGATCCGCTGGGTCATGAACCTGCTGCGGTCGATCCCCGACCTGGTCATGGCGCTTCTGTTCATCGTCGCTGTGGGCCTCGGTCCCTTGGCCGGTGTCCTCGCCATTACGCTGAATACGGCCGGCGTGCTGGCCAAGCTGTTCTCGGAAGCGGTCGAGTCGATCGACAAGGGGCCGGTCGAGGGCGTGCGTGCGACCGGTGGCTCGGGCCTTCACGAGATCGTCTGGGGCGTGATCCCGCAGGTCGCCCCCTTGTGGACCTCGTTTGCCCTCTATCGCTTCGAGTCGAACAGCCGCTCGGCCACGGTGCTGGGCCTGATCGGCGCGGGCGGCATCGGTCAGGTGCTGTTCGAGAGCATGAACAATTTCGATTTCCGCGCGGTGTCGGCCATCGTCATCATCGTGGTGGTCGCTGTGACCCTGATCGACATGCTGTCACAGGCGATGCGCAAACGTCTGCTTTAAGCGTCGCATCACCGCCTTGCCGAAAGACAGACCCATGTCGACCCTCACGCATCGCCGGCTTTCTGCGGCCGGAGCCGCCGCTGCAGCACTGATCGTCGCCGCCTGTGGCCAGGGGGGGCAGCAGAGGAACGGCATCTGGGCGGCCGGATCTTCCACCGTGTTTCCGTTCGCCACACGGGTCGCAGAGAATTTCGGACGCAACAATCCTGAGGGTGCTCCGCCCCGGGTCGAGGCGCTCGGGACCGGTGGCGGGATCCAGGCCTTCTGCCAGGGCGTGGGACCGTCGACGCCGGACATCGCCAACGCGTCACGCCAGATGAAGGCCTCGGAGTTCGATCTGTGCGCCAGCAACGGTGTCACCGAGATCATCGAGATCAAGATCGGCTATGACGGCATCGTCGTGGCCACGGCCCGTGACGGCAACGGGTTCAACTTTGAGCTCAACGACCTCTACGAGGGCCTGGCCAAGGAGGTTCCCGGTCCCGACGGAACCTTCGTGCTGAATCCGTCGCGGAACTGGAACGAGGTCAATCCGAGGCTGCCGGACCAGCGCATCCAGGTCTATGGGCCGCCGCCGACGTCGGGCACCCGCGACGCCTTCCTCGAGCTGGGGATGACGCCGGGCGCGCGGCTGGTCCCGGCGGCTGCGGCTGTCGAGGACGAGGATGGCGACCGGTTCGAGGCCCTCGCCCACACGGTGCGCGAGGATGGGCTCTGGGTCGATTCCGGCGAGAACGACAACGCCATCCTTCAGACCCTGACCCGCACGCCAGGGTCGCTTGGCGTGTTCGGCTATTCCTTCCTCGAGCAGAACCTCGACACGGTGAAGGCCGAGACGATCGACGGCGTGGAGCCGACACCGGAAAACATCTCCAACGGCAGCTATCCGCTGGCCCGCAGCCTGTTCATCTATGTGAAGAAGGCCCACATCGGCGTGACGCCGGGGCTGCAGGCGTTTCTGACCGAGTTCACCTCGGAAGCGGCCGTGGGCCGGGGCGGCTATCTGCAGGACCGGGGGCTGGTGCCGCTCCCGGAAGCGGAACTGGTCGCACAGCGCGCCGTGGTGACCGGTCTCACCACCATGGCCCGGCCCGAATAGATCAGGCCGCGACGCGCCGGCGGACTCTGGCGATCCGGCGCAGACGACGCCAGAAGCGACCGCGCTCGGGCTCGGGATAGGGCTGAAGGTTCTCGACGAACTGCTCGGCCGAGGCGCGCCAGCTGAATTTCTCGGCATAGGCCCGGGTCGCGGCCCGGTCGCACTCCAGCGCCTTCATACAGGCGACCCTCAGGTCGTCGTCGACGACGCCGGCATTGGAACCGGGGATGATGTCGATAGGGCCGTGGGCCGGATAGGCCGCGACCGGCGTGCCGGTGGCCATCGCCTCCAGGATCACCAGGCCAAAGGTGTCCGTCCAACTGGGGAAGACGAAGACGTCAGCGTCGCGGAAGCACCGCGCCAGCTCTTCGCCGAACCGGGCCCCGAGGAATTTCGCCTCGGGATAGCGCGCTTCCAGGTCTGCCCGGGCCGGGCCGTCGCCGACCACGATTTTCGTGCCCGGCAGGTCGGTCTCCAGAAACGCCTCGATGTTCTTTTCGACCGCCACCCGGCCGACGTTCAGCCAGAACGGGCGCGGCCAAGCCCCGCCGCCCAGCTGATCGTAGATCCGGTCCAGATCCGGGCGGAACTGTTCGGTATCCACGCCGCGCGACCAGGGCGAGATATTCCGGAAGCCGTGTTCCTCGAGCTCGGCCTTCAGCGTCGGCGTGGCCACCATCAACCGGCCCGACGGCTTGTGAAACCATTTCATATAGGCGTAGCCGACCTGGACCGGGACCGGGAAGCGCGCCGAAATGTATTCCGGGAATTTCGTGTGATAGCTGGTCGTGAAGGGCAGTTTCCATTCCACGCAGATGCGGCGCGTGGCGATGCCGATCGGACCCTCGGTGGCGATATGGACCGCCTCGGGCTCGATGGCGCGCAGGCGTTCGCGAATCTCTTCCTCGGCCCCAAGGGCCAGACGGATTTCCGGATAGGTCGGCGCGGCGATGGTGCGGAACTGGCTGGGCTCGATGACCTCGACCTCATGGCCCATGGCGCGGCATTCGGCCACGGTCCGGGTCAGGGTGCGGACAACGCCGTTGACCTGGGGCTCCCAGGCGTCAGTGGCCAGAACGATGCGCATGGAGGGGCGGCGGCTCTTACCGTTGGGCGAAGGCCGGACACTTAGCCGCTTGCGACAGGGAATGCGAGATGTTGCGGCCTCTCCCGTTTCGATCCGGATCGGTCTATGTGCGCGGCCATGAACGCACTCGTCACGCCGCCGGTCGCCCTCAGCCAGGACTGGGACATGCTGGACCGGGGAAAGTTCGCCGACGAACC
>JBBSCK010000154.1:0-5473 GCA_038250335.1 Caulobacterales bacterium
CGATCTCGAACGAGATCAGTTCCAGCATACCGTCGGTTTCTACCTTCGACATGGACGCCTCCGCGCTGCGAGGGCCGCACGGTCCGTGCCCCTCTCGCCATCAGCGTACGACAGTCTTGTTACCAACGCGTTTTCGGCCGACGGGCTGTGATCCCGCCTAACCCTGCCCGCCCCGGGACGGCCGAAACCGGCCGGCCCCTATCCCATGGTCGGGATGACGAAGCTGGAATCCGCGTGTTCCAGTTCTGAGTCCGGCCAGCGCGCGGTGATGGTCTTGACCTTGGTCCAGAACTTTACCCCCTCCATGCCGTGCTGGTTGGTGTCGCCGAAGGCCGAGCGTTTCCAGCCGCCGAAGGTGTGATAGGCGACCGGCACCGGGATGGGGACGTTGATCCCGACCATGCCGACATTGACCCGGGCGGCGAAATCGCGCGCCGCGCGGCCGTTCTGGGTGAAGATGGCGACGCCGTTGCCATACTGGTGCTTCGACGGCAGGCTCAGCGCCTCCTCGAAGCTGGCGGCGCGGACGATCTGCAGTACCGGTCCGAAGATCTCCTCCTTGTAGGACTCCATCTCGGGTGTGACGTGGTCGAACAGCGACGGGCCGATGAAATAGCCCCGCTCGTGGCCCTGCAGGCTGAAACCGCGGCCGTCGACGACCAGTTCGGCCCCGTCCTTGACCCCTTGCGCGATCCAGCCCTCGACCCGGGCCTTGTGCTGGGCCGTGACCACCGGGCCGTAGTGGGCCCCCGCGTCGCTGGAGACCCCGACCCGCATGGTCGGGATTTCGGCCACCATCCGCTCACGCAGTTCGTCGGCGGTTTTCTTGCCGACCGGGACCACGACCGGCAGGGCCATGCAGCGCTCGCCGGCCGAGCCATAGGCGGCACCCGACAGGTCCTTGATGACCTGGTCCATGTCGGCGTCGGGCAGGACGATGCCGTGGTTCTTGGCCCCGCCCATGGCCTGGACCCGCTTATGGTTGGCCGCGCCCGTCTGGTACACATAGTGGGCGATGTCGGACGAGCCGACGAAGCTGATCGCATGCACCAGCGGATGGGTCAGGATGGCGTCCACCGCCGCCTTGTCGCCGTGCACGACGTTCAGCACCCCGGCGGGCGCGCCGGCCTCCATCATCAGCTCGCCCAGACGCACCGGCACCGACGGATCGCGCTCCGAGGGCTTCAGGATGAAGGTATTGCCCACCGCGATGGCGACGCCGAACATCCACATCGGGATCATGGCCGGGAAGTTGAACGGTGTGATGCCCGCCACCACGCCCAGCGGCTGGCGCATCGAATAGACGTCGATGCCGGGGCCGGCCCCGTGGGTGTATTCGCCCTTCAGCACATGGGGGATGCCGCAGGCGAACTCGATCACCTCCAGCCCGCGCTGGATGTCGCCTTTCGAGTCGGCGACGACCTTGCCGTGCTCGGCGCTCAACAGTTCGGCCAGGTCGTTGATATTGGCCTCGACCAGCCGTTTGAACTCGAACATCACTCGCGCGCGGCGCTGGGGATTGGTCGAGGCCCAGCCCTCGAAGGCGTTCTGCGCCGCCTGGACCGCCCGGTCCATGTCGTCGACGGAGGCCAGCTGCACCCGCGCCTGGACCTCGCCGGTATTGGGGTTGAACACATCGGAGAACCGGCCCGACGTGCCCGTGAAGGATGCGCCGTCGATGAAATGGTGGATGTCGCGCATGATGCGGGCGTTTCCCTGAACTGACTGGTCTGGACTGGCGCGCGGTTTAGCGCGGGCAGTCGCACCTGTCTCCTCCCCGTTCGCCACATGGCGAATGGGGAGGTGGATGCGAGCCCTTGCGAGCAGACGGAGGGGCTCTTGCCGCACGAAGAACCCCTCCGTCTCTCCGCTTCGCTTCGAGCCACCTCCCCATGCGCGACGCGCATGAGGAGGAGACGTGATCACCGCGTCGAGCCGGGAACCCATTTCACGTCGGCCGCGCCATTGGCATTGGCCCGCCGGGCGGCGACGAACAGATGGTCGGACAGCCGGTTCAGATAGCGCAGCGCCTCGGGGGTCACGACCGCTCCGGTCTCGACCAGCCGGATGGCGTCGCGCTCCGCCCGCCGGGCCACGGTGCGCGCCAGATGCAGATGCGCCGAAAGGGGCGACCCGCCCGGCAGGATGAAGCTGTCCAGCGCCTTCAGGCTCTCGTTCATCCAGTCGATCTCGGCCTCCAGCCGCTCGACCTGCGACTGGACCATGCGCAGGGCCTCCCACGTCGGGGGCGGGTCCAGCGGCGTGGCCAGATCGGCCCCCAGATCGAACAGCTCGTTCTGGATCCGGCCCAGCATGGCGTCGATGCGGTCGTTCTGTCCCGAATGCAGGCGGGCGACGCCGATGATCGAGTTCAGCTCGTCGACCGTCCCATAGGCCTCGACGCGGGGATCGGACTTGGACACCCGCTGCCCTGAGGCCAGCCCCGTGTCGCCGCCGTCACCGGTGCGGGTGTAGATCCGGTTCAGCACCACCATCGTCTCAGCCTCCCTGCGTGGATTTCCACCACAGTCCCGCCATCAGCAGCACCACGGCGACGGCCTGGACCGCCACGCGCAGCCGCATCAGCCGGTTCGAGTTGGACCGGGCATAGTCTCCGCCGCGAAACAGCGAATACAGCCCGAACCCCAGCACCACGGCGACGGCGGCGATGGCCGCAAGGATCAGAATATCGAACACGTTGGACATGGCGGTCAATCTAGGCCGCTGACCGGGCGCGCGCCAGCGACCGGCACGCCGCAGGCCGCAATCATCTGCAGGCTACGGTAGATGCGACATTAACCCAGCTTTTCGGCGCGATCCTAACCTTTGTCCGCCACGGTAGGCCGGTCAGGAGCCCGTATTGACCGATCGCGCCTTCCGCAACCTCGCCAATCTGCGCAAGTCCGCCTCCACCGCGCGGGTGCTGAACCTGCTGCGCGTCTGGCACGACCATGGCCAGACCGAGGGCTGGAAGGACGCGCCGCTGTTCCGCAATCCCATCCTCAATCGCGCCCTGATCCTCAAGCACCGTCTGCGCCTGAACGAGATCGACCAGTTCCGCGTCCGGCGCTACGTCGCCACCAAGATCATCCTGCCCATCGACAGCGCCGACCTGCGCATGGGGGGGCGCTATCTGTTCGTGAACCAGATCGGCTTCGACCGGACGCTGGCGGAAAGCTTCGGCATCGGGCCGGGCCACCCGGACCACGGGATCCTGGCGCTGATCGACGAACTGCCGGGTCTGGATCCATTCCTGCTGCGCGAGCAGCTGCGCCGCAACGGCCATACGCCCGACGCCTGCTACTTCAATATTTCGGACTCTGACATGGCGCGGATGGCGGCCTTCGTCTCTGTGGAGATCAGGCCGCTGGTGGATCTGAGTCTGAATCTGGGGCAGGACACCGATCTGGCGTTCGACAATCCGGTGGCCCGGCTGACTGCCAAGATCATGTCCAACTCGGCCAGCGAGGATCTCAGCGCGCTGGGCCGCACCCTGTTGCTGGACCCGCAGGACTATGAGGAGGGCATCTTCTGCTGGAAGGGGTTCCTCTACTACAAATGGGCCCTGCAGGCGGTCACCGGCCAGATCGGCGGTGTGGTGGACAGCGTCCACCGTGTGCGCGCCTCCGGACGCGTCACCGCCGACCAGCATGCCGCGATCGACCGCGCCCGCGAACAGGTCCGTCGCCGCATCGTGCTGGCCTGCGAATCCGCAGCCGATATGCTGCGCGTCTATGACGACGCCTTTCGCGGGCTCACCCAGGACGGACGGCCCATGGCCTTCCGTGACTTCCTCAGGGACGCCCCGGTCCTGTTCTCGCGGCTCGGGGAGCGGCTGGGCGCGCTGCAGCATATCATCAGTTTCTGGACCTACCGGATGGCGGCCGACAAGCCGCCGCCGGGCGCGGACGAACTGATCGACCTGCTCTACGATTTCGAGATGAGCCTGGCCGGGAGCGAACGGCCTGTCCGGGCGGCGCTGGCGGCCTGACGGCCAGCAGCCCTCGTCGCCGGCCCTGATCCATCCCGAATACAGAAAAGCGGCGCAACCGGAGACCGGTGCGCCGCTTCTGTGGTGCCGGATCGATCGCCCCGAGGGGGCGGCCTGGCTCCCTAGTACCGGTAGTGCTCGGGCTTGAACGGCCCTGCGGCGGGAACCGAGATATAGTCGGCCTGGTCCTTCGTCAGAACCGTCAGCTTGGCGCCCAGCTTGCCGAGGTGGAGCATGGCGACCTTTTCGTCGAGGTGTTTGGGCAGGGTATAGACCTGGTTCTCGTAGGACTTGACGTTGGTCCACAGTTCGATCTGGGCCAGCACCTGGTTGGTGAACGAGGCCGACATCACGAACGAAGGGTGACCCGTGGCATTGCCCAGGTTCACCAGACGGCCTTCCGACAGCAGGATGATCTTCTTGCCGCCCGGGAATTCCACATGGTGGACCTGGGGCTTGATCTCATCCCACTTGAAGTTCTTCAGGCCGGCGACCTGGATCTCGGAATCGAAGTGGCCGATGTTGCAGACGATGGCGTTGTTCTTCATCGCCCGCATGTGGTCGACGGTGATGACGTCCTTGTTGCCGGTGGCGGTGACGAAGATGTCGGCCTTGTCGGCCATATCGTCCAGGGTCTGGACGTCATAGCCTTCCATGGCGGCCTGCAGGGCGCAGATCGGGTCGATCTCGGTGACGATCACCCGGGCACCGCCCTGGCGCAGCGAGGCGGCCGAGCCCTTGCCCACGTCGCCGTAGCCGCAGACCACGGCAACCTTGCCCGACAGCATGACGTCGGTGCCGCGACGGATCGCGTCGACCAGCGATTCACGGCAGCCGTACAGGTTGTCGAACTTGGACTTGGTGACGCTGTCGTTAACGTTGATGGCGGGGAAGGGCAGGTCGCCCTTCTTGGCCATTTCATACAGGCGGTGGACGCCGGTGGTGGTCTCTTCCGAAACGCCGCCGATGGCGTCGCGGATGGCCGAATAGAAGCCCGGCTTCTCGGCAATGTAGCGCTTCATCACCTTGTAGAGGGCTTCCTCTTCCTCGTTCTCGGGGTTGTCCAGCAGCGTGCCGTCCTTCTCCGCCTTGGGGCCGAGCACGCACAGCAGGGTGGCGTCGCCGCCGTCGTCGAGGATCAGGTTCGGATAGCCACCGTCGGACCATTCGAAGATCTTGTGGGCATAGTCCCAGTATTCTTCCAGCGTCTCGCCCTTGGTGGCGAACACCGGGGTGCCAGCGGCGGCGATGGCGGCCGCAGCGTGGTCCTGGGTCGAGAAGATGTTGCACGAGGCCCAGCGGACATCGGCGCCGAGGGCTTCCAGCGTCTGGATCAGCACGGCGGTCTGAATCGTCATATGCAGGCTGCCGGCGATACGGGCGCCTTTGAGGATCTGTTGCGCGCCGAACTCGTCACGCAGCGCCATCAGGCCCGGCATTTCGGTTTCGGCGATGGCGATTTCCTTGTTGCCGAACGGGGCA
>JBBSCK010000155.1:0-5424 GCA_038250335.1 Caulobacterales bacterium
CTGCCTGAGGCGACCCCGGTGGAGGGCTCCACGCGCGTGCCCGACCTGGCCACTGCGCTGCGACGGTTTCCCGATGCGGCCCGGGTCCGGGTGCTGGGCGAGGGCCTGACGCCGCGCGACCAGACCCCCCTGCCCCTCCCCTTGGACTTCGCTGCGCCGGAACGGCCGCACGGGCTGATCGATCTCACCCTTCCCGGTCCTGTGGCACCGGGGGCGGTCGTCTCGGTCGGCGGCCAGGTGGGAACCCTCCCGGCTGGCTCGGCGGAGCTGGTCGATCCGGCCGGGGCCGTCGTCGATCGCAGGGCGGTGGTCGCGGGCCAGCGGTTCGTCCTCGCTGGCGACGTACGCGCGCCGGGTCTGGCCCTGTTCGACCTGCGCCTGCGCGATGCGGCCGGGAGGATCGTCGAGCGGATCGCGGTGCCGGTCGACACCCGTGAACAACGGCCGCCGCGCGTGCTGGTCCTGGCCGGTGCACCGGGGCCGGAAACCAAATACCTCGGCCGTTGGGCCCGGGAAGCCGGCATCGCGTTGAGCACCGACATCGACGTCGGGGCCGGGGTGCGGCTGGGCGATGCCCCCCTACCTCTGACGGCGGCGTCGCTGGGTCGGCTCGACCTTGTGGTCATCGACGATCGCCGCTGGGAGGCCATCGGTGCCGGCGGGCGGGCGGCTCTGGCCTCGGCGGTCGAGAGCGGCCTTGGGCTGCTGCTACGTCCGACGGGTCCCCTGTCCGCAGCGACACGCCGGGACTGGGCCGCTCTCGGGGCTGTCCTGACTGGCGGCGACCGGACCGTGCCGCTGCAGCTCGACCCGCCGGCCCCCGCCCGCCCGGTCGGCGCGACACCCGCAGAAGCGGCCGATGGCACCGGTACAGAGACCGAGGCGCTGCCGGAACTGTCACGGCGCGACCTGACGCATGAGGGGCCTGATGCGATCGCCATGGTCCGGGATGCCGACGGTCTGGCCCTCGCCAGCTGGCACGCACGGGGGCGTGGACGGGTCGGGGTCTGGACCGTCGCCGACAGCTTTGCCCTGGTCTTGACCG
This sequence comes from Caulobacterales bacterium, assembly GCA_038250335.1. Taxonomy (GTDB): domain Bacteria; phylum Pseudomonadota; class Alphaproteobacteria; order Caulobacterales; family Caulobacteraceae; genus Brevundimonas. The sequence continues at coordinate 1,046 of JBBSCK010000155.1, forward strand.
GCCGCGCCGACCGCTATGGCGAGATGTGGAGCGAGCTCTTCTCCGCCCTCGCCCGCCCCGGAGACGACAGCCACGTCCGCGTCGAGGGCCTCGCGCGCGCCGGCTCGCGCGTCACCCTGTGCGGCCTGACGGGCACCGCGCGGGTCGCGGGACCCGAGGGCGGTGAGCGGACCCTGCTGGTCGACCCCGCGACCGGCGACCGGGCCTGCGCCGCCGTCTGGCCTGCCGCTGAGGGCTGGCACAGGGTCAGCGATGGTCGGGGACGCCAGACGTTGTTCTATGCCCATCCCGCAGACGCCGGCCCGTCGCTGGCGGCCTTCGCCAACCGGGAGGCCACCCTGGCCCTCACCGGGGTGGTGCCTCCGGCGGGATCGGCCGCCACGCCCCGGCACGCGCCCGGATCGCCGTGGCCATGGTTCATCGCCCTGCTGCTGGCCCTCACTGCGCTCTGGTGGTTCGAACGCCGGCGCAGCGCCGGTCCGGGCGAGACGGTGCGGCAGTATCTGGCCCGGACCGCCCGCTGGCGACGAGCGTAGTCTCGCGCAAACAACCCATCCGTGTTAGACGTTGCCGATGCCGACGATCGCCTTCTTCCACGGGATCGCCATCCGGATGTTCTTCAACGACCATCCGCCCCCTCACTTTCATGCCTAACGGGGCGGCGATCAGGCGAAGTTCGAGATCTGGACGGGACGTCTGATGGAGGGCCGGATGCCCGCAGCTCAGCGCAGGCTCGTCCAGCAGTGGATCGAGATGTATAAGACGGAGTTGAACGCCGCGTGGACGGCCGTCTGCAGCCAGCAGGCACCGGAACGCATTCCAGGTCCCGACGCCGACAATGACAACTGACTGTATCCAGGTTCAGAAGCTGAAGCGGCTCGGCGAGTACCGGCTGAAGCTGTGGTTCTCCGACGGCCGCGCCGGCGAGTGGGACTTCTCGGCCCTGGCCCGCCACGACACCCCTGTCACCCGCCCCTTCCGGGACCCGGCCTATTTTGATCGGGTTTTTCTGGAGTACGGGGCCCTTACCTGGCCCAACGGCTACGACTGGGCCCCGGATGCGCTGCACACCGACATGGACGCGGCGGGCGTGCTGAAGTTTGAGAGCGCGGCTGCCTAAGTCCGTCGCTGCGGGTCTGGCCCTTTCCAGACATCGTAGTCGCCTTGAGATTCGTTGTAGCGATAAGTTGTCATCTCAGGATCGTCGTTGCCCACTACGCGCATCAATTCCACGTAACTCGCGATTGAGATTTCGTAGAGTCCCACGGCCCGCGTCCTGTCCGAGGTTATGAAGAATGCCTCGAACTGACCTGCCTCACTGAGGCATTCGACAAATGTGTAGCTGTGAATGACCAGATCAATGAGTTTCGACGCTGCGATATTCGTTCTAACTCCGGCATCTAGATCATACTGCCGATCGAACCTGTGATTGTTAAGGCGATTTGGGTTCGAGTCGGAGATCGGGAAGAGAACCGTATCAACGCTGCGGCCAGATAAGCTTGACGATATTCGCCGCGCCTCAATGATTTTTCTTATAGAGAACGCCGAATGAAATATCTTCTTTTCTAGAAGAGTTGATCGCCGATCTGACTCGAGTTTCTTAGACCAACGCTCGATCAGATCTGCATCTCTCAGCAGCTCTCGCTTCCAAGGTCCGCTCTCGTGGATCACAGCGCCTTGACGATCCCCTCGACCATCTTCTTGGCGTCGCTGAACAGCATCATCGTGTTGTCGCGGAAGAACAGCTCGTTCTCGACCCCCGCATAGCCCGCCGCCATGCCGCGCTTGATGAACAGCACGGTCCCGGCCTTCTCCACATCCAGGATCGGCATGCCGTAGATGGCGGACGTCGGATCGGTCTTGGCGGCCGGGTTGGTCACGTCGTTGGCCCCGATGACGAAGGCGACGTCGGCGGAGGCGAACTCGGCGTTGATGTCCTCCAGCTCGAACACCTCGTCATAGGGGACATTGGCCTCGGCCAGCAGGACGTTCATGTGGCCGGGCATGCGGCCAGCGACGGGGTGGATGGCGTATTTCACCTCGACCCCCTCCTCCTTCAGCTTGTCGGCCATTTCGCGGAGCGCATGCTGGGCCTGGGCCACCGCCATGCCGTAGCCGGGGACGATGATGACCTTCGACGCATTCTTCATGATGAAGGCGGCGTCCTCGGCAGAGCCCTGTTTAACCGGCCGGGTCTCGACCCGGGCCTCACCCGCCGGGCCGGCGTCGCCGCCGAACCCGCCCAGGATCACGCTGATGAAGCTGCGATTCATCGCCTTGCACATGATGTAGCTGAGGATCGCGCCCGACGAGCCGACCAGGGCCCCGGTGATGATCAGGGCGATGTTCTCGAGCGTAAAGCCCAGCGCCGCCGCCGCCCAGCCGGAGTAGGAGTTCAGCATCGACACCACGACGGGCATGTCGGCCCCGCCGATCGGGATGATCAGGGTCGCACCGAGGATCAGGGCGATGGCGAAGATACCCCAGAAAGCCCAGAGCGCGGTGCCGCCGGTGCCGATCAGGATGCCGATCAGGAACACCAGCCCCAGCCCGAGCCCGATATTGATCAGGTGCCGGGCGGGCAGCAGGATCGGCGCGCCGCTCATATTGCCGTTCAGCTTGGCGAAGGCGATCACAGAGCCGGTGAAGGTGATGGCCCCGATGGCGACGCCCAGGCTCAGCTCAACGAGAGAGATCAGCTTGATCCCGCCGTCGCCCGTGCCGATGCCGAAGGCCTCGGGCGCATAGACGGCCCCGACCGCGACCAGGCAGGCCGCCATACCGACCAGCGAGTGGAAGGCCGCGACCAGCTGGGGCATGTCGGTCATGGCGACCTTCCTGGCGATCAGCGCCCCGCCGCCGCCGCCCACGATCACGCCGCCGGCCAGCAGGGCCAGGGTCAGGGGATCCAGCGCGCCGCTGGCCCCCAGCGTCAGCAGGGTGATCCCGACCGCCAGCGCCATGCCGACCATGCCGAAGGTATTGCCCTGACGGCTGGTCTCGGGGCTCGACAGGCCCCGCAGCGACAGGATGAACAGGACGCCCGACGCCAGATAGGCCAAGGCCGCGATGGATGCGTTCATGTCATTCCCCTCGATCTCATCACAACAGTCCGACGGCAGCGGACTGCCCGGTCTGCGCTGTTCCGTCGGCCACGATCTCGGTGCCGCGCACCACGGCTATGGCAACAGGCCCGGCACCGCCGGTCTTGGTGACCGTGCAGCGGCCATTGTTGACCGGCAGGCGGCCGGCCTGCGGGCCCGCACCCTGGATCGACATCCGGTTTGCCCATCGGCGCGTTTCGTATTGATTCACGGCATAGGTGATCGGTGTGAACCGGCAATCCAACGCCCAGCCTGCCCCGCCCGGCGCCGCGACATGCCAGTGCAGGCCATTGTCGGTGTTGTCGCCCACCTGGGTCTGTGCAGCCGCGACGCCCGCGACGCACGACATCACCCCCGCGATGCTCGCCGCTACCCTCATCATCCTGTTGCTTTTGCCGTCCGTGCCAGCCGCCACAGGGCGGCGGCGATGAACAGGGGCCCAAGAAAGACCATGGCCCAGTCGACCGCCATCATCGGCCGGTCCTGCACCACGATCCGTGTCAGAATGCCCGAGAACAGCAGCACCACGCCGCAGTCGCGAAACCGCAGCTTCTGGACCAGGTCCTTCTCGCCGAACCAGCTCCAGATCCACATGCCCAGGCCAATGCCAGTAGCGATCCAGGATCCGGTCCAGGCGAGACTGCCGGCGCCCAGGTTCAGCGCGTCCAGGCTCACGTCCCGACCTTCGCCTCGGCGGGCTTGGCGGGCCGTTCCTTCTTCTTGTACATCGCCAGCATCCGCCGGGTGACCATGAAGCCGCCGAAGATGTTGACGCTGGCCAGGGTCACGGCCAGCACGCCGGCACCCTTGGCGATCCAGGCGTTCGGCCCCGTGGCCTCGCCAGACACGGCGGCCGCCGCGATCAGACCACCGACGACGATGACGGACGAGATCGCATTGGTCACCGCCATCAGCGGCGTGTGCAGCGCCGGTGTCACCGACCAGACGACATAATAGCCGACGAAGATCGCCAGCACGAAGATGGCCAGGCGGAAGACGGTGGGATCGACGTGTTCCATCAGCGAGTCTTTCGATTGTGTGGGGCAGCAGGGTCGTCCTTGGGCTCGAGCCCCAGCCGCCGGGCGAGATCCACCGCGGCAAGCATGGCCGCCAGCCCCCCCAGATAGGCGGCAAAATGCTCGCCCGAGGGCTCCACGCGCCACAGAACGATCGCGACCGCCGCCGCGCCGGCCATAATGGCCAGCAGGTGGAACGGGTATCGGAGCACGCTCACCCCCGCACCCCTTCATGCACCACAGCCCCGCCATGCGTGAC
>JBBSCK010000156.1:0-5365 GCA_038250335.1 Caulobacterales bacterium
ATCTTGACGTTCATGGCGACGATGGCGTGGCCACCCTCGTGATAGGCGGTCAGGCGGCGCTCTTCCTCGTTCATGGCCATGGATGTGCGCTCTGCGCCCATCATGACCTTGTCCTTGGCGTCCTCGAAATCGCGCTGGGTGACCATGCGACGGTCCTTGCGCGCGGCCATGAGCGCCGCCTCATTCACCAGGTTCGCCAGATCCGCTCCCGAGAAACCCGGTGTCCCGCGGGCGATCGTCTTGGTGTTCACGTCGGCAGCCAGCGGCACGTCCTTCATGTGCACACGCAGGATGCGCTCGCGACCCGAGACGTCGGGGTTCGGCACCACCACCTGTCGGTCGAAACGACCGGGACGCAGCAGGGCCGGATCCAGAACGTCCGGACGGTTGGTGGCGGCGATCAGGATGATCCCCTCATTGGCCTCGAACCCGTCCATCTCGACCAGCAGCTGGTTCAGCGTCTGCTCACGCTCGTCATTGCCGCCGCCGAGGCCGGCACCGCGATGCCGGCCGACGGCGTCGATCTCGTCGATGAAGATGATGCAGGGCGCGTTCTTCTTGGCCTGTTCGAACATGTCACGCACGCGGCTGGCACCGACGCCCACGAACATCTCGACGAAGTCCGAGCCGGAGATGGAGAAGAAGGGCACCCCCGCCTCGCCCGCCACGGCGCGCGCCAGCAGGGTCTTGCCGGTGCCGGGAGGGCCAACCAGCAGGGCCCCCTTGGGGATCTTGCCACCCAGTTTCTGGAACTTGCCGGGATCCTTGAGGAAGTCGACGACCTCCTGCAGTTCTTCCTTGGCCTCGTCCACACCGGCGACGTCTTCAAAGGTCTTCTTGCCCTTGTGTTCGGTCAGCAGCTTGGCCTTGGACTTGCCGAAGCCCATGGCCCCCCGGGCCCCGCCCTGCATCTGCCTCATGAAGAAGATCCAGACGCCGACCAGAAGCAGGATCGGCAGCAGTCCGACCAGCAGCCCCTGCCACCAGGCCTGGCGCGTGGTCTTCACATCGACCTCGGCACCCGAGGCGCGGATCGCCTCGACCAGGGTCTCGTTCGGGAAGGGCGTCGTTGCAACGAACCGGGTGTTGTTCTGATAGACGCCCGTGACCTGGTCGCCGCGCACCGACACGGACTTGATCTGACGCCCCTCGATAGCCGCGACCAGCTGGGAATAGGTCGCGGGCTCGGGCCGTCCCTGGTCTGCGGCTCCCGCCGCCTGTCCAGGCATGGTCGCGCCACCATTCTGACTGATGGCCGCGTACACGGCCAGAAGGCCCAGGATGATCACGCCCCAGATCGCCAGATTACGCAGGTTCATCGCTCTGAAATCCTCGTCGCCGACAGCAGGATCGGCATGGGTTTTTACATCGTTGTCGTCAAAATAGGTCAGTCGGCGGCGTTTCGCCATGGATCGTTCGATACAGGTCGCATTCCTGCGTCGTTTCGCCCAGAGCCAGAGCCAGACGACGCGGCGCCAGACTGCGAACCTCGGCGGTTCGCCATGCAAGAACGGGCGCAGCCGATCCGTCCCGGATCAAGACCGGCAGGGCTGCCCGCGCCCGGGCCGGGAAGGTGTCGACGATGGCGCGGTCGGCTCCGGACAGGGCGTTCAGACGGCCGAGCGCCGCGGTGACGGTCCAGCCCGGCTCCCGCGCGATAACCTCATAGCGGCCGTCCCAGACGGCGGGCCGGTCCCGCACCAAATGGACATCCGGGATCGAATGGCGGCGCATCTCGCCCGGTTCGCGGGCGATGCTGACACTATCGCCGACTGCCGCGATCCGGGTGCCGGAAAGGGTAGCAATCCAGTCCTCTGCGGCGCGCAGGTGCCCCGCGAGCGCCTCAAGGCGTTCTCGACGCGGCGGACGATCGCTTCCGGAGGCGCATACTAACAGGGTCGCAAGAAGACGCCCTGAGACAGACCGGTCGACTTCAAACCCCACGCCCAGCGGGAGAAGCCGCAGGTTCGCAGCCCCAGGACGCGGTCGCGAATCTCGCTCCTGCTCCGTCTCGCCGCACGAACCTGCGTGTTGCGACGGAAGCAGCGCAAGCGATTTGCGGGCACGGCTGCGCCCGAATCGCTCGTCTTCATTGGCTGGGTCCTCGATCCAGGCCTTGCCGGACTCGCGCAGGACCGCCCGCAGATTGTCCCGCCCCTCGCCCAGCATCGGCCGAAACAGCATCAGCCCGCGCCCCTCGGGCCAGGCCGGCGAGGGTGCCCATTCGCGCAGTGATCCCAGCGTCGACCCCCGCGCCCGCATCCAGTCGCTCTCGGCGATGTCATCGGCCGTATGCGCGAGCAGCACCACCTTGGCACCGGCTTCGCGCGCCGCTTCGCCGATCAGCGCGTGCCGGGCCCGCCGGGCCGCTGCAGGCAGTCCCGCGACGGGCTTGTCACCCTCCCAGCGCCGTTCGATCCAGTCCACCCCGACCGCCCGGGCGGCCGCCCTGCAGAACCGGTTCCAGTCCTGGCCGGCCGGGCTCAGCCCGTGATCGACCGTGATGGCCAGCAGCCGCCTTCCGGCGGAGTTCGCCCAGCCTGCTGCGATCAGCAGGAGCGCCATGGAGTCGCCGCCGCCCGACAGGGCGAGAACGACGGGATGATCGACATTGCGCTCCAGCCGCGCATCCAGCCGCGCCGTCACCCGACCGGCCAGGGCGCCCGCCGGGCGGTTCGGCTTCAGCGGCAGCCCGCGCGTGTGCGGGTCTCGGTTGCGATCGCGCGCAATCCGTCCGTCGACTGGGCAGCGTAGCGCCGGTCATATTCATTCAGCGCCGCGCAGGCCTGGGGGTCGCGGTTGGTCGCCTCCAGCCCGCGCGCCAGCTTCAGCGTGACCTCGCCGGCCCAGGGCAGGGCCGGCCAGCCGGCCAGGGCGGTGGCGTACTGTTGCACCGCCCCGGCCTGGTCGCCGCTCGCGCGGAGAATGTCGCCGAGGCGCCAGATCGCCTCCCTGCCCGAGGGCGTGTCGGGCCAGTTGGTCGCGACCCGCTCCAGCGCCGCGCGGCCGCCCGCAGGATCGGCGGCAAGCGCCGTGCGGGCTGCGGCCAGATCGGAAACGGCGTCGCCGGTCGGCGAACGGATCGCGGCCGCCTCCGCCTCGCGCGCGGCGGCCTCGGCGCGGGCGGCGGCGGTCTCGATGCGTTGAAGGCGGGCTTCCGCATCACCCAGCCGGGCGCGCAGGGCGGCGTTGTCGCGGTCGCTCTCGTCCAGCTGGAAGGTCAGCCGCTCGAAGTCGGCGTTCACCCGCTGCACCGTCGCTTCCAGATCCTCCAGCCTGCGGTCCATCTGTCCGACCCGTCCCTGCAGGGCGATAACCTCCGGATCCGGCTCGACCAGCACGGGCTGGCCCTGGCTGTTCCTCTGGGTCACGGCCCGCTCCAGACGCCGCACATTCCGGTCCAGCGTGTCCAGTCGGCGATTGTCCCACTGGACGGCGGGCAGGGGCGCGGTCTGGGCGACCGCCGCCCCGCCAACGAGACCGCAGCCGACAATGGCGAGGATCAGGGTGCGAAAGGTAATCAGGCTCTTCATGGCCGCACAGGTTCCACCGATTTGAGGCCGCCGCAAGGCGTCAGGTACCCACCTTGCCACCTTCCGGTCCTGCCGCCGTGCCGCCCTGCCGCTCTCCGACGGTGCGCTCGCGAGCTGCCGGTCAGTCGCGGTTACGGCAAGGCGCGCCAGCAGGGCACCGCGCTGTCCCGCGCTCAGGCCGCAGGCGGCCCCGGCTCACTGCGCGCCGGAGACGATCGCGGTGTGGCCATTGCGGTTGCGAGCCCACGAATCCTCGCTCGCGCCTGCCGCGATCGGGCGTTCCTTGCCGAAGCTGATCGTGTCGATCCGGCCTGCCGAAACGCCGCGTCCGATCAGATAGTTGCGGACCGATTCGGCGCGGCGGGCACCGAGGGCCAGGTTGTATTCGCGGGTGCCGCGCTCGTCGGCATTGCCCTCGATCCGGACCGCGACCTGCGGATAGCGGGCCAGCCATTGGGCCTGGGCATCCAGTCGGGGATAGGCCTCGGGGCTGACCGAATAGCTGTCGAGGTCGAAATAGATCCGGTCACCGACATTGACCACGAAATCCTGTTCCGAGCCGGGCGCACCGGCACCGATGGTGCCGCCGTCGATGCCGCCGGTTCCCGGCCCGGGATAGGCGGGGACATTGGCTGCAGCGCCGGTGTCGGCGGTCGCGCCCTCAACAGGACGGCGCGGCGCGCAGGCGGCGATCGACAGGGTGATCAAACCGGCGATGGCAAGTTTGCTGATGGTGGAAGCGGACATCATCGGGTCGTCTCCTTGTCTATGGCGGTCGCGGGCCCTTCTAGCATGGTCCGCGACCGGCGATAACGTTCAGGCACCCCGGAAGGTCCGGGACGGGTCTATGAGGAACAGCTGTCGGCCCCCTGGCCGACGCCGAGATTGGCGGGCATTTCGTCGAGTAGCGGCGACCATGCCGGGTCCGAACCGCGGCCCTGGTACCCCGACTGGGCGATCACACGGCCCGACAGGTCGACCATCCACAGATTGGTGTTCCCGCCGCGCGTCTGGCGCGAGAACATCAGATACCGGCCATTGGGGGCCCAGGACGGGCCTTCCTCGAAATAGCTGCGGCTCAGCATCCGCTCGCCCGACCCGTCGGTCCCCATGACCCCGATGCCGAACTGGCCTCCACCGGACTTGGTGAACGCGATCAGGTCGCCGCGCGGGCTCCAGGCCGGGGCCGTATAGTTGCCGCCGCCGCGAGTGATCGGCCGCTGGCTGGAGCCGTCGGCGTTCATGACATAGAGGCGCGGCGTACCCGTGCGGTCGGAGTTGAACACGATGCGCGAGGCGTCCGGACTGAATGACGGCGAGGTGTCAATGCCGGGATCGCTGGTCAGCCGCGACAGCTGGCGCGTGCGCAGGTTCATCACATAGACGTCGGTATTGCCGCCCCGGATGATCGAAAACGCGACCTTGGTCCCGTCCGGCGAATAGCGCGGAGCCAGGGCCTGGCCGTCGAACTCGCCCAGGCTTTCGCGACGACCCGTGGTCAGATTGTAGAGGTAGATGCGGCTGTAGTCCCGCCCCAGCGCCATATAGGTGATCTCGTCCGGATTGGACGAGAAGCGCGGCGTCAGGATGATCTCCGAGCCATCGGTCAGGAAGACAGGATTGTAGCCATCCTGGTCCACGATCGCGAGGCGGCTGAGGCGGTTCAGCTCGGTCCCGCTTTCGGCGACGTAGATGATCCGGGTGTCGAAGATGCCGGTCTCGCCGGTCATGCGGGCATAGACCACATCAGCGATCTTGTGAGCGATCCGGCGCCACTGTTCCGGCGTGGCGGTGAAATTATAGCTGACCAGCTGGCACTGGCGGTAGGGATC
>JBBSCK010000157.1:0-5212 GCA_038250335.1 Caulobacterales bacterium
CCTGAAACCACAGGTCATTGGCGTCCAGCGCCGGCAACCGGCGCTCCATCTGGCCGGCCAGATAGCCGTCCACGGCCACCGCTGTGGGCAGATCGCGCTGCATCGCCATCGGGGCCGACCCGGCCAGAAGCAGCAGGTCCACGGCGGTCCTCAATCCCTGCACCGGCTGGGTGTCATAGGCCCCGCCGGCCCAGGCCGGATCGGAGCGGATCGCGTCCTTCAGCATCGTGCGCCACAGGCGGTTGCGGCCGACGATCGCCGTGGGCTGGCAGGCCATCGGCATCAAGGCGTCGGCAAACTCGGGATAGGTCGTGCCCCAGACAAAGATATGCATACAGCCCATGGAGGTCCCCAGGATCAGGCGCAGCCGGTCCACGCCCAGTCCGTCGACCAGCAGCCGGCGCTGGGCCTCGACCATTTCGCCATAGCCATATTCGGGGAAAGCCGCCCTCAGACCGTCGCTCGGCTTTGACGACGCCCCGTGACCCAGATTGTCCGGCATGATGATGTAATACCGCGTCACATCCAGCGGCTGGCCCGGCCCGAACAGCTCGCCCGCGAACTGGGGCGACAGGAACTGGGCCCCCGTGCCGCCGGTCCCGTGCAGCAGCAGGACCGCATTACTGACCCGGCCGTCGGCTCCGCGGACCGGCTGGCCCAGCGTCCGGTAGTGGATCCGGGCTTCGGGCAGGACGCCGCCCCGCGCCATGGCCAGGTCGCCGATCGCGGCATCCCCCTCGACCGGGGTCCAGACCGAAGCCGTCTGCGCGTGTGCCGGACCGCTCCACAGCACGGCAAGCAGCAGCAGTATCGAAATCCGCAGCATCATCGTTTCCTCCTCAGGCCCCAACGCGCATAATGCCATCGCCCGGGACACTGAAATCATTGGCGATTAAATTTTTCGGGGCCGTTCCATCAGACACGCCTCACGGCCACGGTATAATCCTCTCCGGTTGGTGAAATCACGTTTTCAAACCGGCCGGGAAGAATGGGACCCTGTCCGGATCGAGTGCAAACCGATCGTTCGAACAAGTACCTTGAAGATCAATGACTTGAGCCGAAAACCTGAGATAAATTCTCCAGCGTTGCACCTTTTGCACCCGGTTTTTTTCGGGTCCAGGGTCTGACCCGGGTTCAGGGCTTGAGCCGCGCCTTCAGGCTGGAGGTATCCCAGCGGTTGCCGCCCATCGCCTGCACCTCGGCATAGAATTGGTCGACCAGGGCGGTCAGCGACAGGACTGCGCCGTTCGACCGCGCCTCGTCCAGTACCAGCCCCAGATCCTTGCGCATCCAGTCGACGGCAAAGCCGAACTCGAACTCACCCTTCGCGGCCGTCTTCCAGCGGTTGTCCATCTGCCACGACTGGGCCGCCCCCTTGGAGATGGCGTCATAGGTGGCGTCTGTATCCAGACCGGCGACCCGGGCGAAATGCACCGCCTCGGCCAGCCCCTGGACCACGCCGGCGATGGCGATCTGGTTGACCATCTTGGTCAGCTGGCCGGACCCGGAGGGCCCCATGTGCTGGATCGCCTTCGAATAGGCCATCACCGCCGGCCGCACCGTCTCCAGCGCCGCCGCGTCGCCGCCCGCCATGACGCTGAGCTGACCGTTCTCGGCCCCCGCCTGCCCGCCCGACACGGGCGCATCGATGAAGGCGACGCCGCAGGTCGCGCACAGGTCGGACATCTCGCGCGCGACCTTCGCCGAGGTGGTGGTGTGATCCACGATCACCGCGCCCGCCTTCAGGACCGCCAGGGCCCCGGTCACGACTTGACGAACATCGTCGTCGTTGCCGACGCACAGGATCAACAGGTCCGCGCCCTGGGCCGCCTCGGCCACGGTGGCCGCGAACCGTCCGCCCTGCGCCCCGGCCCAGGCCCTGGCCTTGTCGGGCGACCGGTTGTAGCCGGCGACCTCATGGCCCGCCGAGACCAGATGGCGCGCCATCGGCCCGCCCATCACGCCCAGACCGGCAAAGCCGATCCTCATGCGCCGGCGCCCCCCGCGACCCCGTACCGGCCGCGGAAATAGGTCAGGGTGGCCGCGTCCGACGCCTCGAAGGCCTCGACCTCGCCGACGATGACCATATGGTCGCCCATCTGCACCCGGTCGTGGGTCCGGCAGTCGAAGCGCGCGGCCGCGGCACCCAGTCTGGGCGCGGCGTCGCCGACCCGCTGGAACTCGCTCTCCTCCATCAGGCCGATGCCCTTGGCGAAACGCCGGGCCAGCGCCTCGGACTGGGCGTCCAGGACGTGGATCGAAAAGCGCTCGGCGGCCGAGAAGGCCTGCCAGCGTTCCGATCGCTCATCCAGGCACCACAGCACCAGGCGCGGCGTCAGGGAGACCGAGGTGAACGAGTTGATGGTGATCCCCAGCGGCCCCTGCACACTGTCTGCGGTCACCACACAGACCCCGGTCGCAAACGCGCCCAGGGCCCGACGATAGGCGGTTACGTCGCCGTTGGCGGCGACCTCTGCGGGAAGGGATTCTAGGCTCACGGACCCGACCTAGGCGACCCGGGGGCGCGAGGCAACGGCTGTCAGAGCCACAGGCGGATCGCATCCGCCGACACCGGCCCGTCCTGCTGCGCCGTATTGACGGTGTAGCTGACCCGGGTCTCGCGCGATCCGCAGGCGCAGCGGAACCGCTCCGACCGCCCGGCAACCGGCCAGAAGCGGCGGGCCCCGAACAGCGGTCGCGGATCCATCAGCGCCGCCCGCTCGCAGTCGCGCGCCACGCAGGCGACGATCAGCCGGGCCCCGACGGCGGGCTGGCGGATGTCGCGGGGCACATAGAAGTCGGTACGGATGTCGCGCATGGAGCCTCCCTCGGCTGCCAATAGCCCCGTCGGCCGGGTGCGCTCAAGCCAATTGTTCCGTCTTTGTTCTCATCCTGTGGATGACCCCGCCTCTCACCGCAGGTCCGCCAGAACCGCAGGGATCAGCCCCGGCAGGTCCTCCGCCGTCAGCCCGGGTCCAAACCGCCCGGCGGCCGCCGCATGCATCCACACCGCCGCCGAGGCCGCCTCGAAACTGTCCATGTCCTGGGCGATCAAGCCCCCGGTCAACCCGGCCAGCACATCGCCCGAGCCGGCTGTGGCCAGCCACGGCGATCCGTTCGTGTTCACCCGGACCCGCCCGTCCGGGCTGGCGATCACGGTCTGGTGCCCTTTCAGGATGACCTGGGCGCCGCAGGTCCGGGCTGCCGCCCTGGCCGCTGCCTCGCGTCCCTGCGCCAGCAGTCCCGGAAACAGCCGCTCGAACTCGCCCTCATGCGGCGTCAGGACGTCGCCCGGCCTCAGACAGGCGAACAGCGCCTGCGGCCGATCCCGGAACAGCGTCAGGGCATCGGCGTCGAGGACCAGCACAGCCGGGGTCTGGCTCAGGGCGACCACATTGGCCCGGGTCTCCGGTGTCAGCCCCGCCGCGGGCCCGATCACCACGCAGTCCAGCGGCTCCGCCAGGGTGGCGAGCGCCTCCGGCGTCTCGAATACATCGACCATGACCGCCTCCACCGCTGCAGCCACGATCGGTCCGGCGTCCGGTGGACACAGCAGCCGCACAAGCCCGGCCCCGACCCTCAGCCCGGCCCGCGCGGCCAGACGCGCCGCGCCGGTCTGCAGCATGCTCCCGCAGACCACGCCCAGCCGCCCTCGCCGATGCTTGTGCGTGTCCGGTCCCGGCCACGGCAGGAGATCGCGCCACAGCGTCGGCTCACTGGTTTCGATCATGCTTCTTCCAACGCGCGTTCGTGACGAAAATGCAAATCGGGTCTTGCCTTATGGTGCAATGCGATGTCCCTTTGGTTCCCGAGCGTCGGGCCCATCCGCTGTCGCCTCGGGGTCGCCCATGAAGAAGATCGAAGCCGTCATCAAGCCGTTCAAGCTGGACGACGTGAAGGAAGCGCTGCAGGACATCGGCGTCCAGGGCATGACCGTGCTCGAGGCCAAGGGATATGGCCGCCAGAAGGGTCATTCCGAGCTCTACCGCGGGGCCGAATACGTCATCGACTTCCTGCCCAAGATCAAGATCGAGATCGTGGTCGCCGACGATCTTGCCCCGGCCGTGATCGAGGCTATTCAGACCGCCGCCCGCACGGGCAAGATCGGCGACGGCAAAATTTTCGTCTCGGACATCGTGGACGTCATCCGCATCCGTACCGGTGAAACCGGCCCTCAGGCCGTCTGACCCCAGCCAGGCTTCCTCCCCAGAAGAAACGCAGAAGGACCATCGAACCATGAGCGCCGCCAGAAAGATCCTGCAGGAGATCAAGGACAAGGACGTGAAATACGTCGACGTCCGCTTCACCGACACCAAGGGCCGGCTGCAGCACGTCACCTTCGACATCGACATGGTCGACGAGGAGTTTCTCGAAGAAGGCACCATGTTCGATGGCTCGTCGATCGCCGGCTGGAAGGCCATCAACGAGAGCGACATGCTGCTCAAGCCGGACCTGACGACGGCCTATATCGACCCCTTCTACCAGCAGACCACGATGTTCCTGTTCTGCGACGTCATGAACCCGGACACGGGCGAGCCCTACAACCGCGACAGCCGTTCCATGGCCAAGAAGGCCCTGGCCTATGTCCAGTCCTCGGGTGTGGGCGACGTCGTCAACTTCGGCCCGGAGGCCGAGTTCTTCATCTTCGACGACGTGCGCTGGACCACCCAGCCGCACAACACCGGCTACAGCTATGACTCGACCGAGCTGCCGGCCAACACCGGCGCGGAATACACCGAGGGTAACATGGGCCACCGCCCGGGGCCCAAGGGCGGCTATTTCCCCGTCAACCCGGTCGATAGCGGTCAGGACCTGCGCGGCGAAATGCTGGGCGTCATGCGCGACCTCGGCCTCAACCCCGAAAAGCACCACCACGAGGTGGCCCCGGCGCAGCACGAACTGGGCCTGAAGTTCAGCGACCTGCTGACCATGGCCGACCGGCTCCAGCTCTATAAGTACGTCATCCACAATGTGGCGGCCGCCTACGGCAAGTCGGCGACCTTCATGGCCAAGCCGATGTTCGGCGACAACGGCTCGGGCATGCACGTCCACATGTCGATCTGGAAGGACGGCAAGCCCCAGTTCGCCGGCGACAAATACGCCGGCCTGTCGCAGCAGTGTCTCTGGTACATCGGCGGCATCATCAAGCACGCCAAGGCCATCAACGCCTTCGCCAACTCGACCACCAACTCCTACAAGCGGCTGGTGCCCG
>JBBSCK010000158.1:0-5188 GCA_038250335.1 Caulobacterales bacterium
CCCCGCATGCCCGACATCAGCCTCGCCCCCGCCCCCGCCCCCGTCGCAGGGTCAGCCCCCACCCCGCCCCACCCGCACACGCCCACCCACGCCCATATATCCCACGCGCTGCACGAGGTCGCAGCAGCCGAAGTCATGCCGTCGCCGCGCCCGCGTGCCGACAAGGTCGTCCCCGAACCGGTCGAGACGGTCGAGACAGCCGAGACCCCCGACGATGCCGGCCCAGGGGCGCTCGATCTCGCCGTACCGACGCCGTTGCCGACGATCGTTCCACTGGTCACTCCCCTGCCGGTTCCCTCGTCCGACACCTTGGTGCCGGAGGGACAGGTGCCAGAGGACAGCACGGTCGCCGGAGGGTCAGCCGGTGTGCCGGTTCCGGCAGGAGACGACGCCGCAGCCCTGGAGCCTTCCACTCCGAACGACCAGACGAACCCGGCGGCCACAGCGGCGCAGGCTGCCGCTGCGGCGCAGTCAGGTCCAGCGGCGGCAGGCGAGCCGCCCGCCCGGAGCGGCCCGGCCTGGCAGGGCGGCACCCCTGCGCAGACGTCCCTTGCTGCCGAAGCGGCTGATGCCGGTCAGGCGCCGGCCGATCTCGTTGCGCAGTCGGAGGCCGCCCGCCGAGGGGAGCAGGCGAATCAGGCGACAAGGGCGGATCGCGCGGCCCAGACGGCGCTGGCGGCTCAGAGCCAGACCGGCACGCCCGGCCTCGCGCGCGCCGCTCCGCTTCAGGCCGCCTCGATCGCCGCCGCCCTTCCGGTGGTGCCTCCCGCCACTGCTGGCGAGAACGACGGCACGGACGTCCCGGAGGTCCCGGTCGTCGCGACCGACGCTGCCGCTTCTACACCCGACCAGCCTCCGTCCGCGCCACCGCCGACCTCCGGAGCCCCCCGCACACGCGATGCGATCGACCGGGCAAACGCCGACCGCACCGGTGATGCCGGCAGAACGTCCGTGGCAGATCCCGGGACGGGCGACGAAACGACCGATGTGCGGACCACGCCGGCCCCCGACCCGGCTGCCGCATCCGCCGCCCGGTCGGCAACGACTTCTGCGCCCGTTGCCTCGCCACCGCTCGCAGCGCCGCTCGACCCGGCAGAATCCCCGACCCCCGCCCTTGCTTCTGCCCAGGTCGCTGCAACCGAGGCTCACGCTGCCGAGGTCGCACAATCGCTGTCGCTGTCCACCACTTCGCGCGCCTCGATCGAGACCACCGCCCAGATCGCTGCCCAGATCGTGCGCAGGCTGGAAGGGCGCTCGACGCGGTTCGAAATGGCCCTGACGCCCGAGGGCCTGGGCCAGGTCGACGTCAGCCTCGACATCGACGCCGACGGCCGGCTCGCTGCCCGGCTCGCCTTCGACAACCCCCTCGCCGCGACCGAGCTGCGCGGCCGGGTCGACGAACTGCGTCGCCAGTTGCAGGAAGCTGGATTCACGGTCGCGGATGACGCCCTGTCGTTCTCCGAGCGCGACCCCTCGGCGGGTCAGGGCAGCGCTTTCGACCGGCGCCCGGATCCCCGTAACGCCCGTGCCTTCGGAGCCGCCTCACGCCTGTCGGCCGACGCCGACCTCGCCACCGCCCCCGCCCGCTGGATCCCCCTCACCCTGACGCCCGACCGCGTCGACATGAAGGTCTGACCCCATGATCGATGGCATTGCCGCCACCGAGGCGACCAGCCGCACCAGCGCCAGCCGCACCAGTCTGGTCTCGAATTTCGAGACCTTCCTGCAGCTGTTGACGGCCCAGCTGAAGAACCAGGATCCGCTTTCGCCGCTCGATTCGAACGAGTTCACGGCCCAGCTGACCCAGATGACGGGCGTCGAGCAACAGTTGCTGACCAACGACCTGCTGACCAGTCTGCTGGCCGCCCAGCAGGGTGCCCAGCAGGGCGGCGGTGGTCTGGACGGAGCCACCAGCTACATCGGCAAGGAAGCGACCGCCGTCTGGGCCGCGACGAAACTGCAGGACGGCCAGGCCTCCTGGGCATACGAACTGGGGGCCGCCGCCTCTTCGGCCACCCTTGAGGTGCTGGACAGCGCGGGCAAGGTGGTCTGGACGGGCAATGCGCCGGAGCGCGGTACAGGCACCCACGATTTCGCCTGGAACGGCAAGACCACGGCCGGCGGCCAACTACCAGACGGCGGAGTCTACTCCCTGAAGATCACCGCCACGAACGGCGCGAATGAGGTGAAGGCCCAGGTGCTGACCCGCGGCCGCGTCTCCGGCATCGAACTCGACAAGAACGTCCCCTACCTGACCATCGGCGGTTCCATCGTGCCGGTCTCCACTGTCATCGCCCTGAGCGAACCCAAGGTCGCCGTTACCCCGTAACCACCCGTAATCATTTCTTTTTTCGTTTCCGCGTTTCGTAAGGACTCCAGACCATGAGCATCAACTCCGCCCTGCTTGCCGGCGTCTCCGGCCTGAGCGCCAACTCCGCCGCCTTGGCCGCGATCTCGCAGAACATCGCGAACGTGAATACGGTCGGGTACAAGCGGACCTCCGCCGAGTTCGCCACCATCGTGAATGCGCAGAACTCGGGGGCCGGCTATTCGGCGGGCGGGATCATCGCCAGCACCCGCAACTACATCGGCCAGGCGGGCCAGCTCCAGCGCACGACCTCCTCGACCGACCTGGGCATCGCGGGCCAGGGTTTCTTCGTCACCACCGAAAAACCCGAGGGGCTGGACCCCAGCGACAAGCGCCTGTTCACCCGCGCGGGCGCCTTCAGGGTCGACGATTTCGGCTATCTGAAGAACACGGGCGGCTTCTATCTGCAGGGCTGGCCGGTGGATGCCAATGGCGACATCGCCACCGACCCGTCTGACCTCGGCCGCCTGCGGTCGGTCAATGTGGGCGCAGTCGGCGGCACGGCCGAGCCGACGACCCGGGCCCAGCTCAACGCCAACCTGAAGTCCAGCCAGCCGGTCTCGTCCGCCATAGGCACCTATCTCATCGCGCCTGGCGCCACGAACAACTCCATGTCGGTGTATGACGCGCAGGCTGGCACCGGCTTCAAGCCCGATTTCCAGATCACGGTGCCGATCTCGGACTCCAAAGGCGGCCAGCGGACGCTCGCCTACTCCTTCCTCAAGACCGCCAATCCGAACGAGTGGCTCGCCGAGGTTCACGTGATCCCGGCCACCGACATCGAGAATGGATCTGTGCCCGCCAACGGCATCCTCAGGTCCGGCCTGATCCTGTTCACCCAGGACGGCCGTTTCGACGTCCCCGGCATGCAGGCCATGGAGTTGGCCACCCCCGGCTCAGTCCTCTTCACAGACCCGGCCAACGCCGCCATCACACTGGGCGAGTCGGATCCGTTGACGGTCGGCACCGCCGCAGCACCCCAGTGGCGGGACTCTCTGGGCATTGGTGACCAGAACATCAACTTTGATCTGAGCGCCTCTGCCGGTGGCCTGACCCAGTTCGATTCCGACTCTATCGTCCAGGCGGTCGTGACCAACGGGACGGCCTTCGGCAACCTGTCGAATATCAAGATCGACGAGCAGGGCTTTGTCACCGCCATCTTCGACAACGGCGTCACACGCCGGATCGCCCAGGTGGCGCTGGCCACCTTCACCAGTCCCGACAGCCTGACCGCTGTCGCTGGCAACGCCTTCCAGGTCAGCCAGAGCTCCGGCACCTTCAACCTCAAGACACCGGGATCAGGCGGCTCGGGTCTGATCGGCTCATCGCAGCTGGAGGCCTCGACCGTCGATCTTTCACTGGAGTTCACGGGTCTGATAACCACCCAGCGGGCCTATTCCGCCTCGTCCAAGATCTTCACCACGGCCGACGAAATGCTGGCCGAACTGCTCAGCATCAAACGCTGATCGCTCAGTAACGCGTCGTTAGGTTGAATGACTCATTACTCAAAATCACGCGGGATGCTGCGCCGTGGCGGGATCGGATTTTATCCATTCCTTCACCACGCCGCTAAACGCGCCCTTAGCGGGGCATCGCTACCTTCACGATCAATTGGTGGTAGTGAATGAGGCATAAGCTCATGTTGCAAGAGCGTCGCGTGAACAAGCAGGGCGAGCAGTATGTCGTCGGTCCGACGGGCACACCCCTGACGATCCACGACCTGCCGCCCGAGAATACAGACCGCTGGGTGATCCGCCGCAAGGCCGAGGTCGTGGCTGCCGTTCGCGGCGGCCTGATCAGCCTGGACGATGCCCTGGCGAGATACCGTCTGACGGCCGAGGAGTTCCTCGCCTGGCAGAAGGCGATCGACAAATGGGGCATGCAGGGCCTGCGCACGACGCGGATCCAGAACTACCGTTCCTGACCATTTCTCCCCCGAGACGACGACGGCGGCCGCACCTGGCGACGGGGGCGGCCGTTGTCGTTTGGGAGTTGTCGTTTTGGACCGGGCCTCGAAATCGGCCGCCATCCGCTCTATATGCGCGCCATGACGCTTGACACGGTCGATCTGGCCGAACCCTCCTGTCCCATCCCTGACATCGCCGCCCCCGACATGGAGGCGGCGATCGCCTCGGCGCGGGCAGCCGTCGGCCTGCCGGTCGGATCGCGCATTGTCGCGGCCATGTCCGGAGGGGTGGATTCCACGGTGGTCGCCGCCCTGCTCCACAAGGCCGGCTACGACGTCGTCGGGGTCACCCTGCAGCTCTATGACCACGGCGCGGCGCTGAAGAAGAAGGGCGCCTGCTGCGCGGGCCAGGACATCCACGACGCCCGGCTCGCAGCCGAGACGCTGGGCATCCCCCACTATGTCCTCGACTACGAGAGCCGGTTCCGCGACGCCGTCATCGACCAGTTTGCGGACTCCTACCTGAAGGGTCAGACGCCGGTCCCCTGCATCCGCTGCAATCAAACCGTGAAGTTCCGCGACCTGCTCGACGTCGCCCGCGATCTGGGTGCCGCCGCCATGGCCACCGGCCACTATGTCGGCCGCGCCGTCGGTCCCGACGGTCGGGTCCAGATGCGCAAGGCCATCGACCCCTCACGCGACCAGTCCTATTTCCTGTTCGCCACGACGCCCGACCAGCTCGACTATCTGCGCTTTCCCCTCGCCGGTCTGGAAAAGCCCGCCGTGCGCGGGGTCGCCGCTGGTCTGGGTCTTAAGATCGCCGCCAAGCCCGACAGCCAGGACATCTGTTTCGTTCCGTCCGGCGACTACCGCACCCTGATCGACCGGCTGCGCCCCCAGGGCCGCGAGGCGGG
>JBBSCK010000159.1:0-5178 GCA_038250335.1 Caulobacterales bacterium
CTTGATGTAGGAGTGGCCGGTCTTCCAGTAGACCGTGGTCGCCCCATTGGCCGCCAGCACTTCGTCAGTCTTGTAGAGGCCGGTCGATTTCACATCGACGACGAAGGTGGCGTTGGCGTGCAGGGCCGACAGGTCGCGGGCCAGTAGCAGGCCGATCTTGTCGGCGAAAATCTCCTCGCCGGTGTCATCGACCACGCCGCAGCGGTCGCCGTCACCGTCGAAACCCAGCGCCAGATCGGCCCCGGTCTCCTTCACCTTCGCCGCCATCTGCATCAGCATGGCGTGGTCTTCGGGGTTGGGATTGTATTTGGGGAAGGTCCAGTCGAGGTCACAGTCCATCTCGATGACCTCGGCTCCCATGCGGCGCAGGGCCTCGGGGGCAAAGGCACCGGCCGTGCCGTTGCCACAGGCGGCCACGACCTTGAGCGGCCGGGCCAGCTTGATCGCGCCGACCACCTCCTGAAGGTATTGTTCGCGGAAATTCTCGACCCGCTCCAGACGGCCGCCGGGCCGGGCGAGGCCGGTGCCTTCCAGCACGATCGCCTTCAGCCGGCCGATTTCCTCGGGCCCGAAGGTGACGGGCGGGTTGGTGCCCATCTTGACCCCGGTCCAGCCGTTTTCGTTGTGCGAGGCCGTGACCATGGCCACGCAGGGTGCCTCCAGCGCGAACTGGCCGAAATAGGCCATGGGGGACAGGGCGAGACCGATGTCCAGCACCTCCATCCCGCCTTCCAGCAGGCCCAGGATCAGAGCCTGTTTCACGCTCAGCGAATAGGAGCGGAAATCGTGGCCGACCACGATGCGCGGCTGAATGTCGTTCTCGTGGACATAGGTCGCCAGCGCCAGGCCCAGGGCCTGGATGCCCAGCAGGTTGATCTCCTTTTCCAGGATCCAGCGGGCGTCGTATTCGCGAAACCCCGTCGGCCTCACCAGCGCGACGGTCTCGTACTCGAAAGTGTTCGGGACCAGATCCTGGCGGGGCTTCTGCATGGCGATATCCTTGACGACGAAATCGGTCCTGACGGCCCGGCGGTATAGCCGCACGCCGGTTGACGGACAACAACGCGCGACCCGTGGTAGGGCTGCGGCCAAGGCAGTGTTTCGCGGAGACGGACTGATGGGGCGTTGGAGCTTGGCCGCCGGAGCGGTCGCAATGGCGCTGGTCGTCACCACAGGAGCGCAGGCGCAGACTGCACCGGACGGGCTGGCGGCTGTCAGGGATCGACTGACCGTGGAACCGGGCTATACAGGGGTCTTCGGCGTGGTCCGGGACGGCGAAAGAGTCCCGGGTGCGCTCGGCGAGGCAGCACCGTCGGGACGCCCCCATGATGTGGCTACGCCGTTCCGCTGGGCCTCGGTGTCGAAGATGATCACCGCCATCCTGGTGTTCCAGCAGGTCGACGCGGGCGCGATCGCCCTTGATGCCCCGCTGGCCACCTATCTGCCCGGGACCCCGGTTCCGAACGCCGACAAGATCACGATCCGACAATTGCTGGCCCACCGGTCCGGACTGGCCGGGCAATCCGATCTTCCCGACGGCCCGCCGGGCGACCTGTTGCAATACTGCCTGAACGCGGCGGGTGAGCCGGGCGCGAGCTTTCTTTACAACAACTGCGACACCATCGTGCTCGGCGAGGTTCTGCAGGCGGTGACCGGCCTTTCCTTCCTCGATCTGGTCAACAGCCGCATCGGCGCGCCGCTCGGGATTGTTCTGGCCCTGCCCGACGCGGCCCGCGTGGAGGCGGTGATGGCGGACGGCGCGCTGGAAACCCCGGTCTGGCCTTCGGGCTACGGCCCGGCAGGAGGCCTCTATGGCACGATTGAGGACCTGCTGAAGATTGATCAGGCCCTGATGGAGGGGGCGTTGATGTCGGAGGAGTCGCGCACCGAAATGTGGCAGGGCGATCCCGCAGCCGGCTTCGCGGCCCTCAGCGTCTGGTCCTATTCGCCAAACCTCGGGGCCTGCCTGGGACAGACCCGGCTGATCGAGCGATACGGCGAGATCGGCGGGGTCCAGGTCCGGACCTTCCTGCTGCCGGACAGGAATCTGGCCCTCGTCATCTATTCCAGCGATGGCCGCACCGCCTTCGGGGAGGTCTGGCAGGGACGGGGGCTGTCCATCGATCTGATCCGCGCGGCCGCCTGCGGGACGACAGAGCCCCCCGCCGCTTGACCCCCGCCGGGCCCAGCCCTACCCCGGAGGGCCGTCTTCGAAAGAGCCCGCGCCCCATGCCTCGACTGATCCTGCTGCGTCACGGCCAGAGCCAGTGGAACCTGGAGAACCGTTTCACCGGCTGGGTCGACGTCGATCTGACCGCCGAGGGCGAGGCCCAGGCCCGGCACAGCGGTACCCTGATGGCCGAGGCCGCGTTCCGGCCTGCCGTCCTGTTCACCTCGGTGCTGACGCGGGCCCGGCGGACCGGGTCCCTCGCGCTTCAGGCGGCCGGCCTGACGGGCGTTCCGGTGATCGAGGATTGGCGGCTGAACGAGCGGCACTACGGCGGGCTGACGGGGCTCGACAAGGCCGAGACGGCGCTGAAGCATGGCGAGGACCAGGTGAAGGTCTGGCGCCGCAGCTACGACATTCCGCCGCCCCCGCTCGAGCCGGGCAGCGAATGGGATTTCGCCGGCGACCCACGCTACGCCGGCCAGTCGATTCCCGATACCGAAAGCCTGAAAACGACGCTGGAGCGGGTCCTGCCCTACTGGAACGAGGCCATAGCCCCCCGGCTGAAGGCGGGGGAGAACGTGCTGGTCGCCGCCCACGGCAATTCGCTGCGGGCGATCGTCAAACATCTGTTCTCCGTGCCCGATGATCTGATCGTCAGCGTGGAGATTCCGACCGGCAATCCTCTGGAGATCGATCTGGACGCTGCGTTGAGGCCCGTGGCCGCGCACTATCTGGACGCCGCACGCGCCGGTCCGCTGCCGGCGCTCGCATGAGCGAGGATGCCGTCTTCATGCGTCGTGCCATCGACCTGGCGCTGGCCCGGATGGGCGAGACCTGGCCGAACCCGGCCGTGGGCTGCGTGATCGTCAAGGATGGTCGGGTCCTGTCGGAGGCGGCGACGGCCGCCGGCGGACGGCCGCATGCCGAGGAACAGGCCGTGCCCGCCGCGCAGAGCGCTGTCGCAGGCGCGACCGCCTATGTGACGCTGGAGCCGTGCGGTGCGCGCTCGTCCGGACGCTCGTCCTGCGCCCAGGTCCTGGCCGAGGCGGGGATCGCCCGGGTCGTCGTCGCCGCCCTCGATCCCTCTCCCTTCGCCGCAGGGCGGGGAACGGAACGGCTGCGCGAGGCCGGCCTGCAGGTCGAAACCGGCCTGATGAAGGATGAGGCGGCGGTGCTGTGCGAGGGCTTTCTGCACCGGCTGGAAACCGGGCGGCCCATGGTCCGTGTCAGTCACGACGGCGCGGGGTTCGACGCCCGCCTGGCCGCCTCGGCGCGGGCGGATCTGGTGACCGAGCTGAAGCGCCTGGGCGAAGCCGGATACACACGGGTCTGGACGTCCGCCGGGGACCTGGCGGATGCCCTGGAAGCGCAGGGCCTGCTGACGACCTGAAGCCGGGGTCCGCAAACGTCTGGAAAGGCGGGCGTTCGCAACGCTACCTTAAGCCGCAGTGTGCGAGACTGAGACCATGACAGAGCTTCAGGAAGGTGCCGTCCGGCGCCGCATCAGCCAAAGGGAGGCCGACGCGATCTGCGCGCGTCACGATCGCCTGTGGCAGGCGCGTCCCGGGGGTGCCCGGGCGGTTTTCGCCTGGATGGACCTGTCGGGGCTGAGCCTTGAGGGCCGAAACCTGGCCGACGCCGACTTCTCGGCCGCCCGCATGATCGGCTGCGATCTCAGCGGCGCGAAGCTGGACAACGCCTCGTTTTTCGGTGCGGACATGCAGGACGCCGTTTTCGTCCGGGCCTCGCTGCGCCGTGCCGACCTGCGCGGGGCGTGCCTGCGCGGGGCCGATCTGTCCGGGGCCGACCTGTTCGAAGCCGACCTCCGTGAAGGCACGATCGCCTCTGCCGACCGCAAGGTCGGCTTCCGCGTGGTCGGGGCGAAGGGCCGTGAGATCACCGAGGCGCAGGGGGCAACCCTGGTGGGAGCCAATCTGCAGCGGTCTCGCCTGTCCGGCGTCGCGGCGCAGTCCGCAGACTTTTCAGACGCCATCATGCGGGACTGCAAGCTGGTTCGGGCGAACCTGAAACAGGCCAATTTCCGCCGCGCTGACCTGAGCGGCGCAGACATGTCCGGCGCTGACCTCAGCGGGGCCGACCTGCGCGATGCGATTCTGGTGGGAGTGATTTCCTCCCTCTGGCGCACGGACGGCGCGAATCTGGAAGGTGCCCTGACCGACCGCCTGTCGGCAGGGGCCCCG
Organism: Caulobacterales bacterium; assembly: GCA_038250335.1. GTDB lineage: Bacteria > Pseudomonadota > Alphaproteobacteria > Caulobacterales > Caulobacteraceae > Brevundimonas. Next base: position 4,372 of record JBBSCK010000159.1, read on the forward strand.
GTCAACGCACTTCCGGCGGCCGAAATGCTGCACGAGCACGCCGTCTGGTGCGAGAGTGGCGGGACCGGGGGTCGACCTTCGGTATTCGACAATGTCGATCTGCGCAGGCTGACAAGCATCAAGGGTCTGAATCTGACCGCCCTGTCAGCGCGGGGAGCGGTGTTCTACGGACTGAACATGGAAGGGGTGCAGCTGCAGGGTGCCCACCTTGAGGGAGCGGACCTGCGGTCGACCAATCTGAGGCGCGCAGACCTGCGCGGGGCCCGGCTCGCTGGCGCACGCCTGAACGGCGCAGACATGCGCGAGGTCCAGCTGGGTCCGCTGATGCTCGGACCCGACCGCCTGCTCGCGGCCGATCTGAAGGGCGCGATCCTTCGCTCCGTGGACCTGACGGGTTCCGATCTGCGTCATGCAATCCTGGCGGACGCGGACCTCAGTCGGGCCAGCCTGCACGGCGCGCTCGCCCGCCATGCCGACTTCCAGGGTGCCAACCTGACCGGCGTCCTTGGCCTTGAGCGGCACAGCGAGCCGTTGTGAGCCTGTTCCGGCGCCGGCGGCTCGACGGAGCGGCCTGAAAGAAGAAAAGGGGCGACGCGAACGCCGCCCCCTTGCCCCGGCGTTCGCCGATCAGGCCGCCTCGCCCTTGATCAGGGGCTTGGCGGTACCGGTCGCGATCTCGATGCGGCGCGGCTTGAGGGCCTCCGGAAGTTCACGCTTCAGGCGGATCGCCAGAAGACCGTTGTCGAGGCTGGCGTCGGTCACCACCACATAGTCGGCCAGCTGGAAGCGGCGCTCGAAGTCGCGCTC
>JBBSCK010000160.1:0-5112 GCA_038250335.1 Caulobacterales bacterium
CGGTTCAACCCCTCAAAGGCGATCTCCAGAACCAGGCCGAAATCCCGTTCGGCCCGAACCGACCGCACCGGCCCGAACCGGTCGATGGTGTGATCACGCACGAACTTGTCCAGCGACTTCAGTTCCTCGTCGGTGAAGCCGAAATAAGCCTTGCCGACAGGGGTCAGCGCGCCCTCGGGTGTCCAGACCCCGAAGGTGAAGTCGGAATAGAAGCTGGACCGCTTCCCATGCCCGCGCTGGGCGTACATCATCACACAGTCCACCGTGTGCGGATCGCGCTTCCACTTGAACCACGGCCCCTTGGGCCGCCCGGCGACATAGGCGCTGTCCCAGCGTTTCAGCATCAGCCCCTCGGCCGCCGCCCCGACCGGCGGATCGGCCCGCAGCACGCCGAGGCCCTCCCAGCTGTCGCTTTCCACCACTGGCGACAGATGCAGCCGATCACCCGTATGCGCCGCCACCATGGTCTCCAGCCGGGCCCGCCGCTGGCGCAAGGACAAGGCCCTCAAATCCTCCCCGCCCAGCGCCAGGGCATCGTAGGCCACGATCGCCGCCGGATAGGCCGCCATCATCTTCGCGTCGACAGTCTTGCGGTTCAGGCGCTGCTGCAGATCCCCGAACGGGGCCACCGCCCCGTCACGCCAGACCAGCAGCTCCCCGTCAATCGCGCCTTCGAAATCAAGCGCCTTCATGACATCGGGAAAGGTCGCCGAAATCTCGTCCCCGGTCCGCGAATAGAGCCGGGTCACACCCTGCTCACACACCGCCTGGACCCGGATGCCGTCCCATTTCCATTCGGCGGCAAAGTCGACCGGATCCAGCCTTGCGAAATCCACCGCCTCGTCGAGGGCGACGGCCAGCATCACCGGCCGGAATCGCCCGGGCGCCTGGGTGTCCGGTCTCGGAGCCCGCCCATCGACCCAGGCGAACAGTTCGGCATAGGGCGGCTTGACTGCGTGCCAGACCTCGACGATGTCGGCCGCCGTCAGACCTTCGAGGGCGTGGGCCTCCTCGCCTCCCTCCGGCCCGGGGGGCGCACTCAGCGTCTCGGCGCGCACCATCGCCACGGCCGTACGCGCCAGTTGCCCCGAAAGACCGACCCGCAACCCGCCCGTCACCAGCTTCAACAGGGCCCATCGGCCCTTGGGTGCCAGGGCGTCCAGCCAGCCCTCCACCAGCCCCTGGACCTCACCCCGTTTCGCGGCGGCCAGGGCGTCGACCACCTCACCCAGTCCGGGCTCGCGGTTGGCCCGGTGGTCCGGGTCACCCGGCCAGATCAGCGCCACTGTCTCCGCGAGGTCGCCGACATAGTCGTAGGACCAGCCGAACAAGACCGGATCGACGCGGGTCTCGACGGCCCGCCGGATCATCGCCGGCTTTGCCGTATCGAAGCTGAGCTCTCCGGTCAGGGCGGCCAGGGCCCAGCCCCGGTCGGGATCGGGCGTGGCGCGCAGATAGTCGCGCAGGAGCACGAGCTTGGCGTTCCTCGAGCCTGTCAGCGACAGGCGATCCAGCAGTTCGGCAAAGGCGCGCATGGGACCTCATCTAGACATGGACCCGTCGAAACGCGAAAACGCCCCGGAGGTCTCCCTCCGGGGCGAGCTCGTGCGCGTTCCACCAGGCCCTAGTAGAACAGACCCCCGATGACGGCGGTAATCAGACCGCCGGCGACGGCGGCGAGAACCACGTCATTGCCGTTGCGGACATAGTGGTATCCGCGCGGCGGCGCACGCAGGCCGTAGCGGTAGTAATCATTGATGACATAGCCTCGGGAGTAGTGGCTGGGCAGCCGCTGGCCATAGCTCCACTGCTGGTAGCGATAGCCGCGCGGGGCCTGATAGCGGCTGGCATAGTAGCGACGCTCGGCGCGCTGCCACCGGTCATAGGCACGGGCCTGCTGACGGTATTCCTGACGGTCTTCGCGACGATCCTGGCGCCATTCGCGGCGGTCGTCGCGCCGGTCGTCCTGACGGGCATACTGACGGTCGTCTCGGCGATCGTCTCGGCGATCCTCGCGCCTGTCCTGACGATGCTCCTGACGATCGCTGCGCTCATAGCGGGATTGGGCGTCGGCGGCCGAGGCCGTGGCCAGGGAGCCGGTGGCAATCAGGGCGGCTAAGGCGGCCAGCGCGGCGGTGGTGAACTTTTTCACGGCGGTGTCTCCCAAGGCGTCGGGGGGGTCCCGACCTGCCTGCACACTGGACACCGGAGCTTGAGCCCGGCCTGAACGGCCGTGGTCATGTCCGGTTCAGGCCGCCGCCGATCTTTCGCCGCTTTCTGCCTCGTCGTGGACCAGGGTCCTGCCGCCGCGCACGGTCTGCATCAGCCGGGCCAGGGCGGCGAAGTCGATCGGCTTGTTCAGATAGGCGTCCGCCCCCGCCTCAAGGCCGGCCTCGTGGTCCTCCTGCCGGGCAGAGGCGGACAGCACTGCGATCGGCGTGTCCTTGTTGGCCCCGCCCGTACGGATCAGGCGCGTGGCACTCAGCCCGTCCATCACGGGCATGTTCACGTCCATGATGATCAGGTCATACGTCTGCTGAGCGGACATGTTGACGGCGATCTGGCCGTTTTCCGCCGTGGCGGTGGCGTGTCCGGCGGAGCCCAGCCAGGCCTCGAGGATCATGCGGTTGACCGGGTGATCCTCGACCACCAGAACCTTGAGGCTGTCGCCTTCCCCGGCCTCGGCCTTGATCGCTTCGACTGCAGCCACCGCCTCCCATTCCACCACATCGGCTTCTACCGCGAAGGTGAACGTCGAGCCCCTGCCAAGCTCCGAGGTCACGCCGATGTCGCCGCCCATGATGTTGGCCATGCGTCGCGCGATCGTCAGGCCCAGGCCCGTGCCCCCGAACCGCCGGGTGGACGAGGCATCAGCCTGGGTAAAGGGTTGAAACAGCCGCTCAAGGTCCTCCGGCGCAATACCGGTGCCGCTGTCGGTGACGGAAAAGGCGAAGGCGACGCGTTGCTCGCTGAGCCTCGTCGCCTCGACCCGGTAGTCGATCACGCCGCCCTCGGTGAACTTGACCGCATTCGACAGCAGGTTCTGGATGACCTGGCAGACGCGCAGCGGATCACCACGCACCGTGGCGGGAATTTCGCCGACGAAGGTCGAGCGGAACTGCAGGCCCTTGGCCTCGGCCTGGGCCAGAAACGGGCCGGTGACCCGGCGGTGCAGGTCGTCGAACGCAACGTCGATGACCTCGAACGCCATCTTGCCCGCCTCGATCTTGGTCATGTCGAGAATGTCGTTCAACAAACTCAGCAGATTGTCGCCCGAGTTGCGGATGATCGAGAGATATTCGCGCTGGGTCGTTTCCAGCCGTGTCGCGCCCAGCAGCTGGGCCGCACCCAGAACGCCGTTCATGGGCGTACGCAGCTCGTGCGAGATGACACCGAGGAAGTTCGATTTGGCGTGGTTGGCGGCGTCGGCCTTGTCTCTTGCCGATTCCAGCTCCTCGATCAGATGGGCCTGATGCTCCTGGAAGGCCTTGATTCGCTCTTCGCGCAGCATGGTCATCATGACCAGCACGAACAGACCGGCTGCGGTGAACGGCAGGATGGCCAGCAAGGGCCAGAACAACGGCCCGCCCCACAGGCTGCCGAGGACAATCAGGACGACCAGCGAATAGGGGGAGGAGATCACGATCGCCTGTTTCGGCGAGCTGCGCAGCTGCGAAAACACCAGCACATAGCCGCTGATCAGTAGCGCCACGGCCAGGGGGTGGCCGAAGTCATGCCCCGAAAACCAGGCGAGGAGCGGGGCCGAGGCCCAGGCCGCCGTGGTCACTGTGGCAACAGCCGGGAACAGCAGCCCCCAGCCGGCATCGACCCGGCCGGCCATGCGGCGTTCGAAAGACCCCCGCACTGCCCCTGCGGCAACCGTGCCGCAGAACCAGACTGCGGCCTCGACCCAGCCCACGGTTCCGAGCAGCCCGATCGCCCAGCTGGCGATGATCAGATAACGCAGATACTGGGTCTGCAAGATCGCCGTCAGCGCCTGGGCGGCCTCGCCGGCCCCTGTCGCCGCGCTCGCGCCGCCAAGGCTCCTGCCGATGTCCTCGGACCCAACCATGCGTTCCCCGGTCTACCTGAATTACCCACCCCCAACGCTAGGGCGAACCTTCTAAGACGAGGTGAACGCTGGTCTTTCCTCAACTCCCGGCTTCATCGGGGGTCAGCGCGCGGATGGAAAGGGCGTGAACCGGGCCGGCCAGCTCCTCGGCCAGGGCCTGATTCACCGCGCGCTGGCGCTGCACGCGTCCCAGACCCTCGAATGCCGCCGACACCAGGGTCAGGTTGAAATGGCTTTCTCCGCCCGGGAGGCCGTCCATGCCCCCCTCGTGATGGTGTCCGGCATGCCGGGCGCTGTCATCCTCGAGCTCCAGCCGTGTCGGCTGGAACGCGGATTGAAGTTTTCCGCGCATAATCGTCGCAATCGGGCCGTCGGGCATGCAGCTTTCCTTGATGGTGACCAAATCGACCCTACACTGCGGTCGATGCCTGCGTCATTCGAGTACAAACCCCGCTTCAAGGATATGCGGATCAAACCGCCGAAGGCCGGAGAGGCCGAGGCGGAAGCCGATGTCCTGCACCTGAAGCCCGGCGAGAAGCCGTGCAACTGGCCCGACTGCACCAGGGCCGCGACGTCACGCGCCCCGAAATCACGCGAGCGGCTGAACGATTTCTATGACTTCTGCCAACCCCACGCGGGCGAGTACAACAAGGGCTGGAACTTCTACGCCGGGATGAACGAGGCCCAGGTTCGCGCCGCCAAGGAAAACGAGGCCATGACCGGCGGCCGGCCGACGTGGGAAATGAAAGCCGGCAAGAACACCCGCGAGGCCGCCGCCTTCGCCTCAAAGATGGGAACCGCCAACAACACCGGGGCCGGCAGTTGGCGCGACAGCTTCGGCCTGTTCGGGCGCAAGGGCGACCAGGCCCAGCAGACCCCGACGGAGGACCGCCGCGTCGGCAAGATCGAACGCGGGGCTTTCGCCGACCTCGATCTGGCCCCCGGCTCGTCAAAGGAAAAAATCAAGGCCGCCTATCACGACCTGCTGAAACGCTGCCACCCCGATCACAACCAGGGCGACCGCGGAGCCGAGGCCAAGC
>JBBSCK010000161.1:0-5081 GCA_038250335.1 Caulobacterales bacterium
CCAGGCCCCCCCCCGGTGGGGGGGCGCCCCCCGGCCCGGGCGGGGGTCGCCCCCGCGGGTCCCACCGCCGCGCGCGGGCCCTGGGCCGGGCGCGCGTTCGTGTTTTATGGGTCCGGGGGGTGCGACACCGTTTCGCAACCGGCGCCCCAAAGTCGCCCCATGGAGTCCTAGAAGAGCGCTGCGCCACAGGCTTGGTCGCGGGTCATCGATCCCGTGTCGCCGGCGTCCCCCTGCTTTCGACAAGCGCCGCCCCTCGATGACTTCATGCGATTTTCACTCCCGCCCGTCCGGTCCCTGCTGATCCAGTCCGGCCAGACTCTTGGCCTTGGGGTGGTGGCGATCGTGGCCATGGCCATGGCTCCTGCCGTACCGGACTCCGCCCCCGGGACGTTCGAACAGCCGGAGGCACCTCCCGTGACCGCCGTGGCCGAGCCCGCCGGCCCCCTGATGCGCGCGATCGTCTTCCGCGAGCCGGTGCGAGGTTTTCGCGTCAACTCGCGCTTCGGCATGCGCCGGCTGGGCGGGGAGCGGGGGGCGCGGATGCACAATGGCGTCGACATCGCAGCACCCCGGGGGACGACCGTTTATGCTGCGGCCGAGGGCGAGATCGTCCGCATCGGCCACCAGCCCGGGGGCTACGGCAACTTCATCGAGATACGTCATCCGAATGGTATGACCACCCTGTATGCGCATCTGAGCCGTATCGATGTGGCCTCGGGCGACCGGCTGCAAGGCGGCGGGCGTATCGGCCTGGTGGGGTCGACAGGCTATTCGACCGGTCCCCACCTGCATTTCGAGGTGCGGCGGGGCGGGACCCAGGTGAACCCCGGCCGGGTGGTCGGCGAAACCTTCCAGGTCGAGGTCGAGGCCCCGGCGGCCGGCTGACGTCAGGCGCGGACCGTATACAGGGTTTCCCTGTAAAGCGTCCTTTGCTAACTCTCGATCGGTAACGGACTGGGGGATGAGTATGGCGGCCTTGACGCTGGACGGCGTGAGCAAGCGCTACGGCGAGTTCCAGGCCGTGCAGGACCTGAGTTTCACGGTTGAGAAGGGGGCCATCTGTGGCTTTCTGGGCCCCAACGGTGCGGGCAAGACCTCCAGCATCCGCATGATCCTTGGGCTTCAGCCGGTGACCAGCGGCCAGATCGAGATCCTCGGCGCATCCGACGGACGCAAGGTGCGCGACCGGATCGGCTTCCTGCCGGAGGAGCGCGGTCTCTACAAGAAGATGACGCCCGTCGACGCCATCGCCTTCTTCGGTTCGCTCAAGGGGCTGGCGACCAGCGAGGGCAAGCGGCGCGCGCGTGAGATGCTGGAGGCTCAGGGCCTTGGCGCGTCGCGCAACAAGCAGATGAAAGAGCTGTCCAAGGGGATGGCCCAGAAGGTGCAGCTGATCGCCTCGGTCGTGCATCGGCCCGAGTTCGTGATCCTGGACGAGCCCTTCAGCGGGCTGGATCCGGTCAACCAGCAGGGTCTGGAGGCCGTGATCCGCGATCTGGCGGCGAACGGGGCGACGGTGCTGTTCTCGACCCATGTCATGCAGCACGCCGAGCGGCTTTGCGATCAGGTGGTGCTGATGGCGAGGGGGCGAAAGGCCTTCGACGGCACGGTGACGGAGGCCCGGGCGACGACCCGTCGCTTCATCGAGCTGGAGGGCGATATCGCGGCCGGGGCCGTGGCGGACCTGCCGGGCGTAACCGGCGTGGAGGTCGTGTCCGAGCGGGACGGCGTGCGGGTGCTGAAGGGCAGCCTTGCCAGCGGGGCCGCCGGCCAGGAGGCGCTGAAGACGGCCTTCCTCAGCGGTCTGGACGTGCGCCGCTTCGAACTGAAGGAACCGACCCTGCATGACGCCTTCATCCATCTGACGGGAGATAATCCCGACCAGGACCAGAGCGTCGCCCGGCCCGTAGCCTCTCTGGAGGTCGCCCGATGAACCGCATCCTGCTGATCGCCCGACGCGAGTTCCTCGCCTATGCCCGCACGGTCGGGTTTTGGCTGTCCCTGCTGGCCTTTCCCCTGTTCGCGGTGCTGGGCGGGGCCGTACCCCTGCTCGTTAGGGGCGCTGAAACCGAGCGGGCGGTGGTGCTGATCGAGGAGGGAGCGGAGGCGACCGGGCTGGCCGCCGCCGTTCGCAACGCGCTTGCCTCCGACATCGAACGCCGCGCCACGCGCGCTCGCGAAGCCGCCGAGCAGGCGGCTGCCTCGACCGGGGCACCCCCGGGATCGGCGGAGAGCGCCCTTGCTTCCATCAGCCGGCCGCGCATGAGCATCGTCTCCGCCCCGGCTGATCTGGCCGCCAGTCTCCCGGGACCGGCGCAGGATGCCCTGCTGCGCCGATATCTGACCGACGAGACTCCCAAGGCTGAGCGGCTGGACGCCGTGGTGTTCCTGTCGAGGACCGACGGCGTGCCCGGCGCGCGTGTCTGGGCCGCCCGTGCCACCGACGATACAGTCGAGGACTTCGTCCGCGCCGCCTTGCGCGACGCCAACCGGGAGGCGGTGCGGCGCGATGCCGGCATCGACGCGGCTGTGGTCGAGCAGGCCGATGCCTTCCGGCCCGAGATTGGTGTCTTTTCGCCCCGTTCAGCCGGCGGGGGAGAGGTGTCGTTCAAGGACCGGTTGCCGGGCATCATCGGCCTGGCCTTCAGCTTCATCCTGTGGTCGCTGATCATCACGGGGGCCTCCATCCTGCTGAACAGCGTGATGGAGGAGAAATCGAACAAGATCCTGGAGGTCCTGCTGTCCTCGGCCTCGGCGACCGAGATCCTGACCGGCAAGGTTCTGGGGGTGGCGATGCTGACCCTGTCTGTTCTGGTGGTCTGGGGCGGGATCGGGACGTTCGGTCTGATCGCGGCAGCGCCGTCGGTGGCGGCTGACGTCGGCTCGGTGCTTATGGCGAACGGGCTGATTTTCTATTTCGGGGCCTATATCGTCGGCGGCTATCTGATGTACGCGGTTCTGTTCGCCGCCATCGGAGCCTTCTGCGAGACGCCGCGAGACGCCCAGACGCTGATGGGCCCGATCATGATGGTGCTCGTCGTGCCGATCCTGGTCGTGCAGATGGCGCTGGTGAACCCCGACGCACCGCTGGTCCGCTTCCTGTCCTGGGTGCCGTTCTTCACGCCCTTCCTGATGAGCGCCCGGGCCCCGTCAGGGCCGCCGATGGTTGAGATCGCGGGCACGATGGCGGGCATGTTCGCCATGGCCCTGCTGATGGTCTGGCTGGCCGGGCGGGCGTTCCGCACCGGGGCGCTGTCGGACGTGAAACTCAGCTGGAAGAGCTTCGGCGCGGCCATGGGCGGCGGGGGGCGGTAGACGGCGGCCTCGCGGCGTCGCAGGTTCAGTCCGCCAGCACGATCCGCCCGGCGTCCATGCGGTAGGCGACACCGGTCCGGTCGAACAGCCGGGCGATCTCGCTGGCCGGATCTGCCGATCCTTCGTCCAGCATCCGCTCGATGCCGATCCGTAGCGAAGGATCGCGCGATTCCCGGGTCAGGGCCGACAGCCACTCTTCGCGCGTCAGCACGCCATCGTCGGCATTGCGGCGCTGCAGGTCGACAATGACGTCGAAAAAGTCGCCTCCCGATCGCTCCTTCCGCGCGCCTTCCAGCGCCAGGCTCCAGACCGCGCCGCAGGCATAGTAGGCCCGGTTGTCGCCGCGCTCGCCTGCGCTCGCAACCGGCCGGCCCGCCGCCAGTGAGACGCAGTCGTCGACCTCGCGCTGCAACTCGGTCGCGGCGTCATAGGTCGGATCGATGGCCGAGATGGCCCGCACCGCCATCAGGTCGGCCCCGCCTTCAGTAATCCAGGCGTCGCGGGCGAACTCATACTTCAGGCCGTTGGAGCCGAGCCAGAAATGCGCGCTCTCGTGGCCGATGAACCAGCGCGCCCGGGCGAGGGCTGCGGGCTCCGGATCGAGCACGCCCTCACCTTCGAAATTCATCGAGATCAGCCCGGGCAGGACACTGCCACCCATGCTCGACAAACTCACGGTCGGCCCCGTCCAGCTGACCATCAGGGTCGGCGTCGGCCCCGCCTGGGGTCCCAGCCGCGCGGTGTAATAGTCCATCACCAGCGGGGTGAAATCGGCCAGCTGTTCACCCAGCCAGGTCGGCAGGCCGGGGTCAATCACGGTGGTGACGCCGCGCCCCTCGCGGGTCCGGGCGTCGCCGAACAGCACATAGGTGTCGGCGTTGATGGCGGTGACCTGATCCAGCCGCTGGCCCTTGAACAGCACCGGCCCCGCCCGGTCGCGCCAGGTCACCTCGGCCGGCCCGCCTGGCAGGTCGATCCCGTTCAGATCCAGTGGCAGGGCGCGGGCCTGCTCGAGCGAGGCCAGCGGCGACACGTCGAACTGTTCGGAGTACAGGGCCACTGCCCCGTCCGAGAACACGAGCGCCGGATCATAGTCGGCCTCGAGATCGCCCGCGCGCGGCGTCATCCGGATGCGGATCCGGCGCGGCACGGGCGAGCCGTCGGCCATCCGCAGGACGTCGTAACGCCCCTGGCGATCCAGGATCACGCCCGGGGTCTGGACCGACCACCAGGCCGGCCGCCAGGGGTTTCGTCCGATCCGCAGCAGCGCCGAGCGCTGGAACATCCACACCGGCGCATCGGCGTTCAGGACGAATTCCACCTCCCACCGGTCCGCGTCGCGCTCGACCCGCACAGCCACCGGCTCCCCGGTCTGAAGTCTGCCGACCGCCGGGGCAGGGGCTGCCACGGCGCAACCGGCCGTCAGAATCGAGAGGACAAAGGCCGTCAGGATGGCATGCATGGAAGTCTCCGGTCTGGCCGTGCGGTCGATCGCCGCCAAACGCCAGCCGGTCATCTTAGGGCCCGCTCATGAACGGCGGCCGTCAGGGGACCGCGTCCAGAGCCCGCTGAGCCGCCGCCAGTTCCCCGGCCATCACCGCCTTGAGCCGCTGGGGGGCCACAATTGTCACCTGTTCGCCCCAGGTGAACAGGTGCCAGGCCAGTTCGCGCATACCCGAGGCCCGGAACCGCACCACGACACCCCCGTCGGACTGGTCCTCGAGCGACTGGGTCGGGTGCCAGCGCCAGCCTCGCGCTTCGGCGGC
>JBBSCK010000162.1:0-5054 GCA_038250335.1 Caulobacterales bacterium
GAGCGGCACACGGTCAGCCGCCTCATCGGGGCGCCTCCGGGCTATGTCGGCCATGACCAGGGCGGGCTGCTGACCGACGCCGTCGACCAGCATCCGCATGCGGTGGTGCTGCTGGACGAGATCGAGAAGGCGCACCCCGACGTCTACAACATCCTGCTACAGGTGATGGACAACGGGATGCTGACCGACGCGGTCGGCAAGAAGGTCGATTTCCGGAACGTCGTGCTGATCATGACCACGAATGCCGGTGCCGCCGACAACGCCCGCGCCTCGATCGGCTTCGGTCGCGGCAAGGTCGAGGGCGAGGATGAAAAAGCCATCCAGCGCCTGTTCGCGCCGGAGTTCAGGAACCGTCTGGACGCTGTGGTCAGCTTCAAGCCGCTGGCGGCCGAGACCATCCGCCTGGTGGTGACCAAGTTCGTGCTGCAGCTGGAAGCCCAGCTTGCGGACCGCAATATCACCATCGAACTGGCCGATGACGCGGCCGACTGGCTGGCCAAGAACGGCTTCGACGAACTGTATGGCGCGCGCCCGCTGGGCCGGGTCATTCAGGAGAATATCAAGAAGCCGCTGGCCGACGACATCCTGTTCGGACGTCTGACGCGCGGCGGCCACGTCAAGGTCGAGCTGAAGGACGGCAAGATCGTCTTCGACATCAAGCCCGCCAGCGGCGGACCGGTGAAGGAGAAGGCCGACGAGGACGCGGCGGTCTAGGCCTCAAAAATCCTCCCCGTTCGCCTTGGGCGAATGGGGAGGCCGTGCGGCGCGCTTGCGCCGTGACGGAGGGGCTCCAAAGGAAGTGAGGTCGGTGGGGCGCCAGGAACCCCTCCACCCCCCCCATCGCCGCGCGACAGGGAGGAGACAATTGCGAAAGGCCCGGGTGGTGACACCCGGGCCTTTCGTATGTCTGCAGACGACGCCTAGTGCCTGCGGCGACCCGAGCCGGCCAGCAGGAAGGCCAGAGCCGCGATGATACCGGTGGTCAGCAGGGGCTTGCGGCGGGCGAAGTCGAGGCCGGTGCGGACCGGCTCGCGCAGGTCGGCGGGCGCGCGCTCCGACAGGTTTTCCAGCTTGTCGATGGCGCGGCCATAGGCGTCGAGCGCCTTGCCCTTGACCTCGTCGAACCGGCCTTCGAGCTGCAGTTTGGTGTCGCCGGTCAGCTTGCCGACGCCGCTGTTGATCTTGCCGTTCACGCCGGTGGCGGCACCTTCGATTCGTTCCTGTGTCATGGGATGTCCTTCAGTTGGGGAGAGCCGGGGAGGCGTCTCGGCATAGCGCATACCAATCCCTGCGGTTCCGCTAACGCCGGTCGTTGCGGGCGAGGCGTGGCATCGCGATATAAGGAGCTCGAAAAATGGCGAAACCGGGAGCGAAACGACGATGCTGAGGTTCATCCTCCAGGCGGTGGTGACGGCGTTGGGCCTGTGGCTGGCGGCCTGGCTGGTGCCGGGGGTGGCCTTCCTGTCGACGGGCTCGCTGGTCGCAGCGGCGGTGCTGCTGGGGCTGGTCAACGCGTTCGTGCGCCCGATCCTGGTGTTCGTGACCTTTCCGCTGACGGTGGTGACGTTCGGCCTGTTCCTCCTGGTGGTGAACGCGGCGACCATCGGTCTGGTGGCGTCCTTCCTGAGCGGGTTCATGGTCGACGGCCTGTGGGCAGGCGTGGGCGCGGCGATCGTGACGGGGCTGTGCAGCTGGGTCTCGGGTGGCCTGATCCCGGACGAGCGGATCAACAGGGACGGGTAGGCGTCTAAATAATACCCGGACGTTATTGACGCGATGGTTTTATCCGGGTAATTCGCAAGGTGTCTTTCGAAGAGCCTTCTGATGCCCGCCGTACCCGCCGCTGCCGACGTGAAATCCTGCACCGCCTTTGCCGGGCACCGCCTGATCGCCTCGGGCGCACCGCGTGATGTGGTGGCGTCCGTGAAGGCGGCGGTCGAGGCGGGCGACAGCGTCCTGGTGTTCGACGACGCCGACGCCCGGCCGGTGGAGTTCGATCTGCGGGGCGATCAGGAGGCGGTGCTGGCGCGGCTGGAACCGATGGTCGAGGAGAAACGTGGCCCGGGGCGACCAAAGCTGGGCGTCACCGCGCGGGAAGTGACCCTTTTGCCGCGTCACTGGGACTGGGTGGCGGCCCAACCGGGCGGGGCATCGGTGGCACTGAGGAAACTGGTCGAGGCCGCCTTGCGCGAGGCCGAGGGGCCGGACCGTGTGCGCAGGAGCCGGGAGGCGGCCTATCGCTTCATGACCGCCGTGGCGGGGGACCTGCCGGGGTATGAGGAGGCGACGCGGAGGCTGTTCGCGGGGGACGCAGCGGCGTTCGATACGGCGGTGGCGGGCTGGCCGGAGGGAGTGCGGGAGCATGTCCGGATGCTGGCGGGGCGGACGTGGCGGAATGGGGCGGATTGATCCCTATAACGTTATGCGTTATGATCCACCTCGATGATCCGGAGCTTCCGTGACCGCGAGACTGAGAAGGTCTGGAACGGCCGGCTGTCCCGGCGCCTGCCCGGCGACATTCAGGAAGCGGCACTTCGGAAACTCGCGGCGCTGGACGCAGCGGAAAGGCTTGAGGATTTGCGGTTGCCGCCTGGCAATCGATTGGAGGCGCTGTCGGGAAATCGAAAGGGCCAGCACTCGATCCGGATCAATCAGCAGTGGCGGGTGTGTTTCCGCTGGACGGACGGAGGATGCGGGGATGTCGAAATCTGTGACTATCACTGACCGTGGAAGCGACATTGGCCACCCTGACGAGTGGCTGAAGAACCCGACGCCGGGCGACATTCTGCTCGAGGATTTCCTCAAGCCCATCGGCATGAGCCAGACGGCCCAGGCGAAGGCGATCGGCGTGCCGCCCCGTCGTATCAACGAAATCGTTCTGGGCAAGCGCGCTGTCACCGCCGATACCGACCTGCGTCTGACCCGCTATTGGGGGCTGAGCCAGGGGTTCTTCCTGCGGCTTCAGATCAGCCACGATCTGCTGGAGCAGCGTCGGAAGATGGGGTCGGCTCTGGAGATGATTACGCCGAGGGCCGCGTGACCAGGCGACCTGCGCCGAACTTCGAAGTTGGGTCGCTGGAATACTGGGCATCTCTGATGTCCAGTCGTGGACACGCTGCCGAGTTCGCGCGATCAAGTTCGGTCGACAAAGCCATAGTCGAAAATTCGACGATTTCGGAGTTTCGGCGAGCGCTCGCTGGGGTTGGAACATTGCGCTTCGAGGACGTCCAACGCGGGCCTGACAACGCGTTTCCGGACTTCTATGCGTTGAGGTCCGGAAGCTGGATCAGTGTTGAACTGACCGAGTTGCTGCATTCAGCGGACACATTGGCGCTCGCTGCAAAGAGAAGTTTGTCTTTTGAGGATATTCAATGGTCTGCGGAGCACCTCGAAAGACGATTGAGCGAGCGCGTTCTTGCAAAGGCGTTGAACTGCCGAAGGCACGCAATTTCAGCCGACATTCTGGTCATTCACACTGCTGAACCTTGGCTGGATCCTAGAGCAGTCGAGAGTTGGTTGCCCGGTTTGACGGTCGAAAAGCCGAAAGAAATCCGATCCGCGTACCTGTTGATGACGTATTCGCCAGGCTACGCAGAGCACTGGCCGTTATTCAGGTTGTTTCCGGACGGCTAAAGCTAACCCACCTTCACCCGTGTCGCCGCCTCCGGCAGATCTTCCCCGAACGCGCGCTGGTAGAATTCCGCGATGGTCGGGCGTTCCAGCTCGTCGCACTTGTTGAGGAAGGTCAGCCGGAAGCTCAGGCCGATGTCGCCGCCGAAGATGGTGGCGTTCTGGGCCCAGGTGATGACGGTGCGGGGCGACATGACGGTGGAGATGTCGCCGTTCATGAAGGCGTTGCGGGTCATGTCGGCGACGCGGACCATGGCGGCGATGGCGCGCCGGCCTTCGGTGGTCTCCCATTCCGGGGCCTTGGCGGCGACGATTTCGGCCTCCACGTCGTGGTCGAGGTAGTTCAGGGTGGTGACGATGTTCCAGCGGTCCATCTGGCCCTGATTGATCTGCTGGGTGCCGTGATACAGCCCCGAGGTGTCGCCCAGACCGATGGTGTTGGTGGTGGCGAACAGGCGGAACCATTTGTTGGGGCGGATGACGCGGTTCTGGTCCAGCAGGGTGAGGCGGCCCTGCGCCTCCAGCACGCGCTGGATCACGAACATCACGTCGGGACGGCCGGCGTCGTATTCGTCGAACACCAGGGCGATCGGGCGCTGGATGGCCCAGGGCAGCATGCCCTCGCGAAACTCGGTGATCTGTTTGCCGTCCTTGAGGACGATGGCGTCCTTGCCGACCAGGTCGATGCGGCTGACGTGGCTGTCCAGGTTCACCCGAATGGTGGGCCAGTTCAGCTTGGCGGCGACCTGCTCGATATGGGTCGACTTGCCGGTGCCGTGATAGCCCTGGATCATGACGCGGCGGTCGTGGGCGAAGCCGGCGCAGATGGCCAGCGTCGTCTGGGGGTCGAACCTGTAGGCCGGGTCGACCTCGGGCACATGGCTGTCAACGGTGTCGAACATCGGCACGGTCATGTCGGAGTCGATGCCGAAGACCTCGCGCACGGTGACCTTGCGGTGGGGTTCGAACGTCAGAAGGGGGTCGGGGGTCGCGTCGAGGGAAAAGGCCATAGAGGTGCGATTAGCGCACGCCGCTGGACCTTTAAACCCCGTCAGTCACGGGGAGGGGGCCGATCGGGTTGTTCCGCGTCACCATGCCCCGGACCCGGGCCGGGATCAGGCGATGCCCGCCTTCTTGAGGATCTTGTAGGCCTTGATGACGCGGACCAGCTTGGCCTCGGCTCCGCGGTCGCCCTGGTTGTGATCGGGGTGACAGCGTTTGAGCAGGTCGTGATAGGCGGCCTTGATCTTTTCCTTGGACGAGCCCGGGGCCAGATCGAGGTCGGCGAAGGCCCCGCGTTCGATCTTGCCGACGCGGCGGTCCTCGGTCGGGGTCTGCTGGGCCTGGTCGCCCTTGCGCCCGAACAGGCCGAAGCTGTCGCGCCAACTGCCGGCCCCGGTGTTGTTGGCGGTTCCCATCTTTGA
>JBBSCK010000163.1:0-5047 GCA_038250335.1 Caulobacterales bacterium
ATAATAGGTCCGGTCCGCAGCGATCGCGGCGACCGGGCTCAGGTCGCCGGCGATGATCCGCTCCAGATCGGCGGGCAGGCGGCGCACGCCGGTCCGGTCGTAGGTCGTGTCCATCAGGAAGGCCGACAGATCGTCGACGGTAAAGGTTCGTCCGTCTGTCCCCGCCTGCGGTCTGGCCAGCCACTGACGCGCCTCGGCCTCGAACCGGGACTGCAGGTCCGGATGACGTGCCGCGCAATCCGTCTGTGCTGCGCATTTGGACAGGATCAGGCGCACGGCGCTCGAGACGTTTTCCGGGGTTCCCACGGCCCAGTTGCCCTCGGGCGGCCAGGGCGAATCCATCACGGCGGCCCGGACGATCCCGGGCTGATGGGTGATCACCGCCGCCTGGATGCGCGGACCATAGGAGCCCCCGCGCAGGTCGATCTGCGTCAGGTCCAGTGCCCTCACCAAGTCTGCCACGTCGTCGGCGATGGCGCGGGCATTGTACTGGTTCAGGTCGATGCCCTGCGCCTGATAGCCCCTCAAACAGGCGATCAGCGCGTCGCGATCGGCGTCGGACGGCGGTCCCGCATCGGTGAGCTGCGCGTCGGGGCAGTCCATCGACGGCCGGCTCGCCCCGCCGCCCCTCTGGTCGAAGAAGATCACGTTCTGGTCGACGGCCAGCAGGTCCGGAGTGCTCGCCAGGGCCCGCAGCGTCCCGCCGATCCTGGGCGTCGATGCGCCTCCTGGCCCCCCGTGGAACATCACCAGCGGCGGGAGGGCCTGGCCCGAGGCATCGCTGTAGGGCCGGCTTGCCTTCAGGATGACGACCGAGATGTCGATGCGGCGGTCGCTGGATCCGTCGCGGGCTTCATCGACCGTCAGCGCTCCGCAGACCGTTTCGCGAACGTCCGATGGCCACTCCGAGGGGCAGGCGTGCGGTGTGAACACGGGATCGGCAGCGCGTGCCGGTGCTCCCGTAACCGCACCAGCGAACACAACAAAAAGAAGAAACAGGAGACGCGGCGGCATGGCGGGGCTCGGAGGATCAATAGGGTCAACACCCGGGTGTGCGCCCTAAAGGGCGTTCTGGCCAGAACGAGGACTGCTGGCGACACAGGGGTGATCGCCAGCCTTCAGCCTCGCCGGGGAGAAGAACCGTGGCCGGTTGCGGCCTAGAACCGGTAGGTCACCCCGACCCGCAGGTTGCGGCCCGGCTGGGGGGCGATATCCTTCAGGAAGGAGGCATGTTCGCGGGCCTCCTCGTTCGTCAGATTGCGCCCCTCGGCGAAGACGGTGACCGACGGGTCAGAGAAGGGACGCCAGGCTCCGAAAAGATTCACCAGGGTGTAGCTGTCAGTCGGCAGTTCGAACGCGGCGACCTCGTCCTGCTCACCCACGTGACGGACTTCGAGGCTCAGATCCACGGGGGTCGAGGCGTATTTGATCCGGGCAGTGACCGAATACGGCGGGATCCGCGCGGCGGGGCCCAGGTCGGTGTCAGCGTCGACGAGGTCGGCGGCACCTTCGAGTGTCACAACCTTCGCGCCGCTGGTCCAGATGTCATAGGCGGCCTCGGCCTCGAAGCCGCGGAAGGTCGCGTCCGTCTGGACGTAGGCGAAGATCGGCAGGTCCGAAGCAACATCCGTCAGACCCGTCGGCCTCAGGTCGATGAAGCCGTCGTAGTCTGCGTGAAAGGCGTGAAGGTCGAATTCGAAAGGACCGGATGCGAAATGCACCGTCGCCTCGATCGAGGTCGCAACCTCGCTGTCCAGATCGATGTTGCCGACCTCGAACGAGCCGGTGGCGATGTGCGCCCCCTCGGCGAACAGTTCGACCTCGCTCGGCGCGCGCTCGCTGCGCGCCAGGCTCAACCCGAGGAACAGCGGTGTCGATGGCCGAACGAAGACGCCTGCCGAGGCCGAGACATTGTTGAAGTCGCGGTTGGCTGCCAGGCTCTCCAGCGACCGGTTGTCCAGACGCAAACCGCCCTCAAAGCCCACTGCGCCCCGGTCGAACCGCTGGACCGTGTAAAGCCCCTTTTCGGCGATGTCTGTCCTCGGCACATAGGCCTCGTCGCCCACCGCGTCGAAGGTGCGGTCCAGCACCTGCATGCCGACCACCCCCTGCCAACCGTCGCGCGCTCGCTGGATCAGCTCTAAGCGACCCTCGTAGCCGTCCGAGAAGAATTGGGTGCCGACCTCGCCACCTTCGAATTCGGTGTGCTGATAGTCGGCGTAGCCGGCCGACAGCCTGGCAGCGCTGAATGGACCCGCGTCGAAGCGCAGTTCGCCACGCAGGTCATAGCGGGTCTGTTCCAGGCCGATGGAGACGCTCTCCTCGCCGTGATCCTCTTCATCGTGGGCCTCGTCGTCATGGCCGTGCTCATGTCCCGGCACACCATAGGTGGTCTCGACCCGTTTGACCGACAGTCCCAGGTAGCCGCGCGATCCGATCCAGCTGACGCCCGCGCCATACTGGTCCAGGTCGACGAAGGTGTTCTCGACCGTGCGTTCGTCGCCTGCAGCCTCGCCCTCCTCGTCCAGCAGACGCTGCGATTCCGGGTAGACGGGCACGTCAAAGTCCGAGGCGCTGCGGGTAAAGCCGTCTACAGTAAAGACCAACGGGCCGGCGTTGGCCTTCAGTCGCGCGCCGAAGCTGGTTCCGTCATCGACCGTCGACGCCTGGGCGCTGACGTGACCGTCGAGGCCGTTCTCGGCCGGTTCAGAGGGAATGCGGTCGTCGATGATGTTGACCACGCCGCCGATCGCCGAGCCGCCGAAGACAAGGGTGGATGGACCCCTGAGGATCTCGATGCGCCGCGCCTCGGCAGGATCGACCGCGACCTGGTGATCCGGCGAGACCGAGCTGGCGTCGATCAGGCCAAGGCCGTTGGTCAGGACCTGCACGCGCGGTCCGTCGAGGCCCCGGATCACGGGTCGGCTGGCACCGGGGGCGAAGCTGGTTGAGCGCACTCCAGGGGTGCCGTTCAGCAGATCCCCGAGCGAGACCGTCGGTGCCACCGCGAGCTGGTCCTCGTCGATCACGGTCGTGGCGATGGTCGTGGCGTTCCGGCTGATGCCATAGGGGACGCCGGTGACGATGATCTCCTCCAGCTCTGGTGCCCCGTCCTGCTGTGGGGCTCCGACCGTCGACTGGGAGTGGGCGGCGCTGCAAAGGGCGGCCCAGCTGGCGGCGGCGAGCAGGAGGGGGCGGGAGAGGCGGGGAGCACGCATGGCGGTATCCGTAATCGGAAAATCGGAACTTGACGTTATGAAATAACATACGTCTGCGCAAGCTCCCACCGGATGATCATTCCCCGACGACGGTTCGCCTCAGTGCCCCTGTGGTGCCTGACGGCGAGGAACCGCGTGTTTTCCCTGATCGTCGAGGTGGCGTTTCAGGCGGTTTCGATCCATCCTGAGCGCCACGCTGCCCGGCGTTCGATGCAGCGCGGATTGACAGCTGCAGCCGCTCGCTACCGAACAATATAACATTTCTACGGGAAATCGCTCATGTCGCTTCGCTTCACCGCAACCCTGCTGGCCCTGACGGCGTCGCTGTCGGCACTGTCCGCCGCTTCAACGGCCAGGGCCGAGGAGGGGATGTGGACTTTCGACAACTTCCCGATCCAGACGGTGAATGATCGATACGGGACCCGCATAGATCAGGCCTGGCTGGACCGCGTGCGTAACGCGGCTGTCCGTATCCAGGGCTGTTCGGCCTCGCTGGTGTCGCCACAGGGGCTGGTGCTGACCAACCACCATTGCATCGTCGGTTGCGTCCAGGACCTGTCCGACGCGAAGAATGACTACGTCAAGGCCGGCTGGATGCCCGCGACCCGCGAGGAGGAACGCCAGTGCCCCGGCCAGACCGCCGAAATCCTGACCGGGATCACCGATGTGACCGATCGCATGCTGGGTGCCGGAGCGGGTCTGGAGGGTGCCGCCTTCGTCCAGGCGCGTGGGGCCGAGCAACAGGCGATCCAGCAGGAGAACTGCGGCGACGACGTCAAGCTGACCTGCCAGGTCATCAGCTTCTTCCGCGGCGGGCAGTACAAGCTCTACAAATTCCGCAAATACGAGGACGTGCGCCTGGTCTTTGCGCCGGAGTTTCAGGCGGCCTTCTTCGGAGGAGATCCGGACAATTTCAACTTCCCGCGCTACGCGCTCGATTTCGGCATGCTGCGACTCTATGAGGACGGTCGTCCGGTCGAGACACCCGACCACCTGACCTGGAACCCAAATGCCCCGACCGAGGGCGAGCCGGTGTTCGTGGCGGGCAATCCGGGTTCGACCTCGCGTCTGCTGACGCTGTCGCAACTTGAGCGGCTGAGGGACCAGGTCCAGCCGCTGACCCTGATCCAGGCGGCCGAGCTTCGCGGGCGGATGATGCAGTATTCCTTCACTGACGAGGAGGCCGCGCGCGTCGCGGTCGATCCGATCTTCGGCCTCGAGAACAGCTTCAAGGCCACCTACGGCCAGCAGCAGGCCCTGCTGGATCCCGCGTTCATGCAGACCAAGCGCGATGAAGAGGCCCGCATCCGCGCTGGCGTCGCCGCCGATCCGGCCCTTTCGGAACGCATTGGCGATCCTTGGGCCGATCTGGAACGAGTCCAGGCTCGGGCCAGTGAGCTTTTCCTGCCCTATCGCCAGCTGGAGGCCTCGGCGGGGGGCGGCTCTACCCTCTATCAGTACGCCAAGGCCATCGTGCGGGCCTCTAAGGAGCGCGCCAAGCCGGTGGCTGAGCGCCGGGCCGGGAATACGGACGCCGATCTGGCCGCCCTCGGCCGTCGTCTGGCCACAGAGACCCCGATCACCAACGATCTGGAACAGATCCGCCTGACCTTCTGGCTGTCCAAGACGCGCGAGTATCTGAGCGTGGACAACGCCGATGTTCAGCGTCTTCTGGGGCGCGAAAGCCCCGAGGCGCTGGCGCGACGGCTGGTCGATGGGACCGATCTGGCCAGCGCGGAACACCGGGCGGCGATGCTGGCGATGACGCCGGAACAACTGGCCACGTCGGGCGATCCGCTGATCGAGCTTGTGCTGAACAACGACGACGC
>JBBSCK010000164.1:0-4965 GCA_038250335.1 Caulobacterales bacterium
AGCGCTTATTCATGGCATAGGTGCTGACTTCACCGCTCAGGACCTGGCCTTGCTGGGCCAGGTCGGCATCCAGGTCGTCGGGGTGGGTGATGTCCTGAAACGTCATGGTCAGAAGTTCCTCTCGCGAGTATCCGACGATGCTGCACAGTTTTTCGTTGACCCGAAGCCAGCCGCCGTCGAGCGCCACGTGCGCGACGCCGACGGCAGCGTTCTCGAATGTGCCACGGAATCGCGCTTCGCTGGCGCGCATTGCGGCCTCGGCCCGCCTTCGCTCGGTGACATCTTCGACGGCCACCCCAACTGCGACGATGCTCCCGTCCGCGTGCGTCAAGGGGTAGTATTTTGCTTTCCACACCCGGGTGATTCCTGGCTCCGCCGGGGTCTCGCCCATGGCCTCGAACTCGATGATCTCACCGGTTTGCAGAACCTGAAGTAGCTTGGGTTCGAGTGAGTCACGCAGCGTCGGAAGAATTTCCCAGAAGAAGCGGCCGATGTGATCCGACTGAGAAACCCCGTTTATTCTGGCGTGCGCATTGTTGATCCTGACATACCGGAGGTCCCGGTCCAACAGCGCCAATCCGACGGGCGTGTTCGCATACAAGGCCTCGATCTCGTTCAGCCCTTCCTGCAACGCCACCTCGTTGCGCCGATGCTCGGTGACGTCGTGGCCATCGACGAAGATGCCGCTGACTTTACCGTCCGAACCGAAGATGGGCTGATAGACGAAGTCCAGGAAGCGTTGTTCGGCCACGCCGCCGCCATCTTTCTGGAACGCGATAGACATGTTGCGGCCGACAAAGGCTTTACCGCTGGCGTAAACTTGATCGAGCAGTTCGAAAAAGCCCTGCCCGCTTACGTCCGGGAAGCTATCCCGAACGGGTCGGCCGACGACGTTTTGACGGCCGACGAGCCTGAGATAGGCGTCATTCGCCCGCTGAAAGACGTGGTCGGGACCGTCCAACATGGCCATGAAACTGGGTGCCTGCTCGAAGAACCGCGTGAGGCGCTCGCCCTCCGAAGCGCGATCGGCCTCACGCAGTTTCCGTTCCGCCTCTGCCTGCTTGCGCCAGGTGATGTTTTCCGCCGAAGGGATGACGAACAGCAGCCGATCTCCGTCGAAGACAGGCTTGAGCACGAAGTCGAGAACGGCCCGCTGATCATCTGCGACGCGGATCGTTTCTTCGTATCGGACGACCTCCCCCCGCACGGCTCGGTCGAAGCCGGCCCGCAGTCGTTTGCGCACAGCAGGGTCGTAGTTCCACCAGTAACAGTCCCAGAAAGGCTTGCCGATGACATCGCTGCGGCTTAATCCGGCGGCGGCGAGCGAGGCGTGATTGGCCTCGGTGAGCGTGCCGTCGGGGGCGATCATGCCGACGAACGTAAACATCGAGTCGATGACCTGGTGGACCCTCTCCTCGCTCGCCCGCAGCGCTTCCTCGGCCAGTCTGCGCTCGGTAATGTCCTCGACGATGCCGCCGAAGCCAATGATTTCGCCGGTGACGTCGCGAACGGGATACCAGTGTTCGCACCAGAAACGGGTTACGCCAGGCGCAGCGGGTGTCTCACCGGAGAACTCGTAATTTAAGACGGCTTCGCCCGTGGCCAGGATTCGGCCCGTCACCTCGCGGAGAGTTTCGGCAAGTGCGGGCACCACCTCCGAGACAGGCCGGCCCAGATGCGCATCGGCGGGAATGCCGTTTATCTGCGCGAGGCGTTCATTGATGCGGACGTAGCAAAGATCCCGATCAACGAAGCAAAATCCGACGGGGGCGGCCTCGAGAATTGTATCGAGAAATTTGTTGACACGCTGCAGCTCCGCCACAGCCTGCTTGCGCTCGAAGATATCGTTCGCTGCCATAAGCCCCGGTCTTGCATGTCGGCCGATTTCGGCAAACCGGGTTCTTTCCAGTAATATGAAATCCTAAACGGGGCAAACGGGGCAAGCGGGTCCGGACTACGATCTGCTCGCGAAACGTCCGCAAGGCAGCCTCCGTGGAACGTCTGGATTGTGCGCGCCTAACGGCCCTTCCCCACCCTCAACAGACCTTCGGAAGGTGCCGGTCTGCGGCGATGAACTCAAGGGTTGACGGCGACGGATGCGGTGCCAGTCTCGGCTCCCATCTGGAAGCGCGTTGCCCTCCATGGAGCCTAGCTGGTTTCGGTGATCCCGGCCGCGCTGCCGGGGAACAGCCGGTTTCTGCCGGCCAGAAAGGTCACATCGCTCTGATGTGAACGCTCGACGACCTTCCCACCCGGTGCCGGCCGGGGCCGATTGTGGTGGCGGACGGGTCTATTCGCCGTCGGCGGGGGCGTCGGCCTTCTTGCGGGTGGCACGGCGGCGCGGCGCGGGGGCCTCGTCGTCGGCCGCGACCAGCGCAGAAGCAGGCGCGGACGAGCGGGTCAGGAAACCGGGCAGGGCCGAGGCCGTCTGGGCCACGGGTGCCGCAGCGGCCTCGCGCGGCTTGCGGGTTCGACGGGCCGGGCGGTCCTCGACCTCGGCCACCGCCTCGGCCGGTGCGGGCTCGGCGCGCGGCGCATAGGCGATGGGGGCGGTGGAGGCGATGAAGTCGCCGCCTTCACGGCCGCTCTCGGTGCGGCCAGTCTCATTGCGCCCGTTTTCGCTGCGTCCGCCCTCATAACGCCCGCCGTCCGAACGGCCGCCCTCGGCCTCTTCATAGGTGCGGGTGTCGGGCGTGCCGCCCTCGGCTTCGTAGCGTTTGTTGCGTTCCTCGCGGCGGCGCTCCCAGCGTTCGCGGCGGGTCTCGCGACGACCGCCGTCGCCCTGGTCGCCATCGGCGCGGGCCGGCTGGTCCTCACGCGGCGGACGGGGCGTCCATTCGCGGTCGCGGTTCTGGTTCTGGTCGCGCGGCTGCTCGTCGCGGGGCGGACGCGGGGTCCATTCGCGGGGCTCGCGTTGCGGCTGGTCGCGGTTCTGGGCCCCCTGGGCGGCCTCAACGTCGCGGGCGTCGCTCTGCTGCTGGATGCGGTCCGCAGCCTGTTGCGCGGCGAGGAAGGCAGCGGCCTGGGCCCCGGTCTCGTCCTCGAAATCGATGTCATAGCCCTGGTTGGACAGTTCGCGGGCGGCGATCTCGGACACTGGCCGCTGGGGCTGGAGGGCGCGCAGAACGCGGAAATAGTGTTCGGCGTGCTGGAGATAATTCTCCGCCAGGACCCGGTCGCCCGACGACCCGGCGTCGCGCGCCAACTGCTGGTAGCGCTCATAGACGGTCTGGGCGTTGCCCCGGACCTTGATGTTCTCGGGCCCCTGCGAATCCCATGACCGGTTTGGGTTGGCCGCATTGGCGTTGCCACCGCCGCCACCGGGTTTCCGGTTGCGGCCGCGCTGGCGCTTCATGCCCTTGAAATCTCGCATCGAGGCTTACCGTGCTGGTTCGGCGTGTCCCTGCGCGACGATGGCGAGGGTGTCAGGCCGGTTTTCTGTGGTTCCGGTTCGCTTGGGGGCCAATCCCCGGCGGCGATGTAATCGGAAGGACCTTTGTCGCCCGTCGTGGTCCGCAGGAAGCTGCCTTCAGCCGCCGACCTTCACGCGCGTCCCGACCGAGCGTCACTGGACCTGAAGCGGTTCAGCAAGATGCGGAGGAGAGGGAGACAACCAAGGACTTAGCGCGCGGCGATGCGGTTTGAAAGCGGTTTTGTTGGGCGGGCCTCCTCCCCGTTCGCCGCCTGGCGAGACGCCCGGCAGCGTGGTCAACGTTGACGCGCCGTTAGGGGCGTTGCGCGCCGCAGGGCCGTCCGGGGCCGCGCCGCCCATTTCCCTCCACGTTGCGACGGGGCTAAGCTCCCGGCGAACAGGGGAGTGAGTGTCATGAGAGCAGTCATCGCAGGGGCCATTGTCGTCCTGCTGACAGGAAGCGTCGCGGCGGCCCAGGACGGGGCCATCGCCCCGGCGGCCGGACCCGTCACCCTTGTTCAGGCCGGGCGGCTGCTGGACCGGCCCGGACAGGCGCCGCGGGGTCCGTCCACCGTGGTCATCCGTGACGGCAAGGTCGAGGCGGTGCGGGATGGCTTTGTCGGGGTCGAGGCCTTTGCGGGGGCCACCGTGGTCGATCTGCGCGACCGGTTCGTCCTGCCCGGGCTGATCGACAGCCATGTGCACCTGACCTCGGACCGGGCCGGCCAGGCGGGCCTGCTGGCCGATTTCACCGACAGCCTTCCGGCCCGCGCCTATGAGGCCGCCGGCAACGCCCGCGAGACGCTGATGGCGGGCTTCACCACGGTGCGGAACCTCGGCGACGGCGACGGCGTCACCCTGGCGCTGCGCGACGCCACCGCCCGGCACGAGATCGCAGGCCCGCGCATTATCGACGCCGCCACCTCCATCTCGACCACATCAGGCCATATGGACCCGCGGCTGGGCCTGTCCGACGACGTCCGCCACGACATCGGCGAGCCGGAAAACGTCTGCAACGGGGTCGAGAGCTGCCGCGAGGCGGTCCGCATCCAGGTCGGGCGCGGGGCCGATGTGATCAAGATCGCCACCACCGGCGGCGTCAACAGCCGCATCGGCGCAGGGCTCGGGGCCCAGATGTTCGAGGACGAGGCCCGCGCCCTGATCGAGACCGCACACCTGTACGGCAAGAAGGTCGCGGTCCACGCCCACGGGGCCGACGGCATCGACATGGCGCTGCGTCTGGGTGCGGATTCGATCGAGCACGGCACGATCTTCGATGCCGAGACCATCGGCCTGTTTCTGCGCTCGGGGGCCTATTACGTCCCGACCCTGTCGACGGTGAACGGCTATCGCGCCCGCCTCGCCGCCGACCCCAACGCCTATCCGCCAGAGGTTTTGCCCAAGATCCTGTGGCGCATCTCGATCACCGGCCGCTCGCTGCAGGCGGCGGTTCCGGCGGGTGTGCGCATCGCCTTCGGCACCGACGCGGGCGTGTCGCTGCATGGTCGCAACGCCGACGAGTTCGAGCTGATGGTCCAGTACGGCATGACGCC
>JBBSCK010000165.1:0-4946 GCA_038250335.1 Caulobacterales bacterium
CATGGGCTGGCGGGTCGATCCGACCGGCCTCGGCGTTATCTTTGATCGCGCCATCCCGCCGTTCGCCCGCGAAAACCTGCGCCCGGCCATCACCGGTATACTGAAAAGCCAGGACCTCAGCCTGGGCGACATCGACCGGTTCATCTGCCACCCCGGCGGCATGAAGGTCATCGACGCGCTGGAGGGCTCGCTGTCTCTTGATCAAGGTAGCCTGGATCATGAGCGTGCCGTACTGGCGGATCACGGCAACATGTCGGCCCCGACGGTGCTTTATGTTCTGGACCGGGCAAGACGGGGCGGCCTGCCTGACCGTTCGGTGATGACGGCGCTCGGCCCCGGATTCACTGTGAGCACGGTGACGCTGAGGGCTGCGGCATGACGCTGGCCATCATTGTTCTGGCGCTGGTCACGGCGCAGCGGATCGGGGAGCTGTTTCTCGCCGAGCACAATACCCGACGGCTGCGCGCCAAAGGCGCGATCGAGACGGGCGCGAACCATTACATTTTAATCGTGTTGCTGCACGGCGCGTGGCTGCTGGGCCTGTGGGTCCTGGCCTGGGACCGGCCGGTCAATCTGGCGCTTCTGGCCATCTTCGTTTTGCTACAGGCGGCAAGAGTCTGGGTCATCGCGACCCTGGGACCGCGCTGGACGACCCGGATCATTACCCTGCCGGGCGCGCCGCTGGTCACAAAGGGCCCCTACAGGTTTGTGTCCCATCCCAACTACGTCGTCGTAGCGTTGGAGATCGCAGTCCTGCCGCTGGCGTTCGGCCTGGTCGAATACGCGGTCCTGTTCACGCTGCTCAACGCGGCGATGATGTGGGTGCGCATCCGAAGCGAGGGTCGGGCCCTTGCGGCAGCCTCTGCCGCGTAGAGTGGGTCCCTGTTTGCAACGGCTGACGCCTCGGGGCGCGGTCGACCCTTCGAGCGGCCTCAAGATGGGCGACAGGCAATCATCTGCAGCGCGGAGACGACAGTGAAGATCATTGTCGTTGGTGCCGGCATGGCGGGTCTGGTCTGTGCCCGGTCACTGGCACAGGCCGGTCATGCGGTCACCCTGCTGGACAAGGGCCGGGGTGCCGGGGGGCGGATGGCGGCGCGGCGTGTGGCCACACCGTTGGGTGAGGTCACCTTCGACCACGGTGCACAATACTTCACGGCGAGGGACCCGGCATTCGAGGCGGAGGTCCAGCGCTGGGCGGCGCTGGGTCTGGTGGCGCGGTGGCCGGCGGCGGGCGACGACGCCTGGGTCGGGATCCCGACCATGAACGCGCCGCTTAAGGCGCTGGCCGAAGGACTGGATGTGCGGTGGAACACCCGCGTCGACCGGCTGTCGAACGGCCGGGACGGCTGGGTTTTGGCAACCGATCAGGACGCGCAGCTCTCTGCCGACGCCGTCATCGTGGCCCTGCCGTCCGAGCAGGCGAAGGTGCTCCTTGACCCGGTCGCCCGGGATATGGCCGAACGCGCAGGAAGCGTTGTGAGCCGGCCGTGCTGGACTGTGATGCTGGCTTTTTCCGAACGGTTGCCGGGGCGCGACGATTGTCTGCGCGGCACCGAAGACGCAGCCCTTGGATGGGCGGCCCGTAACAGTGCCAAGCCGGGCCGTACCGGACCCGAGGCCTGGGTGGTTCAGGCCGGACCCGTCTGGTCGGCCCGGAATCTGGAGGAGGCGACCGAACGAGTCGAGATGGCCTTGTCGGAGGCGCTGTCACTCAGGCTGGGAGCCGTCTTGCCAGAGCCGATCGCCCGGTTCGCGCATCGATGGCGCTATGCGCGATCGGGCGTTGAAGACTCGGGCTGGCTCTGGGATCCGGCCCTTCGGCTGGGGACCTGCGGCGACTGGCTGGTCGGGCCCAGGGTGGAAGGGGCATGGCTTTCGGGCGCACGCCTCGCTGAGCAGGTCGGGCGTCGGTCGCTCTACCGGCGGAATAGAGGGCCGGAGGGTCAATCTGCCGGTTCAGGCCGATCTCCGCCTGATCGGAGGAACGGGTCCTCCTCAACCCCTGTACAGGGTCGCAAATGAACCGGCGGGTCTGACCTCGGTTCAGCAAGGTCGAGCCGATCAGCGGACGCGGTCAGTCGGGGCTGACACCATCATCGCGCTCGACACGCACTGCGACCTCGTTTCGGCGGAGAATCGGGAGCGTCCAGGGGGGATCATAGAACCACAGGACCGGTTCTGCACGCGGGCTCCAGCCGCTTCCCGCCAGCCCGGCTGCGAGTTCCGCCTTCCGGGCCGTGATGGCACTGGCCGAGCCGAGGCCGCTGAAGCGCAGGACAGCATAGGTTTCAGCCGGCACGACCGACAGCCCAACGGAGGAGTCGCGGGGAACGGGCAAGTCGTCCATGGCGTAGGCCGCAGGCATGAAGAACTGGATCGTCCAGCTGTTCTCACCGGACGTCGTCTGCGAGACCGGGGCAGTCATCGAGATGGTTTCGGATCCGGCTGACGAGCCTCGGGCACCCGACTGGCCAACGGGGGCAGTCATGGCCACAGAGCTGCGCGTTGAATTGGCTCCGAAGATATAGCCCGCCAGTCTTCGAAAACCCTCGTTGCGCGCCGCATCGCTGTTACCCGTCACGACCGTCTGGGCGGCGATCCGCTCTCCGTAGCGACGGATTTGCAGATCCCCGATGGTTGCGACCTCCCGGTAGGCCGGTTCCTCCGTTCCGCTTCTTACGCCTACCGTGGAACACGCCGATGCCATCAATGCCGCTCCCAAGCCCAGCAGAGCCCGTTTCATGTCGATGTCCTCAAGGTACGATCCTCGTCAGGTGGCGTCGTCAAGTAAGCGCATGAACTGCGATCAAGACCCATCTCGCCTATCGCTGCTCTCAAATTCCTCCGGAATCAACCGACCAGAGCCGCTACGGGCCCGGCCGCGAGAACCGCTGGCTGCGGGGATGAAACAGTGTCGCGTTCAAACTGAAAATGGCGATTCAGGGGTTGGAAACCCGGTGACCAAAGCACACGCTGTGACAGCGGTCCGAAACCCTGCCGCCTCCCGTGTGCGGGAAATCCGAGCCCAGAGCCGGCGTCGGTTGATCCTGCCTCCGGGGGAGAGGGTCGTGGCTTAATCTGGTCAGACAGCCTACAGGTCTTGAGGTCAGCGCCCTGTCGGCGGCCCGCGGTCAGCATCCCATGGCTTTTTCAGATCCACCACTCGGCGTCGAAGACATGCTCGAGGGCGTGGAGCACGCGGCTGGCCTCGAGTCCGAGCGCTTCAAACAGTTTCTTGACCGAATTCCTATCGCTGTCGGGGTCGCCGAACTCTTGCCCGTCGAGCGGGTGGTTTATGCCAATCAGGAGTTCGAGCGGCTTTCGGGCCAACCCAATGCGACCTTGCTGGGAAAAGGATGGGTCGCCCTGTCTGGCGAGGCCTCCGGTGTGCAAGCGCCCCTTAGTATGGGTGACGCCATCGCCTCGGGTGGTGACTATCTGGGAGCCTTCCACATCTCGCGCGCCGAAGCCGGAACGGTGGTCGATGCCTGGTCAAGCATCATCGAGGACGACGAAGGCAAGCCGGTCTTTCGTCTGGTGGCCCTGGTCGCTGCGGCTGCGCGGGATCCTTCTCTTCTCGACGAGCTGGAAAATCAGGTGCGAGAGAAGGACGTCCAGTTGCAGGAACTGCAGCACCGGGTGAAGAACAATCTGCAGATGATCACCGCGCTTATCCGGATCGAGGCGCGGGGCATGTCTGACCTGTCGACGGGCGAAGGGTTTGACCGGCTCGCAGGGAGGGTCGAGGCGCTTGGGCTCCTGTACCGAGCCTTGGGGGAAACACCCGGGGAAGATGTCGTCGATCTCGGCGTCTATCTGAGTGAAATCGCTTCGGCCGTTATGCGAGCCCACGCGGTTGAGGGCATCCACCTCGAGTTGCAGGTGGACACCTGGTTCGTATCGATCGATGTGGCCATGCCCACCGGACTGGTCGTTAACGAGCTTCTGACCAACGCACTCAAACACGCCTTCCACGGGCGGGACGGCGGGTCCATCACCTTGCACAGCACGACCGACGCCGACGGCGGGTGTTGCGTTCGGGTCGCGGACGACGGCGTGGGGCTGCCGGAAGGAACGTCATGGCCCAAGCCCGGCAAGCTTTCGGCGTTGATCGTTCGCTCGCTTCTCCAGAACGCCCTCGCAAGCATCGACGTACGCAGCGCGCCCAATGAGGGGGTCGAGGTCGAGATCGCGTTCAGGAAAAAGGACGCGGCCTGAGCGTTGACGCGGCGACCACAGGGGAAGCTGCGGTTGCTTGGACGAAGGCCGGTGTTGGCCGCTTTAACCTGGCGAAGTGGCCCTTCCAGGCCCGTCCCGGATCAGAGATTGCCTGTAGCCCTTCTCGGTGACCGTCAGGGTGACCAGCCGAACGTCGGGGTGGGCCAGGCTTTCGACCAGCCCGACCGGGTCCTCGGGCGCGACCCGCACGCCGGTCACGGCACCGATGATGCGGTTCTATTCTTGCTGGCCGTCGCGCACGGACAGGCCGCCCTGAGGCTCCAGCTGGTCGCGCACGCCCGGTGACCGCAACGAGGCCCCCAGGCCGTCCTACGGCGGTCGCCCGACGCCAGCGCACGGTCGAAGATATCGGCCTGATGTACGCGGTGAAAGGCCCCGATGCCGAGGTGGACCATACCTGTCCGAACCGACGCGGGGTCGTAGGCCGGTCGCGCGACATCCGCCGGCAGATGATCCAGCGTCCCGGGTGACAGCCGGATCAGCCGACCAGGCCCGGCAGCGTCAGGGTCAGGGCCGGCACGAAGGTAATCGCCATCAAGGCTACGAACAGGGCGAGGTAGAAGGGCCAGATGGTGCGCACGGCCTCTTCGACCTTGATCTTGCCGACCGCACAGCCGACGAACAGCACCGACCCCACCGGCGGCGTCACCAGGCCGATGCCGAGGTTCAGCATCAGCATGATGCCGAACTGGACCGGGTCCATC
>JBBSCK010000166.1:0-4879 GCA_038250335.1 Caulobacterales bacterium
GTCGGTGTCTGGAGTTTCCAGCGCCTGCCGATCGACGCCACGCCCGACATCACCAACGTCCAGATCCAGATCAACACCGAGGCCCCCGGCTATTCTCCTCTGGAGGCCGAGCAACGGATCACCTTCCCGATCGAGACAGCGGTGGCCGGGGTGCCCGGGCTGCAATATACGCGCTCGGTCTCGCGCTATGGCCTGAGCCAGGTCACGGTCATCTTCGAGGACGGCACCGACATCTACTTCGCGCGACAGTTGGTGAACGAGCGACTTCAAGGCGCGCTCGGCCAGCTGCCGCCGGGCATCGCGCCAGAAATGGGCCCCATCGCCACGGGCCTGGGCGAAATCTTCATGTACACGATCGAGGCCGAACCCGGCGCGGTTCGCCCCGACGGACAGCCCTGGACGACCGAGGACCTGCGCACGCTTCAGGACTGGGTCATCCGCCCCCAGCTTCGCAACACGCGCGGCGTCACCGAGGTCAACACCGTCGGCGGCTACGAGCGGCAGTATCACGTCACGCCCCAGCCGGCCCGACTGTCGGCCTATGGGGTGACCATGGCCGAGGTGGTCGAGGCGCTGAACAACAACAACGCCAATGTCGGCGCGGGCTATGTCGAGCGGTTCGGCGAACAGTATCTGATCCGCGTGCCGGGCCAGGCGTCGACGACCGAAGACCTCGGCAACATTGTCATCGCCACGCGCGGCGGTGTCCCCATCCGGGTGCTCGATGTGGCCGACATCGGCCTGGGACAGGAACTGCGGACGGGAGCCGCGACCGAAAACGGCAAGGAGACCGTTCTGGCGACCGTCCTGATGCTGGCGGGCGAGAACAGCCGCATCGTCGCCCAGGCCGCCGCCGCCAGTCTGGAAGAGGCAGCGCGCGCCCTGCCGGCCGGGGTCGTGGCGACACCGGTCTATGACCGGACCGATCTGGTCGAACGCGCCGTTCACACGGTCGAGAAGAACCTTCTTGAAGGCGCGCTTCTGGTCATCGTCGTACTGTTCCTGCTGCTGGGCAACATCCGCGCCGCCCTGATTACCGCAGCGGTCATCCCGATCACCATGCTGATGACCATCACCGGCATGGTGCGCACCGGGACGTCGGGCAATCTGATGAGCCTCGGCGCGCTCGACTTCGGCCTGATCGTCGATGGGGCCGTCATCATCGTCGAGAACTGCCTGCGCCGCTTCGGCGAGGCCCAGCACCGACTGGGTCGCTTGCTGACGAGGGAGGAGCGGTTCGATCTGGCGGCCAAGGCGTCCAGCGAGGTGATCCGGCCGTCGCTGTTCGGCGTGATGATCATCACGCTCGTCTACGTGCCGATCTTCGCCCTGACCGGCGTCGAGGGGAAGATGTTCCACCCGATGGCGATCACCGTGGTCATCGCCCTGACAGCAGCCATGGTTCTGTCTTTGACCTTCGTGCCTGCCGCCGTCGCCATGTTCGTCACCGGCAAGGTCGAGGAGAAGGACAGTTTCCTGATGCGCTGGGCGCGGGTGGGCTATCAGCCCGCGCTGGACTTCGCGCTGCGGACCCGCCTCGCAATGGTCGGCGTGGCAGTCGCCCTGGTGGCACTGGCCGGTTTCGGCGCGTCGCGGATGGGGTCGGAGTTCATTCCGAACCTCGACGAGGGCGATATCGCCATGCACGCGCTGCGTATCCCCGGCACCAGCCTGACCCAGGCCATCCAGATGCAGACCGCGCTGGAAGCCCGGATCGCGCAGTTCCCCGAGGTCGAACGGGTGGTCGCCAAGATTGGCACCGCCGAGATTGCCACCGATCCGGTGCCCCCCTCGGTCGCCGACACCTTCATCATGCTGAAGGACCGATCCGACTGGCCTGATCCGAGGAAGCCGCGCGGTCAGCTGATCGCGGAACTGGAAGCGGCCGTGAACGCGATCCCCGGCAGCAAATACGAGTTCACCCAGCCGATCCAGATGCGGTTCAACGAACTGCTCAGCGGCGTTCGGGCGGACGTCGCCATCAAGATCTTCGGCGACGATCTGGATGAACTACTGCGGCTCGGAGCCGAGATCGAGGGCATCGTCTCGACCGTTGACGGCGCGGCCGATCCCCAGACCGAACAGGTCACGGGTCTGCCGGTGCTCCAGATCACGCCTAACCGCCCCGCCATGGCGCGGCTCGGTCTGAGCGTGAACGACGTTCAATCAGTTATCTCGACCTCAATCGGCGGCACCACGGCAGGGCAGATTTTCGAGGGCGACCGGCGCTTCGACGTCGTCGTCCGTCTGCCCGAGGCGCTGCGTTCCAACACCGACGCCATCGGCCGGCTCCAGGTGCCGCTCCCGGCAGCCGAAGGCCAGGCGAGACAGTTCGTACCGCTGATCGAGGTCGCCGACATCGAACTCACCAAGGGTCCGAACCAGATCAGTCGCGAGGATGGCAAGCGCCGGATCGTGGTCACCGCCAACGTTCGTGACCGCGACCTGGGCTCGTTCGTCAGCGAGGTCCAGGACCGGGTCGGGGCCGAGGTCGAGGTGCCAGCAGGCTACTGGGTCACCTATGGCGGGACGTTCGAACAACTGATCTCGGCGGCGAAGCGACTGCAACTGGTCGTCCCTGCCGTCCTGCTGCTGATCTTCGGTCTGCTGTTCGCCCTGTTCCGATCCTGGAAGGACTCGGCGATCGTGTTCTCCGGCGTGCCCCTGGCGCTGACCGGCGGGGTGGCCGCCCTGATGCTGCGTGGTCTGCCACTGTCGATCTCGGCGGGCGTGGGCTTCATCGCCCTGTCCGGGGTGGCGGTGCTGAACGGCGTGGTGATGGTCACCTTTATCCGCAGCCTGATCGCCGAGGGTAAACCTGTCTCCGAAGCGATCCGCGAGGGTGCGCTGACCCGACTGCGGCCCGTGCTGATGACCGCCCTGGTCGCCAGCCTGGGGTTCGTTCCCATGGCGCTCAATGTCGGGGCGGGGGCCGAGGTCCAGCGGCCTCTCGCCACGGTCGTGATCGGCGGGATTCTGTCCTCCACCCTGCTGACCCTGCTCGTCCTGCCGGCCCTCTACAGCCTCGTTCACGGACGCCCGCCCAGGCCCGAAGGCACCCGGCCCGGCTGGCTTTCCCGTCTTCCCTTCAATCGGAGCAAAGCATGACCGCCGTGTCCCAAAGGTCAGCGGCCTGGCTAAGAACCCCTGCGGGCGTTCTGCTGCTCGGGCTGCTGATCCTGTTCCTGAACGGCTTGCTGACGGTCGCCCTCGCTCATGGCGTGGCCGAGGGCGACAAGGGCTATATCCAGGAGACGTCCGGCTTCCTGTTCTGGCCCTTCCTGTATCTGGGGGCCAAGCATATGGTCACCGGCTACGACCATCTGCTGTTCCTGCTGGGGGTGATCTTCTTCCTCTACCGGATGAAGGACATCAGCATCTATGTGACGCTGTTCGCCATCGGCCACTCCTCGACCCTGCTGCTGGGCGTGCTGACCGACATCAGCGTGTCCAGCTATCTGGTGGACGCGATCATCGGCCTGTCGGTGGTCTATAAGGCGCTCGACAACATGGGGGCCTATCAGCGGTGGTTCGGGTTCCAGCCGAACACCAAGGCCGCGACGCTGGTGTTCGGCCTGTTCCACGGCTTCGGCCTGGCGACCAAGCTTCAGGACTTCAACATGTCGCCCGACGGACTGATCGGCAATCTGCTTGCGTTCAACGTCGGGGTCGAGATCGGTCAGCTTCTGGCTCTCGGAGCTATCCTGATCGTCATGGGCTTCTGGCGGAAGACCTCCAGCTTCTGGCGTCACGCCTACACCGCCAATGTGGTCGTCATGACCCTCGGCTTCATTCTGGCGGGCTACCAGCTCGTCGGCTTCTTCGTCGCCTGACCGGAGACCGGATCATGTATAACGCCAACAAGCCCACCGCCGCCGAACTGCCTTCGACGGGAAAACTCTTGAAGTCGACGGGCATCGCCGTGGCGGTCGCCGCAGCCCTCCTGGTGACGGTCGTGCTGCCCGCCGAATACGGCGTCGATCCGACTCGCATGGGCTCTCTGCTCGGCCTGACCGAGATGGGCCGCATCAAGATGCAACTCGCCGCCGAGGCGGAAGCTGAGGACGCCTCCGCGAGCGAGACCGATGGCTCGACGATCGCTCCTGCAGTGGCTCCGGTCCCCACCACAACCCCGGCGGAGACGCCGCCCGCGACCCAGCCCGCCGGTCAACGTTTGGACGAGACCGTTCTGACCCTCGCTCCGGACCAGGGCGCCGAGATCAAGCTGGTCATGGCAGAGGGCACGCGCGTGAACTTCGTCTGGTCCAGCAGTGGCGGGCGGATCAACTACGACACCCACGCCGACCGTCCGGGCACGCCCTACCACGGCTATGGCAAGGGATCGTCACAACGGGTCGAAGGCGAACTGGTCGCCGCCTTCGACGGCAGCCACGGCTGGTTCTGGCGCAATCGGACGGGCGAGCCGGTGACGATCACGCTTCGGACGACGGGGGCCTATACAGAGGTCAAGCGGGTCGTCTGAGACAGGAGGCGCTTGATGGTCCCTTCATCGTCCGAACATTGGGCCGACGTCTACCGGGGCAAGTCGGTTGACCAGGTCAGCTGGTTTCAGCCTACTGCCGCCGCTTCCCTCGAAGCTCTGGCTCGGGCGGGGGCGTCGAATACCGCCTCCCTCATCGATATAGGTGGGGGTGCGTCCACGCTGGTCGATGATCTACAGGACTTCGGATGGACCGACTTGTCCGTCATGGACCTCTCGGCTGAAGCCTTGGATGTTGCGAAGGCGCGCCTGGGGGATCGCGCCGCCCGGGTCACCTGGACTGTCGGCGACGTTACGACATGGCGCCCCCAGCGAACTTATGATGTCTGGCACGACCGGGCGGTGTTCCACTTCCTCGAAGTGGTAGAGGCGAGATCA
>JBBSCK010000167.1:0-4854 GCA_038250335.1 Caulobacterales bacterium
GAACGAGGTGCTCTCCCGCTGAGCTACGCATCCATCGGTCGGGGAGGCGGGGACATAGCCCGCTCGCAAGCACAGGGCAAGAGCGTCAGATGCCGGCCGTCGGTGCGCACCGTCCCGCCCGGTCGGTTCTAAACCCCGGCCATCGCCCGTGCGACGTAGTGGTCGACCACGATTATGTCGACGGCCTCCTCGATGTCGTCGAAGGCATCGACGATGACGTCGCCCCCCAGGTCCTCGACCGGAACGGGCGTGTAGCCGAAGCTGACGAGAATACAGGGGATGCCCGCGTCCTGCGCCGTGCCCGCATCGGGGGCAGCGTCGCCAACCATGATGGCGCGGGTCGGGTCGCCGCCGACGGATTTTATCGCCTCGATCAGATGGGCCCCGGCGGGTTTGCGCGCACTGACCCGGTCCGGTCCCACGATGGCGGCAAAATGGCGAGTCAGGTCGATCCGGCTCAGCAGCAGCTCCGACAGGTCCGAGCGCTTGTTGGTGACGACCACGAGGGTCGCGCCGCGCGCCGACAGGGTCTCCAGCGTTTCGACCACGCCGTCGAAGGGCTGCGAATGATCGGCGATATGGTCGATGTAGTCGGCGATGAAGGCGTCGAACAGTTCAGGGTCGTGGGCCTGTTCCACCGGCGCGCCGGCCCGCTCGAAGCCGTGGACCAGCAGGGCCCGCGCCCCGCCGCCGATCAGGTCGCGCGCGCCCTCCATCGGCACCTCCGGCAGGCCTTTCAGCACCAGCATCCGGTTCAGGGTGCCGACCAGATCGTGATGGGTCTCCACCAGTGTGCCGTCGAGGTCAAAGGCGAGGGTCCAGCCTTCCAGGTCGCGTTCGATCATCGGTTCTCTCCCGTCGGCCCGCCCGATGGGTTAGAGCACGCGGGTTGACTAGCCGCCGGACCGATTCATGACCACACCCCATCCGAGAGCCGCCATCATCCTTGCCGCCGGGCAGGGCACGCGGATGAAGTCGTCGCTGCCCAAGGTGCTGCACCCGGTCGGCCACCGCGCCATGCTGGACCACGCCATCGACGCGGCCGAGGCGCTGGGTTGCGAGCGGATCGTAGTGGTGGTGGGTGCCCATTCGCCGGAGGTCCGCGCCCATGTCGTGGCACGGCTGGGCGAGGACGCCGTGGCGGTGCAGGACCCGCCGCTGGGCACCGGCCATGCGGTCCGCGCCGCCGAGGCCGTGCTGGGCGATTTCATCGGCCAGGTGGTCGTGACCTATGGCGACGTGCCCCTGTTGCGTGCGGTCGACATCGAGGCGGTGTTCGAGGCTTACGACGGTGTCACAGTGATCGGGTTCGAGGCCGCCGATCCCGGGGCCTATGGCCGGCTGGTCATGGAGGGCGACACCCTGACCGCTATCATCGAGGCCAGGGAGGCGTCGGCTGAGGTCCTGGCCCTTACCACCTGCAACTCGGGCGTCATGGCCGCGCCGGTGGGCCTGTTGTTCGAACTGCTGGCCGAGGTGAAGAACAACAATGCGAAGGGCGAATACTATCTGACTGACGTGGTCGAACTGGCCAGAAAGCGCGGCGCGCCGACGCGGGCGGTGATGGCGTCCGAGGATTGCGTCATGGGCGTGAATGCCCAGGCCGAACTGGCCAGCGCCGAGGCCCTGTTCCAGACAGTGCAGCGCGAGGCATTCCTCGCCGCCGGTGTGACCATGTCGGCCCCCGAGACCGTCCATTTCGCCTGGGATACCGAGATTGGCGCGGGCACGGTGATCGAGCCGTTCGTCGTGTTCGGGCCGGGGGCCAGGGTGGCCGAACGCGCCCGGATCCGCAGCTTTTCCCATATCGAGGGCGCGACGGTCGCCACCGGGGCCGAGGTTGGGCCCTATGCCCGACTGCGCCCCGGGGCGGATCTGGGCGAGGGGGTTCGGATCGGCAATTTCGTCGAGGTCAAGAATGTCCGGATGGAGCCGGGGGCCAAGGCCAACCACCTTTCCTATCTGGGCGACGGGACCGTCGGGGCCGGCGCAAACATCGGTGCCGGTACGATCTTCTGCAACTACGACGGCTTCAACAAGGCCCGCACCGAGGTCGGGGCAGGGGCCTTTGTGGGGTCGAACGCCGCGCTGGTGGCGCCCGTGACGATCGGGGCGGGGGCGATCGTGGGCTCGGGGTCTGTGGTCACCGAGGACGTCCCGGCCGATGCCATGGCGCTGGGGCGCGGGCGTCAGGTGACCATGCCGGGGGCCGGGGCGGCGTTCCGCGAGAAGGCCAGGGCGATCAGGGAGCGCAAGTCATGATTCCTCTCCCAGTGGGAGAGGGCCGATGAGTGCTGACCTCCAGAAACAACGGGCCGGAAAGGCCGCGGCCCTGCGCGTCGAAGCGGGCATGGTCGTGGGCCTCGGCACCGGCTCGACCGCCGCCTGGTTCGTCAGGGCGCTGGCGGCAAGGGGCCTGAGCGGCCTGCGCTGCGTGCCGACCTCGGAGAGGACCGCCGATCTGGCGCGCGAGCTGGGCCTGCCGCTGGTCACGCTGGAGGATGTGTCGCGCATCGATCTGACCGTCGACGGGGCGGACGAGGTCGGCCCCGGCCTGGCCCTGATCAAGGGCGGCGGGGCGGCCCTGCTGCGCGAGAAACTGGTGTGGGAGGCGTCGAACCGCTGCATCGTCATCGCTGACGCGGCCAAGGTCGTGCCGGTACTGGGGGCGTTTCCCCTGCCGATCGAGGTCGTCGCCTTTGGCCACAAGGCCACGGCCAACCGCATCGCCGACGTTCTGATCGACCATGACATCGCCATGCCGGCCCGCCTGCGTCAGGCCGATCGCGGCGTGGTCCGCACCGACGGGGGCAATGTCATCTATGACGCGAAATGCGGGGCCATTCATAATCCAGTGCGGCTGGCCGACGATCTGAAGCTTATCACCGGCGTGGTCGAACACGGCCTGTTCCTTGACTTGGCCGATGAGGCGATCGTCGGTCGGGATGACGGGATCGACGCACTGACACCGTGAAGACTGCCGTAGTGCGTCATTCTGCGGTAGGTTGGCGCAGATGACCGATCGCAAGCCAGTTTTCAACGAGTCCAGCCTCAAGGCGCATTTCCGTGATGCTCATGAGCGTCGCGCGTATCTCCGCAGCGTCGAGATCGCGCGGCGGATCGTTGAGGATCACGACCTGCTTGATCGCGGTCGCCGCTTTATGGATCGACATATGCGGGATGATCCGCACCAGAAGGTGGCCTATCGACTTTGGTGCGATTTGCTGCGTTTTCCGGCTGAGGAAATTGCCCGTCGGCTTATCGCCGATGACGACGCAGGCCACTATCTGCGCGAAACGGCTCCAGTGTTCACGGTGATCGAGCGACCGTCCGTCGAGCCGACTGCGTGAATCGCAGCCAGCCTGAGCACATCCTGAGGGCGGCAGGTGCAGCGACGGGCCACCGCCGTTTCGTCTTGGTCGGATCGGCGGCTGTGTTCGCCTGGCGCGAGAGTGTGTCTCCTATGCTTGCCCTGTCTCGCGAGGCTGACATTTTTGCGGATACGGACGACATGGACGAAATTGAACGTGTTGCGGACGAACTGGACGGCGTGCTGGGGCAGGCGTCCACCTTCGACGCTTCGTTCGGCTACTACTGTGACGGCGTGGGCGCGGAAACGGCCGTCCTTCCCCGGCAATGGCGAGACCGGGCCGTTGTGTTTGAAACACCGGCGACTGGAGGGGTCAGTGCGCTGGCTCCCGAACCGGATGATCTGGGGTTGGCGAAACTCGCAGCAGGTCGGGAAAAGGATATGGCCTGGCTGTTGGCCGCGGCCGACGATGGCCTTCTCGACTTCCAGACCATGCGGGCACGCCTGCCTGAATTTCCTGTCGAGCGCGTCTCCGGGGGGCTAGTTGTCCTTGAGACGCGGCTCGCCGTTCTCGAACACCGCCGGACCCCAAGATGACTGACTACGACTACGACCTCTTCGTCATCGGTGCCGGCTCGGGCGGCGTGCGGGCCGCGCGGCTGACGGCCCTGGGCGGCAAGCGGGTTGCCATTGCCGAGGAGCACCGCGTTGGCGGCACCTGCGTGATCCGCGGCTGCGTGCCCAAGAAATTCATGGTCATGGCCAGTGACTTCGCCCACCAGTTCGAGACCGCCGAGGGCTATGGCTGGACCGTCGAGGCCAGCTTCGACTGGCCGAAATTCATCGAGACCAAGGACGTCGAGATCGCCCGGCTGTCCGGGATCTATGCCGCCAATCTCGGCAAGGCCGGGGTCGAGCTGATCCATGGCCGCGCGGTCCTGACCGATGCCCATACCGTGGTCATCGCGGGCAAGGGCGAGGACGGCGACGATCTGACCGTCACCGCCGAACGCATACTGATCGCTACCGGCGGCCGCCCGTGGATGCCCGAGAGCCTGCCGGGCATCGAACATGTGATCAGCTCCGAAGGGGCCTTTCACCTGCCCGAGCTCCCCAAACGGATCCTGATCGCGGGCGGCGGCTATATCGCGGTCGAGTTTGCCGGGATCTTCGCCGGTCTGGGGGTCGAGACGACGCTGATCTATCGCGGGCCCAACATCCTGCGCGGCTTTGACGACGACGTGCGCGCCCATCTGGCCGGTGAGATCGAGAAGCGCGGCATCAAGGTCATCCTGGGTTGCCAGCACACCGAAATCTGCAGGACCGACACCGGCCTGCTCAACGTGCTGGAAAACGGCATGGAGCTGGAGACGGACGTGGTCATGTTCGCCACCGGTCGCGTGCCTCACGCCAAGTCGCTGGGCCTGGAGACGGCCGGGGTTGAACTGAACGACAAGGGCGCGATCCAGGTCGATACCCTGTCGAAGACGACAGCTGATAACATCTGGGCCATCGGCGACGTCACCGACCGGATGAACCTGACC
>JBBSCK010000168.1:0-4822 GCA_038250335.1 Caulobacterales bacterium
ATGACGCCACCGAGATCTGGGCCGCGACGCTTCAGACCTGCCGCGAGGCGATCGGCAAGGCCGGCGGCGTGGGGCGGTTCCGCGCCATCGGCATCACCAACCAGCGCGAGACGGCGGTGATGTGGGACGCCGCCACGGGCGAGCCCCTGCACCGGGCCATCGTCTGGCAGGACCGGCGGACCGCGGACGTCACCACGCGGCTGGCCGTTGAAGGCCATGAGCCGGCGGTGCAGGCGGCAACAGGCCTGATCCTGGATCCCTATTTTTCCGCGACCAAATTCGCCTGGTTGCTGGACGCCGTGCCGGGCGCGCGGGGGCGGGCCGAAAGAGGCGAGGTGCTACTGGGGACGATCGACACCTGGCTGGTGTGGAAACTGACCGGCGGGGCCAGCCACGTCAGCGATGCGACC
Source organism: Caulobacterales bacterium (assembly GCA_038250335.1). Lineage (GTDB taxonomy): Bacteria > Pseudomonadota > Alphaproteobacteria > Caulobacterales > Caulobacteraceae > Brevundimonas. Next base: position 411 of record JBBSCK010000168.1, read on the forward strand.
AACGCCAGCCGGACCTCGCTGATGGATCTGAAGACCCGCCAGTGGCGCGACGACCTGTGTGAGTTGTTCAGGGTGCCCCGAACCGCCCTGCCCCGGATCGCCGGCTGCGCGGAACGACTGGGCGAGAGTGAGGCGGCCCTGTTCGGAAGGCCCCTGCCGATCACAGGGTCGGCGGGAGACCAGCAGGCGGCGCTGGTCGGGCACGGCGCCCTGAGCCCCGGCGATGCCAAGATCACCTACGGCACCGGGGCGTTCCTGGTCGCCAATGTGGGGGATGCGCCGGTCGCGTCATCAAGCAGGCTGCTGGGCACGCTGGCCTATCAGGTCGGGGGGGCCGCGGCTTATGCGCTGGAGGGGTCGATCTTCTCGGCCGGGTCGGCGATCCAATGGCTGAGAGACGGGGTCGCGATGATCTCCGACAGCCGCCAGTCGGAAGCGGTGGCCCAGACCCTGCCGGACAACGGCGGGGTCTATCTGGTCCCCGGCTTCACCGGACTGGGCGCGCCCTGGTGGGAGCCGGATGTACGCGGGGCGGTGATCGGCCTGACCCGGGACACGAAACCCGCCCATTTCGTGCGGGCGGCACTGGAGGCCCTCGCCTATCAGACGCGCGACCTGCTGGACGCCCTGGCCGCAGACGGTGCGCCGCGCTTCAGCGTGCTCAAGGTCGATGGCGGCGTCACCGCCAACACCTTTGCCATGCAGTTCGTGGCCGATATTTGCGAGGTCACGGTCGAGCGCCCCGCCTTTCAGGAGATGACGGCGCTGGGGGCCGCGCGGCTGGCGGCGCTGGGGGCCGGCCTCATCGACGACCTGACGCCCCGGAACGGCGAGGCACCGGCTATCTGGATACCGCGCATGGACAAAGCCGAACAGGACGGACTGGTTGGGGGCTGGCGCCGCGCCGTCAAGGCCGCCATTCTCGCCGCCTCATGACCGATATCGCCACAGACCCGCAGAGCGCCTTTTCCGGAACCCGGGAGGTCGATCCCCGCTATCGGCTCGATCAGGCGGCGCTGGAGACGTGGATGGCCGGCAACGTCGAGGCCTATGCCGGGCCCCTGACGATCCGCCAGTTCAAGGGCGGCCAGTCCAACCCGACCTATGAGTTGACCACGCCGGGCGCGACCTATGTGCTGCGGCGCAAGCCGCCAGGCGTCCTGCTGCCCTCGGCCCACGCGGTGGACCGGGAGTTCACCGTCATTTCGGCCCTGCACAAACAGGGATACCCGGTTGCGCGACCCTATGCTCTGTGCACGGATGATGCCGTCATCGGCTCGATGTTCTATATCATGGCCCGGGTGGAGGGCCGGGTGCTGTGGGACCTGAAGCTGCCGGGCATGGCCCCGGAGGAACGCCGTGGAATTTTCGAGGCCCAGACCGATGCCCTCGCCGACCTGCATCAGTTCGATCCGGTAGCGATCGGGCTGGAGGACTATGGCCGGCCCGGCAACTATTTCGGCCGTCAGGTCGGGCGCTGGACCAAACAGTACCGGGCCTCGGAGATCGATCCGATCCCGGAAATGGACCGGCTGATCGCCTTCCTGCCCCAGGACCTGCCGCCCGAGGGACCGGCGCGGATCGTCCACGGCGACTTCCGCCTGGACAATCTGATCATGGCCCCGGACACGGCCAAGGTCCGCGCGGTGCTGGACTGGGAGTTGTCGACCCTGGGCGATCCGATGGCGGATTTCTCCTATCTGCTGATCGGCTGGGTGTTGCCGCCCACAGTGCGGAACGGCATGGCGGGTCTCGACCTGCCGGCCCTGGGGATTCCCACCATCGAGGACACGGTCGAGCGCTATGCGACGCGCAGCGGGTTGAGGGCCCCGGACAGTCTGGACTGGCTGATGGCCTATAACCTGTTTCGGCTGGCCGCCATCTGTCAGGGCATCGCCGGACGGGTGCGCGACGGCACAGCGGCCTCGGCCCACGCCATCCAGACGGCGGCACAGGTCCGGCCTCTGGCCGGGGCGGCCTGGACCTATGCGCTGAAGGCCGGGGCGTAGACCCCGTCTCTAATTGGTCAGGATCTGGATGCGCGACCAGACCTGTCCGCGGTTGACCACCTCGACGCGGAGGCGACCGGTCTGGGGACGGGGCACGGTGCAGACCGGATAGTGGTCGAGGGATCCGTCGGCGCAGATCACGACCCCGTTCTGGTCGCGCAGGGTCAGGTCGATATTGGTGTCGCCGTCGCCGATGGCGGCCACGCGCAGCACCTCGTTGCGCCGGGCTTCGATGGTAAAACCATAGGTCTCGCGCGCCCGCAGCCGGCGGACGACGACAATCGGCCCCTGGCCGAAGGACGAGGCCCTCACCCCCTTGTTCGGGGACCCCAGACGCGAAATCTGGTCCAGCAGGACAGCGTCGGACCCCGCCAGGATCCGGGCCTCTTCCAGCAGGGCCTCGGCCGTCAGAAAAGGTGTATCCCCGCTCTGGCTCCGGATGTGGATGTCGGACAGCATCTGCGCGGCGACGATCATGGCCGGAGCGTCGCGATGTTCGCGGGCCCAGTCTGCGACCTCGGCGGCCGTAACCATGTGGGTAATGGCACGGGCCTCGGCATCCGGATCGGGCACGGGTATCGACCGGGACTGGGATCCGGCGGCTGGTGCCGTCAGCGCCAGGGCGACAAAGGCGATCGCGGCGGCGACGGTCTGGCCGCAAGCCTGCCTCATGGTGGCCTTCCCCTCCGCGCGAGCCGCCCTGCAGAGGGCGGCGGATGGTCCGGTGCGACGACCATCGAGGGGCACACAGTGACGGAAGCCGGAAGCCACAACAAGAGCTTGGCTCTAATCCTAGCGGGCGGCGGCGGTAAGGATGCGATGGTCGGCCCGGGCCTGGATCAGGACGACGACCCGGGTGTCGGGGTCGGCGGGTGCGGGCAGGGCCAGCAGGATCGCGCGCCCGGTCCACTCGCCGAGCCGGGTCAGGCCCTGAACCACGTTTACATGCCGGACCGACTGGCCCCGATTGTCCCCGCCGGCGACGACGACGGTCTGAAGCCCCGGTCGATAGGTCACGGCCCAGACATCGGCACCCCCGGCGGGCCGCCGCCCGGATCCGATACCCACGGCGTCACCGTCCTCACGAAACTGGACCTGGGGCGGGAAGACGCGGCGGGCGGCCTCCTCATCGACGGCGGCCTGAACCGCCTCACCCTCCGCTCCCGAGACCTGACGGCGTCCGTCGATCACGACCTGGGGCGTATAGACGTTCCGCAGTCGCATGGCCGACTGGTAGTCGCGCTGACGCTGGGCGAACTCGGGGCGGGCGAAGGTGTCGGGCCAGCCGAGATAGTCCCAGTAGTCGACGGCATAGGTCAGGGCGATCACACCGGGCTCTTCCGACAGGGCCTCGACGACCTGGTTGGCGGCGGGGCAGCCGGAACAGCCCTGGGCGGTGAACAGCTCGACCACCACGGGCTCCTGCGGCGGGGCGGCGAGCCGCACGGGACGCGCCTCCGCCGGCTGGGCAGCCGAGCCGACCGCGCCGGCCAGACCCAAGGCGACCGCGGCCGCGATGATGAAGCCCCGTGCTTTCATGGGCGTGAGTCCTAGCCGGGCACGGGATCGAACGCGCCTCATATTCGCGTGAAGCGATCAGTCCATCAGCTGCTGCGAGAGATAGACATAATGGCGGGCCCAGCGCCGGGCGTTGGCGACCGGGTCGGCATCGTTGGAGTGACCGCCTGAGGTCTCCTCATAGTATAGAGCGTCGTGGCCCTGGTCGGCCAGCCGGGCAGCGAATTTGCGCGCATGGCCAGGGTGGACGCGGTCGTCGCGGGTGTTGGTGGTTATGTAGACGCGGGGATAGTCCGTTTCCGGACGCAGTTGCTGATACGCCGAGTATGCGGCGATGAAGGCAGCGTCGCCCGGGATGCGCGGATCGCCGTATTCGCCGATCCACGAAGCCCCGGCCGGAAGGTCCGGATAGCGCAGCATGTCGATCAGCGGGCTTTCGATCACTGCCGCATTGAACAGTTCCGGATGCTGGGTGATCGACACCGAGGTCAGGACGCCGCCGTTGGAGCGGCCATAGATGCCGAGGCGGCGCGGTGACGTTAGACCGCGGGTCTCCAGATCACGGGCCACGGCGGCGAAATCGTCGAAGGAGCGCTGGCGGTTCTCGTGCAGGGCCGCCTGATGCCACGCCGGACCGAACTCGCCACCGCCCCGGATGTTGGCGACCACATACGCCCCGCCGTTCTCGAGCCAGAGCTTGCCCAGTTCGGGTTTGTAGGCGGGCGGGAAGGCGATCTGAAAACCGCCGTAGCCGAACAGGATCGTGGGGGTCGAGCCGTCCATCGGCGCGGACCGGGGCCGGACGAGGAAATAGGGGATCCGGGTCCCGTCGGTCGAGGTCGTCTCGAACTGTTCGACGACCTGGGTGGAGGCGTCGAACAGGGC
>JBBSCK010000169.1:0-4796 GCA_038250335.1 Caulobacterales bacterium
GAATTCAGAACGGCGGCGACCTTGTCAAATCTTTGAAACTATTCTATAAAAGTGGCGCACCCGACAGGATTCGAACCTGTGACCCCTGCCTTCGGAGGGCAGTACTCTATCCAGCTGAGCTACGGGTGCATCCGTGTCGGCCTCGCGGCCGGACGAAGGGCCTTACAGCAGGTCGACGGAGGTCTCAATCCCGGAATGGACCTGTTGGCAAGGAGCGCCGGGGCGGCGAGCACCGGGCGGGCATGGAGGCCCTGCTGTCAGCGGCACCGACCGGTGGATCTGCTGTGGCCAGCCGCTCTCGACCAGGGGGAGAGGGAAGGCATCACTGCGCGAGCATGCCGCCGTCGATCTTGAACTCGGCCCCGGTGACGAATTTGGACTCGTCCGAGGCGAGATAGAGCACGCAGTAGGCGACGTCGTCGGGCTCCCCGATGCGTTTCATCGGGATGCCGCGGGTCAGGCGTTCGTGCGCCTTTTCTCGTCGCCCCCGGCCAGCGCGATGAAGGGGTCCAGGATCGGGGTCTTGATGAAGACCGGGTGGACCGAGTTGCAGCGCACGTTCCAGTCGGCCTTGGCGGCCTCCAGGGCGATGGTCTTGGTGTACATCCACACCGCCGCCTTGGTGGCGTTGTAAGCCCCCATGCCGGGGGCTGCAGCGAGGCCCGCGACGGACGAGATGTTCACGATCGAGGCCGGGGCCGAGGCCCGCAGATGCTTCATGGCGTGCTTGCAGCCCAGCATGATGCTCTCGATGTTGATGGCCTGGACCCGGCGCCAATTCTCGAGCGTGTCGGTCTCGACGAACTTCAGGTCGCCGCCGATGCCGGCATTGTTCACCAGGATCGACAGCGAGCCCATGTCGGCGACACCGGCCCCGATCACGTCGATCCAGGCCTGTTCATCGGCAACGTCGTGGGCATACGCGAAGGCGGCTCCGGGGATTTCCGAATTGATGGCGGCGGCGAGGGTCTGAACGCCCGCCAGATTGACATCGCTGAGGGCGACCTTCGACCCCTCGCGCGCCAGCATCCAGGCCATGGCCACGCCGAGGCCCCCGGCGGCACCGGTGATAAGGGCGGTCTTGCCGGCGACGCGGCCTGGCTTGCTCATGGTCATTCCCCTCCGAGGGATTGGGCGGCGGCGTCAATGAAGCGCGCCAGTTCGATATCGAGGTCGGTTACGCCGCCCGCATCATGGGTGGTCAGAAGCACTTCGATCCGATTGTAGACATTCGACCATTCGGGATGGTGATCCATTGTCTCGGCCTTCAACGCCACCCGCATCATGAAGGCGAAGGCCAGGTTGAAATCCGCAAAGCGCAGGCTGCGGACGATGGCCGGTCGTGCGCCGGGCGCAGCGGTCCATCCAGGCAGGGCTTTCGCGGCGTCGGCAGGATCGATCGGGGTTCGGTTCATGCGCCCGGCCTAGCCCGGCCGCCGGGCGCCGACAAGGGTGTCGGGCTCCGGTCCGCAGCGCGCGTCAGGCCAGTGCGTTTGCAGGCACCGCCGGCCTCACGTACGGGCGCGACCGTGAGGCCCGGTGACGCGACGGCTTTCGCGCGCTAGACCGCCCGAATGACCGACCACAGCCCTTCGGATTCCGGCCCTGCCGACCCCGGCCCGACCTCTCCCTTCGGCTTCCGGGACGTCGATGCGCGCGAGAAGGTGCAGATGGTCAGGGGCGTGTTCGACAGCGTCGCCTCCAGCTATGATCTGATGAACGATCTGATGAGCGGGGGCGTTCACCGGCTGTGGAAGGACGCGGCGGCGTCGAAACTGAACCCGCGGCCGGGCGAGACCATTCTGGATGTCGCCGGCGGCACCGGCGACATGGCCCGGCGCTATTCACGCATGGCGCGGCGGGCTCAGGGTCGCCGCGGAGGGTCTGACGCCTCGGTCATCGTGCTCGACTACAATGCCGAGATGATCCTCGCGGGCGTGGACAAGGGCGGCGAGCCGGAAATGATCTGGACCGTCGGCGACGCCATGGCGCTGCCCCTGCCGGACGCGTCGGTGGATGCCTATTCGATCAGCTTCGGCATCCGCAATGTCTCCGACGTGGCGGCGGCGTTGAGGGAGGCCAGGCGGGTGCTGAAGCCGGGCGGCCGGTTCCTGTGCCTGGAGTTCTCGCGTCCCACGGCCGAGGCAATGCGCAAGGCCTATGATGCCTGGTCCTTTCACGCCATCCCGCGGATCGGCGGCTGGGTCGCAAAGGATCGCGACAGCTACCAATATCTGGTCGAGAGCATTCGCCGCTTCCCGGATCAGGAGACGTTCAAGGCCATGATCGAGGACGCCGGCTTCAGCCGGGTCGCCGTGACCAATCTGTCCGGCGGCGTGGCGGCGATCCATTTCGGGTGGGCGATCTGACCGGTCCGGCTGCATACCGGGTCGCGCCCGCAGCGCCGCCAACCGTTCCGGTGCGCGATCCCCTAGGCGCGACGTGGCGCCTTGTTCGCTGGGGGGCGGCTCTGGCCCACCATGACGCCCTGCTGCCGCGCGAGATCACCCCGCTTCTGCCCGGCTGGTTCCGACCCGTCGCCCATTTCGTGCATCTGTTCGCGGGCCGGGACGGCCGCACCGGCCGCCCGGGGCAGCGTGTGGGTCGGGCCTTCGAGACACTGGGCCCCGTCGCCATCAAGCTGGGCCAGGTCATGGCGACGCGCGCCGACATCTTCGGCATCGAGTTTGCGCGCGATCTGGGCCGGCTGAAGGACAAGCTGCCGCCGTTTCCCACCGATCAGGCCCGGCGCGAGGTCGAACGCTCCATCGGCCGGCCGGTCGAAAGCCTGTTCACCGATTTCGGCGACCCGATCGGCGCCGCGTCCCTGGCCCAGGCCCACCCGGCGTGGCTGGCGGATGGCCGGAAGGTGGCAGTCAAGGTCCTGCGCCCTGGCGTTGAGCGCCGCGTGGTCAAGGGGCTGGACGCCATGCGGCTGGCGGCCGGTCTGGTCCACCGCCTTGTGCCGCTGTCGCGACGGCTGCGGCCCCGCGCCTTCGTCGAGACCGTGGCGCGGTCGATGTATCTGGAACTGGACATGCGGCTGGAAGCTGCCGCAGCGTCCGAACTGCACGACATCATGGAAAAGGCCCGGGCCGACGGGGCCCATATGTCGGCCCCCAAGGTGGTCTGGGACGGAGTCGGCAAGCGCGTCCTGACGCTGGAATGGGCGACGGGCCTGCCGATGACCGACCCCATGGCCATCGAACAGCCGGGCATGGACATCAACGCCCTGGCCGACAATGTCGTGCGCGCCTTCCTGGTCCAGGCCCTGGACTACGGCACCTTCCACGCCGACCTTCACGAGGGGAACCTGTTTACCTATGCCCCGGCCGAGCTGACCGCCGTCGATTTCGGCATCATCGGCCGGCTGGGCGAGGGAGAGCGGCGCTATCTGGCCGAGATCCTGTGGGGCTTTTTGACCCGCGACTATGCCCGGATTGCCCGGGTGCATTTCGAGGCTGGCTATGTGCCGCCGCATCATTCGGTCGAAGCTTTTGCCCAGGCGCTGCGGGCCGTGGGTGAACCGGTCATCGGCCGCGCCGCATCGCAGGTGTCGATGGGCCGGCTGCTGGGGCAGCTGTTCGAGATCACTGCCCTGTTCGATATGCACCTGCGACCCGAACTGATCCTTCTGCAAAAGACTATGGTCTCGGTCGAGGGCGTGGCGCGTCGCCTTAATCCCGATCATGATCTCTGGTCGGCCGCCCAGCCCGTGGTCGAGCGCTGGATCACCCGAGAACTGGGGCCGCGGGCCCAGATCCGCGACGGCATGCGAGAACTGGTCTCGGGGGCGCGGGCCCTGTCCCGTCTGGTTCAGGAGCCGCCCCAGCCCCGGACAGTCTTGGTCGAGCGGGAGCGAACGCCGACGTGGCTGGCCGTCTGCGTCATCGCTGCGACCGCCATGGCCGCAGCCGCCCTGCTTCTGTCGCTTTGGTCGCGGATGGTGGGCTGACACTACCGGAGCCCGCATGCCCGTCCACCGCACCGCCATTCTGTTCGCCGCCCTCGGGCTGTGTGTCTCCGGCCCCACTCTCGCCCAGACGTCTGCGCAGTCCCAGAGCCGATCGCTGGTGCCGTCCAGCGGAGCTGCGGCGACCCTGCCCAACACGTTCGACGGACCGGCTGCCCCCGCAGCGAGCGTGGTCCGGCCGGCCGCGCCGGGCGGCCCGGTCACCGAGGCCCAGAGGGCCGAGGCTGCCCTCAGGACGGTCATTGCCCAGATGCAGGCGGGCGAGATCGACCTGGCGCTGTTCACTCCAGACCTCGGGCGTCAGCTTGCGAGCCAGATGACCACAGTCGCGCCCCTGGTCGCGGGTTTCGGCGAACTGGTGAGCATCGAGGCCCAGGGCACGACCCCGGACGGGGGCGGCCGGTTTCTGGTTACCTTCGAAAAGGCCTACACCCAGTGGCTCATCGGCCTTGAGGACGGCGGCCTGATCGCGGCCCTGTTGTTCCGCCCCGCACCGGCAGCACCGGCAGCACCGCCAGCGACGCCGCCTGCGGCCGATCGCTAGTCCAGCTCGGGCCTGCCCCGCCCGGTCTTGATTGCAGACCGGCCTGACTTGGCCTGGAGCCGGCGCTCCTTCGACGCCCGGGTCGGGCGGGTCGGCACGCGCCAGATCGGGGCGATCGAGGCCTCGTCCACCATCGCCTGCAGTCGCTCGATAGCGTCGGTCCGATTGCGTTCCTGCGTCCGGTGACGCACGGCCGTGATCCGGATAACCCCGTCCAGGGTCAGCCGGCTGCCCGCCCGTTTCATCCGCCGCGGACGCACCGGTTCGCGTAGCGACGGC
>JBBSCK010000170.1:0-4784 GCA_038250335.1 Caulobacterales bacterium
CGTCTCGCGCATCTTCGGCGTTTCAACGACTCGGGCGGCCAGCGGGACAGGCGGGAGCATCAGATCATTCATTACAGAACCTCGATATCTGCCTGCAGCGCGCCCGCCGCCTTGATGGCCTGGAGGATGGAGATCATGTCGCGCGGGGAAACTCCCAGCGCGTTCAGGCCGTTGACCAGGGTGGACAGAGAGGTCGCGCCGTTCACCAGCCGGATTTCGCGGCCCAGTTCCTCCTCAACCGTCACGTCCGTCTGGGGGACGACCACCGTCTCCCCTTGGCTGAAGGGCGCGGGCTGGCTGACCTGAGGCGTTTCCTGCACCGAGATCGTCAGATTGCCCTGAGCGATGGCGACCGTGGAGACCCGGACATTTTCGCCCATGACGATGACGCCGTTGACCTCGTCGATGATGACCCGGGCGGGCGTGTCGACCGCGACCGGCATGTTCTCGACCCGGCTGATGAAGGCCGCCATGCCCAGTTGGGCAGGTGCGCGCAGGGCCACGACCGAGCCGTTCTCGGCCAGGGCGGTGGACGGGTAGGTTGCGTTGATGGCCGCCGCGACGCGCTGGGCGGTGGTGAAATCCGGGTTGCGCAGGGTCAGACGGACTTCCTGCTGGCCGTCCAGGTTGAAGCCGGTCTCGCGTTCCACAGTGGCCCCGGAGGCGATGCGGCCCGAGGTCGGAACCCCTCGGGTGACCGAAGAGCCCGAACCGCCCGAGCCCGAGACCGAGCCGGTCTGCACCGACCCTTGGGCCACGGCATAGACCTCGCCGTCAGCCCCCTGCAGGCTGGTGACCAGCAGGGTTCCGCCCAGCAGGCTCTTGGCGTCGCAAAGGCTGGACACCGACACATCGATCCGCGCGCCCGGCGTTGCGAACGGAGGCAGTTCAGCGGTCACCATGATGGCGGCGAGGTTCTTGGAGTTGGCGTTGGAACCGCGGATGTTGACGCCCAGCCGCTCGGTCATGCCTTCCAGCGACTGTCGGGTGAAGGGGCAGTTGCGCAGGCTGTCGCCCGTGCCGTTCAATCCGACAACCAGCCCATAGCCGACCAGCTGGTTTGTCCGCACGCCCTCGATCGAGGCGATATCCTTGATTCGGGACTGGGCTGATGCGGGCCCCGCGAACAGGACGGCCACAGAGAGGGACGTCAGCAGGGCGGTGAGAAACTTTTGCACGAGGCCGACTTTCCGCGAAGGTTCGTCTCAGCGCCTGCGAGGATCGTGCCGGTCAAAAAGTCCAATGATTTCAGATTCCCAAAATGGGCGGAAGCGGATGTCCCGGCAAATCCTGCCGAGGCGTTAACCAAACAGTGACGGTCGTCCGACGATGGTGACCCATGTCCCGGAGTATCCGCCCATGAAGGTCACCGGCCCCGCCGGCTCAAGCCCGTCATCAGGCGCGCGTCCGGCCCGCGCGACCGGCGGCTTTGCCATGCCACAGGCTTCTGCGGTCGCTCCTGCCGCCCCGGCCGCTGCCGCGCCCGCGACGTCCAGCGTGTCCAACCTTTCCGCCCTGATGGCCCTGCAGGGGGTTGAGACCGCGACCGAACGCCGCCGCCGCGCCGTCCGACGAGGCGGGACGCTGCTGGACCGTCTGGACGAACTCAAGATCGCGCTCCTGTCGGGCGAAGCAGGCGACGGCGCGCTGGACCGGCTGGCGCGGAGCCTGCGCGAGGAACGCCCTTCGGACCCTGATGCCGCCCTGAGCGGATTGCTCGAGCAGATCGACCTGCGCGCCGCCGTTGAACTGGCCAAGGCCGAAGTTCGCCGCGCTGCAGCATAACTCGCGGAATTCCTGTCCTAATCCCCGGATCGGCGGTCAGGGTGATGAAGAAATGTCACGCTGCCCCTGCTAAGCGAGCGTCACCGGCATCACGGACGCGCGATGCGTGTTGCCGACACTGCCGGCCCTGCCTAAAAGCCGTCTTGCGCCACGGGGGGCGTTGTTCATGAGTGTGAGTGCCATGACCGCATTGGCCTCGAGTTCTGCGGAAGAACCGGTCGGCTACCGGCCGTCTGACGATGAGCCGTTCATGAATGAGCGGCAGCTCGCCTATTTCAAGCACAAGCTGATGGTCTGGCGGGAAGACATCCTGCGCGAGTCCAAGGGCACGGTGGTCAACCTTAAGGCGGAGACCGAGAATCATCCGGATCTGGTCGATCGCGCCTCGTCGGAGTCCGACCGCGCACTGGAACTTCGCACGCGGGACCGCCAGCGCAAGCTGATCTCCAAGATCGAGGACGCAATGCGCCGGATCGAGGATGGGACCTACGGCTATTGCGAGGACACCGGCGAGCCCATCGGTCTGGGCCGTCTCGAGGCCCGGCCGACGGCGACGATGTCGGTCGAGGCCCAGGAACGTCACGAGCGCCGCGAGCGGGTCCACCGCGACGACTGATCGCTCCCGGCGCGCCTGTCCCGCCTGTGCCGTCCCGCTTGTCCCGGCCCGCCCTTACTCCGGAATATCCCTGAAGTTCGAATAACGGCCGTCCCTGGCCAGGTTTCCGAACCGCGTGGTGTCGGCGTCGAAGCTCAGCTTGACGATGCCGATGGGCCCGTGGCGCTGCTTGCCGATCACGACCTCGGCCTGGTGCTGCAGGATGTCCATGTCCTCCTGCCACTTGAGGTGTTCCTCGGTGCCCTCGCGCGGTTCGGTCCGGCCCAGATAGTAGCTTTCGCGATAGACGAACATGACGCAGTCGGCGTCCTGCTCGATCGAGCCGGATTCGCGCAGGTCCGACAGCTGCGGCCGCTTGTCCTCGCGATTCTCGACCTGACGCGACAGCTGCGACAGGGCGACAATGGGGACGTTCAGTTCCTTGGCCAGGGCCTTCAGACCGCCAGTGATCTCCGACACCTCCTGCACGCGGTTCTTCTGGCCGTTGCCCTCGCCCACGGTGATCAGCTGCAGGTAGTCGACGATGATCAGGTCCAGACCCTGTTCCATCCGTTTCAGGCGCCGCGCTCGCGCCGCCAGTTTGGAGATGGCCAGGCCGCCAGTGGCGTCGATGTAGAGCGGGCTCTCACCGATCTCGATGGCGGCGTCGCGGACCTTGCCGAAGTCCGAGGCATCAATCTCGCCCTTCCTCAGCCGGTCGGACGACACGCCTGACGCATCGGCCAGGATCCGCATGGCCAGCTGTTCGGCACTCATTTCCAGCGAGAAGAAGGCCACAACCCCGCCACTGACCGTCTTGCGACCATCAGGCGTGGGTTCCCAGCGATAGTTCCGAGCGACATTGAAGGCGATGTTGGTCGCCAGGGCTGTCTTGCCCATCGACGGACGGCCTGCGAGAATCAGCAGGTCGGACGGATAGAGACCGCCCAGTTTCTGGTCGAGGTCGTCCAGATGGGTCGCCAGACCGGCCAGCTTGCCATCGCGCTGATAGGCCTCGCCGGCCATCTGCACTGCACCGGCCAGCGCCGTCGAGAAGCTCACAAACCCCGACGAAGGCGCGCCGGTCTCGGCCAGGGAGTATAGCGTCAGCTCGGCCTGTTCGATCTGGTCGATCGCCTTTGTCTCGGGATCCGGCGCCTGTTTGACGATGTCGCCGCCGATGCGGATCAGATCGCGGCGCAGGGCCAGGTCATAGACCACCCGGGCATAGTCCGGCGCATTGGCCCCGGTGGGGGCGCGGTCCATCAGGTCCGCCAGATAGCGCAGGCCACCGAACTCGGCGAAGGCGGGGTCCTGTTTGAACCGCTCCATCAGGATGGTCGGCTCGGCCAGCATGCCCTGGCGGATATGATCCTCGATGGCGTCGTAAAGCCGCTGGTGGAACGGTTCGTAGAAGTGCGAGCCGCGCAGGCGATCCGACAGCCGCTCGAAGATGGCGTTGTCGAACATCAGGGCACCCAGCAGCGCCTGCTCGGCCTCAAGGTTGTGCGGCAGGGACGGGATCGGAACCGCGCCAAAGGAGTCAGGGGCGTTGAAGGGGGCAAAGGCATTCATCGGGTTAACGCTTACCCTTCGCAGCCCCCTGCGACAGGGTCGGACGCAGCCTTGGCCGGGGATCAATCCGGCGCGTCTGTGGACCGCTCGAAAATCCCCATGCGGATCAGTTCAGGCGTGCCTCAGGCCGCCGGGCAGGGATAGCGCGAGGCCATCCAGGCGCGGATGCCATCGGTTGTCGTCATGCGGGTCCGTTGCGCTGACGGAATAGCATTGAGAAAATCGAGCATCTGGCGCGGGTTCACCGATATCCGCTCGGGCGGACAGGCTGCCGGAGCCCGTCCGGCCTCGCGTGCTGCCCAATTCTCGCCGCCGACCGCCGTGAAGGCGGCATTGGCCTCTCTGGCCAGCCGTCGCGCATCGGAGCGCAACATGGCGGTGGGGTTCAGGGGGACGCGGTTCGCCTCGGTCACGAACGTATCGAGGGTCCGCCCGCCTTGGGCCGAGGCGGGAGATGTGCCCAGCAGTGTGATCGTCGCGACGAGCGTCACCACCCTTGCCATGTGCGCCATTTCATCTCTCCCCCTGAAAACTTAACACAGCCGAGCTTGCGGCGAACAAATGTCTGTCCACTACGACGAACGGCGCGGGGATCGCTCCCCGCGCCGCTGGTCCCGCGCATCGCTGAACGCCTAGAAGCTGTAGCTCGCTCGACCATACACGAACCGGCCGTTGAAGCCGTACGGCGAGAACTGCGGGAAGCCGATCGAGCCGGTCGGCGCGTTAAGGTTGGCCGGCGTAAAGTTCGGATACTCGTCAAACAGGTTATTGACCCCCAGAGCCACCGTGACGCCGATCGGGAACTCGTAGCGGCCCTCCACATCGACCA
>JBBSCK010000171.1:0-4643 GCA_038250335.1 Caulobacterales bacterium
CGATCTCGGCCAATTCAGGCTTCGCTCCAAGATACGGTGAGGTCGATGGCCCATAAAATCCCACGATAATCGCGAACTGAGAGACAAGAATATCTGGGTTTGAAACGTAAGAGCCAGTTGTATTAGGCAAACCGCTAGGGCCGAAAACAAGCTTTAACTGACGAATCTGCTGAAGAAGGCCGTCTCGGCCTTCGGCTTCCATCCGATCATCGTTCTCAATCACGTAAGCGGCCGCAGTCAACTGCCTTTGAACTTCGCTCAAGAACGGATAGAATTCAGTGTTTTCAGGGGTGATGCCCTTAACGGTCTCGATCGTTTGAAGAGTACTCGGAGACCCGTGAGCTTTCACTCCGTCACGCACCATCCGGGCAATTTCGAGAACGTGATGGATCGGCGAGATGCTCATAGCGGAATATTATCGTGCTTCTTCCACGGGTTCGCCTGCACCTTCCCCTTCAGCGTCCGTAGCGCCCGGATCAATCTCCGCCGTGTCCCGTGCGGCATGATCACGTCGTCGATATAGCCCAGGCCCGCCGCCACGAACGGGTTGGCGAACCGTTCCCGGTACTCTGCCTCGCGGGCCGCCAGGGCCTCGGGGTCGCCGGCCTCTTTCCTGAAGATGATCTCGACCGCACCCTTGGCCCCCATGACGGCGATCTCGGCCGAGGGCCAGGCGTAGTTGACGTCGCCGCGCAGGTGTTTGGAGCTCATCACGTCATAGGCGCCGCCATAGGCTTTGCGCGTGATGACGGTCAGCTTGGGCACCGTGGCCTCGGCATAGGCGAACAGCAGTTTGGCCCCGTGTTTGATCAGGCCGCCGTATTCCTGACGCGTGCCGGGCATGAAGCCGGGCACGTCGACGAAGGTCACCAGCGGAATGTCGAAGGCGTCGCAGAAGCGCACGAACCGCGCCGCCTTCCTCGAGGAGTCGATGTCCAGCACCCCGGCCAGCACCTGCGGCTGGTTGGCGACGATGCCCACGGGCTGGCCGTCCAGCCGGCCGAAACCACAGACGATGTTCCTGGCAAAATCCGCCCCGATCTCGAAGAACTCCGCCTCGTCGATCGTCTTGAGGATCAGCTCCTTGATGTCATAGGGCTGGTTCGGATTGGCGGGGACCAGGGTGTCCAGCGAGGCCTCGTCGCGGTCGGGGTCGTCATAGCTGTCGCGCACCGGCGGCTTTTCGCGGTTCGACAGCGGCAGGAACCCGATCAGGCGGCGCACCTCGGACAGGGCCTCCAGATCGTTCTCGAAGGCGCCGTCGGCGACGCCGGACTTCTGCGAATGAACGCGGGCCCCGCCCAGATCCTCGTGGGTCACGACCTCGTTGGTGACGGTCTTCACCACGTCGGGGCCGGTCACATACATATAGCTCGTGTCCTTCACCATGAAGATGAAGTCGGTGATGGCGGGCGAATAGACGTCGCCCCCCGCACACGGCCCCATGATGACGCTGATCTGGGGGATGACGCCCGAGGCCAGCGTGTTCTGCAGGAAGATGTCGGCATAGCCGGCCAGGCTCTCGACCCCCTCCTGGATGCGCGCGCCGCCGGCGTCGAACAGGCCGATGATCGGCGCGCCATTGGTCAGGGCCATGGTCTGCAGCTTGACGATCTTGGCCGCATGGGCGCCCGACAGCGACCCGCCGAAGACGGTGAAATCCTTGGAGAACACATAGACCAGCCGGCCGCCGATCGTGCCCCGCCCGGTGACCACGCCGTCGCCGGGCACGCGCTGGGTCTCCATGCCGAAGTCGTGCGAGCGATGCTCCACGAACATGTCGGTCTCCTCGAAACTGCCCTCGTCCAGCAGCACCTCGATGCGCTCGCGCGCGGTCAGCTTGCCCTTGGCGTGCTGGCTGGCGACCCGCGCGGGACCGCCCCCCTGACGCGCGGCCTCGCGGCGGGCTTCGAGCTGTTCGAGGATGGGTTTCATGGGCGGGATCTCCTTGAAAGAACCGATAGCCCTTCTCCCCTTGCGGGAGAAGGTGGCCGAGCGGAGCGAGGTCGGATGAGGGGTGATGGCGACCTCAACCCTCCGGGCTCAGCATGCGGGGCCCGGACCCCGGTGTGACCCCTCATCCGTCAGCCCTTCGTGCTGCCCCCTCCCCCTACGGGTGCGGATTGAGCGCCCGGAACCACCGATCCAGCAGCACCGCCTCGGCCCGGCGCGCTTGGGTGCGTTCGGCATTGTCGGTGTCGACGCCCCACTGACGTTCCTGAAAGGCCTCGTCCAGCCGGCTCAGGTCAAACGCCGCCTCCCCCGACAGCACACCCCGCTGGACCGCGAGGCCCAGAATGGCGCTGCCCAGCAGCGGCACGGCCGTGGCCAGACCGGTCAGGGCGAAATCGTCCAGCGCAAGGGCATGCTCGCGGACGCGGCCGAGACTTTCCGGCGGCTGGGGCCGGTGGATGATGCCCTGGGTGGCCTCGACCCGAACGCCCAGTTCGCGCGCCGCCCAGTCGCGCCACGGGGCCCAGTCGCGGGTCTGATCAGCGACCAGGGGTGTGGGATGTTCGGCCAGGTAGCACAGCAGGTCGGAGCCGACATAGGCGGCGATCTCGTCGGCCACTGGCTCGCGCGTCCGGCTGACCCGGTCGATCGCCGTGGCGGCCAGACGGGTGGCGGGCATGGTCCCGGGATCGATGAACTCGCCCTGCGCTGACCATTCGTCGGCGACCAGCTGCGCGGCGGCCTCGGTCGGCAGGACCATCCGGGCGTGGGCCGGCGTCTTGGGCGCGCGACCGTCCAGCAGGACGACATGACCGTCCCCCTCCGGCGCGACGCTGGCCCCGGTCCAGAACCGCTTCAGCCGCTCCTCGGATTCGCGGAAGCCCTTCCTTGCGGCGACGCGCGGGTCCAGCGGCGGGATATGGCTCATGCGAGGGCTCTTGCAGCAAAACGGTTCAGCGCCACCTCAAGGTCGGCGAAGTCGGTGGCGACATGGGGGGCACCGGCGGCGACCTGTTCCTCTGGCGTATGAAAGCCCCAGGCGACGCCCTGCGGCCGGACGCCGGCGTTCAGGGCCATGGCGATGTCATGGGCGGTGTCGCCGATCATGATCGCCCGCTCCGGATGGGCCGATGCGGCAGCCAGCGCTGCGTGGATCATGGCCGGATCGGGCTTGCCCGGACCATCCTCGGCGCAGTGCGACGACACGAACAGATCGGCCCAGCCCGCGCGGGCCAGATTGCGGGCCACGCCACGCCGGTTCTGGCCGGTGGCCAGCGAAAGCCGCCACCCGTCACGATGCAGCCGGGTCAGCAGGTCCATGGCCCCGGCATACAGCGGCTCCTCGTGGCCCGCCTCGAACATCCGGCCAAAGCTGGCGCGAAAGGCGTCGGTGAACCGCTCCAGCTCGGGTGCGGTCAGGCCCGGCTCCAGCACGGTCAGGGCGTGGGGCAGGCTCAGCCCCACGATCTGACGCACGCGGTCGTACTCGGGCTCGGGCAGGCCCAGAACGCGCGACGCCTCGGTGGCGGCCTCGAAAATCGAGGCACGGCTGTCCACCAGCGTGCCGTCGATGTCGAAGATGGCGAGGGGTCTCACTCTGAAATTTCCCGCTCATCGCTGCCGCTTGACGCCCGCGAACGGATCGTGATCGGCCTCGCCCTCGTCGAAGCCGAAATGCTGGAAGCCGGCGCGCAGTTCGGGGCTGAGGGGGGCCTCGACCATCAGGGTGCCGCCGGACGGATGATCCAGCTCGATGCGCCGGGCATGCAGCTGCAGCTTCAGCGGCCCGCTCAGCTGGGTCGAGGCGTCGTCGCCATATTTGGGATCGCCCAGAATGGGATGGCCCATGGCCTTCATGTGCGCCCGCAACTGATGCGTCCGGCCGGTGAAGGGGCGCAGCGCCATCCACGAGGCCCGCTGACCGGCGTGGCTGATGACGGCAAAGGCGGTCTCGGCCGGCTCGGCCCCGTTCTCCTTGGGGTCGGCCGGACGCATGATCTCATAGTCGTTGATGCCGGATTTCTTCAGATGCACGCTGATCTGGCCCTCGGCAGGCTTCGGCAGCCCCATGACGATGGCCCAGTAGGTCTTCTTCGCCTGACGCCGCGCAAACGCCCCCGCCAGCCGCTTGGCCGCCTCCGGCCCCTTGCCCAGCAGCAGGACGCCCGAGGTGTCGCGGTCCAGCCGATGCACCAGCCGGGGCCGCTCCATCCCCTCGCCCCAGGCCGAAAGCAACCGGTCGACATGGCGCGTCGTCTTGGTCCCGCCCTGGACCGCCAGACCCCAGGGCTTGTTCAGGGCGATGACCAGATCATCCTCATAGATCACCATTGACTTCGCAAAGGCGATGTCGGCGGCCGTCAGGGCCATGTGTTCGCCCGGCGCGCGCACGATCGGCTCGGGGATCGGCGGCACGCGTACGGCGGCCCCGGCGGTCAGACGGCCCTCAGGCTTGATCCGGGCCCCATCGACGCGGATCTGGCCGCCGCGCGCCATCTTCTGCACCTGGATGTTGGACAGATGCGGCCAGCGCCGGCGGAACCAGCGGTCCAGACGGATGCCGTCCTCGGCCTCGGCGACATAGACAATCTGGGCCTCCCGGGTGCCCGTCATGGTGTCGGGGGGTGTGTCGCTCATATGTGGGCTCCAAAGGCCCGGCGGGCAATCATCAGTCCGGCCATCAGGGCCGC
>JBBSCK010000172.1:0-4495 GCA_038250335.1 Caulobacterales bacterium
CGTAACCTCCAACGTCTCCGCTGTTGCGAATTTGGCCTGGAACGCAGCAAGATGATGATGCGGCTTTCGCTTGATTGTCATCAGGCAATACACCTCAGAGGTTGATTTTTCAAGACCGGAAAGTCGCTGTTTTTTCGCGAGTAACGCTACCGGCGGCGAGCTGCGCTATGGAGCCAGGCGAATCGAAAGAAATCAGATGAGCCGCAGTCACGCCGCCAACCGATCACACGCATCGGCCGGTGCGGTCGACTCCGCAAACATTCGCTCCATGGCGGACACGCGTGAAGCCCGGTCGGTTGCGTAAGATGTCCGCTTGAATCGAGCACCGTCCAAGAGGGCCTGGATGTATCCCGAGACCGTGTCTGCCGCCATAATCAGGGCCGTATCGACGGTGTGGATGTAGCGGCTGGTGATCGTACCTTGAGCATGGCCCAAGAGCGCCGCAACGGTTGATTCTGTAAAACCCAGATCGTTAGCGAGACTGGCGAAGCTGTGGCGCAAAATGTGCGGCGTTATGCCCGCGAGAGGTGTCCCGACCAGAATTTTTTGCCAGTGTTTGGGAAAGCCAACCAGTGGCCTGCCATCGACGGTGCCGGGAAACACCGGCCCGGCCGCGATTTCCGGTCGCCAACTCAAGAAGAGATCAAGGGCTGGGAGTCCGATCGGTCGGACGGAGGCCCCTTCCTTGCTATCCTGCAGCCGCAGGCAGCTGCTGTCGCCATCGACCTCCGGCCAGATCAGATTGAGGATTTCGCCCCGACGGCAGCCGGTCAGGGCGATGGCCTTGGCCATGTCGGCCGCCGTAGCATATTGCGCATCGTCCGAGGCTGCCCGTAGCAGCTTTCCCAGCAATCGATATTCGTCTTCGGACAAGCGACGCGTTCGCTTCTGATAGGCCGCTTTTCGCACGCCGTGAACGGGGTTGATCTGAATGATGCCGTTCTCGCGGGCGTAGGTCAGAATCGCGCCGAACAGCCCGACTGTCCGCGTGCCGGTCCCGATTCCGCCTTTGACGATCGCGCGGCCGCGCTTGCCGGTCTTTTGATCCGTCCTGGTCTTGCCCGATGCGATGTCGCGCATAAATCGGATTACGTCGGCTTGGGTGATGTCCTTCACCCGCCGCGCGCCAAGCAGCGGAATGATGTGCCGCTTGATGCGGCCTTCATCGGTGTAGATGGTGGATTCCTTTTTGGGTCGTCGTTTTTTGCCCAGGATCAAGCCGGCCTTGGCGTCCTCCAGATAGCGCCCGCAGAGGTCCTTGATGGTGATGGCCTGGTGGTCGAGCTGACGTTCCTCGGCCGGGTTATCGCCTTGGGCGACGCGGCCCAGGAGAATCCGCGCCTGTGTGCGCGCCATCTCCGGTGTCCAGACGCCGTGTGCGCCAAGGGTGAACCGACGGGTTCGGCCGAGCGCGCGATATTGAACGAGGTAACTTCGCTTGCCGGAGGAGAAGACGCGAAGCCCGAAGCCGGGCATTTCGTCATCCCAGATTATGTAATCTTTCTCCGTCGGCGCAGCCTGATCGACGGTTCGCTTGCTGAGTTTCGTCACGTGAATTACTCCTGACGCAAGGGTGGTTCCGGGAGCGGTTTCCCGGAAGCACCACGGCAGCATTCGGTCGAATATTCCGACCTGTTCCAGGATACTGGCTTCGGTGGCGCAGCACAAAAAAGTTCATTCTATGCAGTGGCTTATCGCACTGTAGCGTGCAAAAAGAAACTGCGGCGAAGACCGTCTGGACGCGCTCCGAAGGCAGGGGTCACAGGTTCGAATCCTGTCGGGTGCGCCATTTTTCTTGCGAAAATCATATATTTATTAGCTCTCGCACGACCACGATCGATCCAGCGAACAGGGGGCGGCTGGCCGAGGAAACTCGCCCGCACCTTCGCCCCAAGGGCCTTATTGGTCCGGGCCCGCGCGCTCGGCGCGCGCGACAGCCATGCGGTGGAGGCGCGCCGCCAGGAGCCCGGGGCCGATCCTCGCGACAGCACCGGCCGCGCCGCCCTCCAAGCTGAGCTGATGCGTCTGAATGCCGAAGTCCGGGGCCGTTCGGAGCCCGATCCGGACGATCCGGACCCATTTTCGACCGACAGGATCTGGTCGGACCCGGCCTGATCGCATTCCGGCCGGCGCGGACGAGGTCTCTACTCGACCACCGTCAGCGTCGGCTTCAAGCGGCGCCCGTCGTCCAGCCCCAGCCGCGCCTTGACCTCGAACAGATCGGCCCCTGCAGGCACGATCAGCAGGGCCTTGGGATTGGCGGCGTTGACGGCGATCACGGCGTTCTTCGGACAGATGTCGAAACAGCCGGTCTCGATCACCGCCAGTTCGGCCTTGCGGCCCTTCCGGCCGCCCGCAGGCAGCAGATATTTCTTCAGCGCCTTCTTCAGCGTCCGGTCGCCGTCGGGCCCGAAGCCGCCATCCAGCTTCTTCGAGCATTTCTTGCAGACCAGCACGACGTCGCGCCATTTCGTCTTCGAGGTCTTGATGGCCATGGCCGATCTCTCGGTCACGGATGTGACCAGCGTAAGACGCTTGCGTCCCGCCGCCGCCCGCCCCCATCATTGGCCCGACCCCTTCCGGAGCCCCCGCATGAGCCGTTCCCTCTCTCCCGCCGCCGGTCTGGCCGCCGCCCTGAGCCTGTTCGGGCCCCCCGCCCTGGCCCTGACCCCCACCGGCCAGACCGCCATCCCCGCCGAGGCCGTGGCCGCCGCTGCACAGGCGATCGAGCCCGAGGTCATCGCCTGGCGCCGCGACCTGCACCAGCATCCGGAGCTGGGTCTGGCCGAGCATCGCACCGCCGCCTTCGTTGCCGAACGGCTGCGCGCCATGGGCATCGAGGTGCGCGAGGGGGTCGGCCGGACCGGGGTCGTCGGGATCTTGCGCGGCACAGGATCAGGCCCGCAGCGTGTCGTGGCCCTGCGCGCCGATATGGACGCCCTGCCGGTGCTGGAGGCGACGGGTCTGCCCTTCGCCTCGACCGCCACGGGCGTCTATCAGGGGGCCACGGTGCCGGTCGCCCACGCCTGCGGCCACGACGCCCATGTCGCCATGCTGCTCGGGGCCGCCGAGGTGCTCAGCGGGATGAAGGACCGGTTCTCCGGCACCATCGTGTTCCTGTTCCAGCCCGCCGAGGAGGGCGTGCCCCCCGGTGAACCGCTGGGCGGCGCCCGGCTGATGATCGAGGCGGGCGCGCTGAAGGATCCCAAGGTCGAGGCGATCTTTGGCCTGCACGTCGTGCCGGGGCGGCCCGGGACGCTGTTCTACCGGCCGCAGGGCTTCATGGCCGCCTCGGACCGGGTCGACATCACCCTGCATGGCCGCCAGACCCACGGGGCCTGGCCGTGGCGCGGCGTCGACGTCATCGCCGTGGCCGGTCAGGTGATCCAGACCGTCAACACCCTCACCGCGCGCACCATCGACCCGACCACCACCCCGACCGTCTTCACCATCGCCACCCTGCAGGCGGGCGTGCGTTACAACATCATCCCGGATCAGGTGGTCATGTCGGGCACCCTGCGCACCTTCGACATCGCCCAGCGTGATGATCTGGTGGCGCGGGCCGAGGTGGCCATCGACCATGTCGCCGCCGCCTATGGCGCGACCGCCGACTTCGCCGTGCGCCAGAACGCGGCGCTGGTGTTCAACAACGAAGACCTGTCCGCCTGGCTGGCTCCCGTGCTGACCGAGGCGGCGGGGGAAGGCAATGTCAATCCGGCCAGCCCGCCGACCACGGTGGCCGAGGACTTCTCCTATTTTCAGAACGAGATACCCGGCGTCTTCTATCACCTCGGGGCCACGCCCGACGGCGTCGACCCGGCGACGGCGGCCCCGAACCATTCGCCGCAGTTCGACGTCAATGAGGACGTTCTGGTCGTCGGCGTCCGCGCCCATGCGCTGTCGGCGCTGCGGTTTCTGGAGCAGGACCGCTGAGGATGGCTGACAGCGAACTGGAGCGGTTCAGGGCCGCACGGGTGACCGCCATCCATCGGCTGGACCTGATCGCGAAGGGCGCGCAGCTCACCTATGACGACGGCACAGCGGTGGACATGGCCTCGGAGCGGGGGCGGCTGGAACAGGTCGTCGCCGACATGGATCGGCGGATCGCCCGGCTGGAGCTGATGGCGACGACCCCCACCGGGCCGCTGAACTAGGACAGTACCGTCTCGATGATGCGGCGATAGGCCCGTGTCAGGGCCTCCAGCTCGGCGACCGGCACCCGCTCGTCGATCTGGTGCATGGTCTGGCCCACCAGGCCGAATTCCAGCACCGGAGCCATGGCGCGCAGGAAGCGCGCGTCCGAGGTGCCGCCGGTGGTCGAGGCCTCGGGCCGCACCCCCGTCTCGGCCTCCACCGCGTCCTGCACCGCCACCACGAAGGGACCCGTGGGTGTCAGGAAGGCCTCGCCCGAGCACATATGCTCAAGCGTGATCGCCAGCCCGGTTTCTGCCTGGACCCGGCCCGCCTCGCGGTTCAGCCAGTCGATCAGCCCGTC
>JBBSCK010000173.1:0-4459 GCA_038250335.1 Caulobacterales bacterium
CGTCCTGACCGGTCAGGTGGCTGCGGCCAATGCTGGCCCCGCCATCATGCTGTCCTTTGTGGTCGCGGGCATCGCCTGCGGTCTGGCGGGCCTGTGCTACGCCGAACTGGCCTCGACCATGCCGGTATCAGGATCGGCCTACACCTATGCCTATGGTACGCTCGGCGAGGTGTTCGCCTGGATCATGGGCTGGCTGCTGGTGCTTGAGTACGGTGTCGCGGCGTCGACCGTCGCGGTCGGCTGGTCCGGCTATGTGGTGTCGATCCTGAAGGATTTCGGGCTGGCGGAAACTCTGTTTCCCATGATCCAGTATGCCGGGGGTGAAGGCCCGTCCCTGGCCACGCCGCTGGTTCAGGCCGTGGTCGCCGAAACGGGCAGCACATTCCCGCTGACCGGCACCTTCAACCTCGTCGCCGCGATCGGCATCGCGTCGGTCTGTGGCCTGCTGGTGCTCGGTGTCAGCGAGTCTGCAAAGATCAACAACATCATCGTCATGATCAAGATCGTGGTGCTGCTGACCTTCATCGCGGTGGGGATCGGCTACATCAACCCGGACAACTGGGTGCCCTTCATCCCCGAAAACACAACGGGCAATTTCGGTGAGTACGGGGCCACGGGCATCCTTCGGGGTGCCTCGATCATCTTCTTCGCCTATGTCGGGTTCGAGGCTGTCTCGACCGCAGCAGCCGAGGCCAAGAACCCCTCAAAGGACGTTCCGGTCGGCATCCTGGGGGCGCTGTTCGTCTGCACCCTCATCTACATGGCCGTCGCCGCCGTCATGACCGGCGTGGTGCCCTATCTGGAGCTGGCCAGCCCGGCCCCCGTCGCTGTCGCCATTGACCGCATGGGTCTGGAATGGGCCAATGTGCCGCTTGCCTCCGCAGCGGGCGGGCAGCTGAATCTGATCAGCTTCCTGATCAAGATCGGTGCCGTCACGGGCCTGACCTCGGTCATGCTGGTCCTGTGCTACGGTCAGACGCGCATCTTCTACACCATGGCGCGTGACGGCCTGTTGCCGCGGGTCTTCTCGGTGATCCATCCGAAATTCCGCACGCCGTGGATCGGCACCATTCTGCTGGGCATCCTGATCGCCATCGCGGCGTCTTTCCTGCCCATCTCGATCCTCGGCGACCTCGTGTCGCTGGGCACGGCAGTGGCCTTCTCGATCGTGTGCCTGAGCGTGATCTTCCTGCGCATCAAACACCCCGAGATGGAGCGTCCGTTCCGGGTGCCAGGCGGTGTCTGGACAGCAGGCGCGGGCATCGTGGCCTGTCTGTCGCTGGCAGGGTTCAACTTCTGGCCGATGATCGAACATGCCCTGAACGGCAATACCCTGCCCCTGACCATCCTGGGGATCTACGCGATCGTGGGGGCCATCATCTACGCCGCCTACGGCTTCTGGCACTCCAAGCTGGCCCAAGGCATCGACATCACCGAGGAGACCACCATGTCCTCTCCGGTGGAAGCGATGGGATCGGGCGTCGACAACCAGAAGGACTAAGCCGTCCGACGGTTCTGAAACTGAAAAGCCCGGAGCCTTCGCTCCGGGCTTTTTTGGTGCGGATGAGAGGACTCGAACCTCCACATCTTGCGATGCCAGAACCTAAATCTGGTGCGTCTACCAGTTCCGCCACATCCGCGTCGGGGCGGTTTAGGGGCAGATGGCGCGGGCGACAACTGCGCAGGGGGAAACGTCGCATTAACCTCGGTCACCCACGGTCAAACTCCAATCCCCTGGGCCAGAGTCGATGAACGCCAGCGATCGTCCGATCATCATCAAGAAGGTCAAGAAAGTGGTCGGCGGCGGCCATCACGGTGGCGCGTGGAAGGTGGCCTACGCCGACTTCGTGACTGCGATGATGGCCTTCTTCCTGCTGATGTGGCTGATCAACACGACGGACCCGGAGCAGAAGCGCGGCATCGCCGAATATTTCGCCCCGGCCAGCGTGTCGCAGACCACCTCGGGTTCGGGCGGCATCCTGGGTGGCACCTCTCTCGGCGAGGACGGGTCCAAGAGCGCCGGCTCCATGTCGGTGCTGGAACAACTGGCCCCGGAAGCGCCGCGGGACGCGCCGGAGGAAGCCGGATCCAGCGCCAATCTGGCGGCCGCTTCCGAGGCCCAGCTGCGCGAGGAGATCGCCGCGCGCGAGGCGGCCGAGTTCGCCTCGGCGGCCGAATCCCTGCGCCAGGCCATGCAGCGTCTGCCCGAGCTGGCCGAGCTGTCGAAACAGCTGATCATCGACCAGACGCCCGAGGGCCTGCGGATCCAGCTGGTCGACCAGGAGGGGCGGTCGATGTTCGAGCAGAACTCGGCCCGTCCCAATGCCCGCGCCCAGGTGCTGCTCCGTGCCATCGCCGGGGTGGTGAACCAGCTGCCCAACCGCATCTCGATCTCGGGCCATACCAGCGCCGTGGCCGGCTCGGGCCGGGCCACGACCGCCAGCGACTGGCCCCTGTCGGCGGGCCGGGCCGACGCCTCGCGCCAGATCCTTCAGGCCGCCGGCGTCGATGCCGACCGGGTCTATTCTGTGGCGGGCAAGGCCGGCTCCGATCCGCTGTATCCCGACGACCCGTCGTTGGCGGGCAACCGGCGCATCGCCATCGTCCTGCTGCGCGAGGCCCCCGTTCTGCCGATGGACACCAGCCTGTGATCGCGCTCGCGCCGTTCGGTTGCGGCGCGAACACTCTTGCAGCGCCGCACGGAATGACGCCAAATCGATCGATGGAGATCCAGCGGCCAACCCATCGACGAATCCGGATGCGGGCGACCTGACGTGACGCAGCATGTCCCGACGCGTCAGCTTCGCTTCTTCATGACGGCGGTCGCCCCCTGCCCCTATCTGCCCGGCATGACCGAGCGCAAGGTGTTCGCCAACCTGCCCTTCTCCGACGGGGCCCACGTCAATGACGAGCTGACCCACGCCGGCTTCCGGCGCAGTCAGAACATCGCCTACCGGCCCGCCTGCGAGGGCTGCAATGCCTGTGTCTCGGTGCGGCTGCCGGTGCCGGAGTTCCAGTTCTCGCGCGGCCAGCGCAAGGTCTTGGCCCGCAACCTCGACCTGTCGCGCGACCTGGTCGAGGCCGAGGCCACGCAGGAGCAGTTCGCCCTGCTGAAACGCTATCTGACCACGCGCCACCCGGGCGGCGGCATGACCGACATGACCTGGCAGGACTATATCGCCATGGTCGAGGACACGGCGGTGCGGACCCATCTGATCGAATACCGGCTGCCGTCGACCGACGAGGGCCCCGGCGATCTGGTGGCGGTGACCCTGGCCGACCTGCTCTGCGACGGGCTGTCGATGGTCTATTCCTTCTTCGATCCGGCGCTGGAGAAGCGCTCGCTGGGCGTGTTCGCCATCCTCGACCATGTCAAACAGGCCGAGGCGGTGCGGCTGCCCTATGTCTATCTGGGCTACTGGGTCCAGGGCTCGCCCAAGATGGACTACAAGGCGCAGTTCCGGCCGATGGAAGTCCTGAATCCGCTGGGCTGGGCCCGGGTGGATTAGCCGGAGACCGGCACCGAAGTCCCCGGACCCCCAAGCGTCTCCCCCTCCCACGGCCCCGGGTCGCGCCCGCCGGCGAAGCGGATCAGGGCCGCAATCCGCTTCTCGATCGGGGGGTGGGTGGCAAACAGCGCGTCGGTGAACCCCATCCGTTCATTGTCCAGGAACATGCCCTGGACATCGTCGGGGGCCTCCAGCTTGGAGCGTCCCGACACCTTCCTCAGCGCCGAGATCATGGCGTCGGGGTTCCTGGTCAGCTCCACCGATCCGGCGTCGGCGACGAACTCGCGCGTGCGCGACAGCATCAGCCGGATGACGATGGCCAGGGCATAGCCCACCGCCGCGACGGCGAACCCGATCAGGATCAGCGGCCCGGCGTTCTTGTTCCTGCCGCCCGGCCGGACATAGAACATCCCGCGCACCACCAGCTGGGCGATCACGCTGATGATGCCCGCAAAGATCGAGGCGATCACCATGGTGCGCACGTCCTTGTTGATGACGTGGGTCAGTTCGTGGGCGAGGACGGCCTCCATCTCGTCTCGGTCCAGCGCGTCCATCAGACCCCGGGTGACGGTCACGCTATACTGCCCCTCGCGCAGGCCCGAGGCGAAGGCGTTCAGACTGTCGCTGTCGATGATCCGCAGGGTCGGGGTCTTCAGCCCACGCGAGATCGCGAGGTTTTCCAGCAGGTTGTAGAGCTCGGGCGAATCCTTGCGCGCCACCTTTCGGGCCCCGGTCAGCCCGTCCATGATCGCCTGATTGCCGAACCAGGCGATGGCGAACCAGATCAGGGCCACGACGACGGCCAGCGGGATGGTCCCCGCCAGCATCGTCCCGGCATAGGCGATGTCCTGCTCCAGCGTCCCGCCCGACGACGGCAGAAAGCCGAACCCCATCAGGATCAGCTGGATGCCGAAGATGACCCCGACCAGCATGACCGGAAACCCGGCCAG
>JBBSCK010000174.1:0-4450 GCA_038250335.1 Caulobacterales bacterium
CTCGAACAGCGCGTGCGCTTCGATCTGGAGATGATGGAGGCCACCGGCTCGTGCGCCGGGATCGAGAACTATTCGCGCTGGCTGACCGGCCGCGCCCCCGGCGAGCCCCCGCCCACCTTCTTCGAATATATCCCCGACAACGCCCTGCTGTTCGTGGACGAGAGCCACGTCACCATCGGCCAGATCAACGGCATGTTCCGCGGCGACTACCGGCGCAAATCGACCCTGGCCGAATACGGCTTCCGCCTGCCCTCCTGCATCGACAACCGCCCGCTCAAGTTCGACGAATGGGAGGCGATGCGGCCCCAGACGGTCCACGTCTCCGCCACCCCCGGCCCATGGGAGATGGACCAGACCGGCGGCGTCTTCGTCGAACAGGTCATCCGCCCCACCGGCCTGATCGACCCCCCCGTCGAGATTCGCCCGGTGTCTGGCCAGACCCGCAACCAGGTCGACGACGTCATCGACGAGGTCAAGGCCGTGGCCCGCGCCGGCTATCGCTCGCTCGTCACCGTCCTGACCAAGAAGATGGCCGAGGACCTGACCGAATACATGCACGAACAGGGGGTGCGCGTGCGCTACATGCACTCCGACGTCGACACGATGGAGCGGATCGAGATCATCCGCGACCTGCGTCTCGGCACCTTCGACGTCCTGATCGGCATCAACCTGTTGCGCGAGGGCCTCGACATCCCCGAATGCGGCCTGGTCGCCATCCTCGACGCGGACAAGGAGGGCTTCCTGCGCTCCGAGACCTCCCTGATCCAGACCATCGGCCGCGCCGCCCGCAACGTCGACGGCCGCGTCATCCTCTATGCCGACCGCGTCACCGGCTCGATGGAACGCGCCATGGCCGAGACCAACCGCAGGCGAGACCGCCAGACCGCCTACAATGTCGAACACGGCATCACGCCCGAGAGCGTCAAGCGCGACATCAAGGAGATCCTCAACTCCCCCTACGAGAAGGACCGCGTCCTGGTCCCGACCACGGGCGTGAAGGAAGACGCCCGCCCCTTCATCGGCAACAACTTCCAGGCCACCCTCAAGGACCTCGAAGGCAAGATGCGCGAGGCCGCCTCCAACCTCGAGTTCGAGGAGGCCGGCCGCCTGCGCGACGAGATCAAGAAGCTGAAACTGCTCGACCTCGAGTTCGCCAACGAGATCATGACCGGGGCGGGGGAAGAGGTCGACCGGTCCGTGCCGAAGAAGCTGCGGGCGGAGGCCGCCGCGGCGAAGGCGGAGGCGTTCCGCAAGGGACGGCTGTAGGCGACCCCTCTCCCCTTGCGGCCTCGCGCGAAAGGGTGAGGGATCCCCCCACTCCTCCCGCCGCCGGTGTGACCCCTCACCCGCCCGCGCCAGAACTGTCGCTGACGCGCCCGTGCGCGGCCTCCCCCTCCCGCAGGGGGAGAGGGGCCCCCGTCTCCTCCCTGTCGCGGAGCGATGGGGAGGTGGCGCGGCGCGTCTTCCGCGCCGGGACGGAGGGGTTCTGGCCCCACCCCGATCGTGCTAGCCTTTCACCATGGCCGACGCCGCCCTCACCCTGCCGCCTGCCCTCGCCCGCTTCGTCGAAGCGCAGGTCGCGTCCGGCGACTACCCGGACGCCGAAACCCTCATCCACGAGGCCATCCTGCGCCTGATGCCCCGCGCCGAGGCCGACGCCTTCCGCCTCGCGCGGTTCAACGCCCTGGTCCAGGTCGGGCTCGACCAGCTGGACCGGGGCGAGAGGATCGAAGTCACCGATACCAGGGCCTGGCTCGACACGCTCGGTCGAGACCGGAGCGCCGATGAGGCGGCTTGACATCGCGCTCGAAGCCGAACGCGATATCGATGCCCTTCTGACTTACAGCCACCGCCGGTTCGGCCCTCGCAGCGCCGATCGATACCGGCGGCTCATCGATCAGGCGCTGGCCGACCTGATTGAGGACGCGGGACGCACGGGCGTCCGACCGGCCCGCCCGGACCTGTTCATCTATCATCTGCGATCCAGCGCCGCCCGCACGCCCCGCAGCGACCGCATCGCCCGTCCACGCCACATCATCGTCTTTCGATCCGATGCCGCATGGCTACGGGTCGTCCGCGTGCTGGACGACCGGATGGACATCGCGGGGCGGCTGGGGTGAGGCCGTGCGGCCACTTGCATCTATCTCATTGTTATGGATCCCTTTCTCTCTTCGTTGAAAGGTCACACCATGCCCAAATTCACCGTACTGAGCCGCGTGGATGCCTACGTTGATTACCTGACGGAAGTCGAAGCGGACACGCCTGAGGAAGCTGCCGAGATCGCCTACGACGGCGGGCCAGAGATCAAATGGATCGAGCAAGGCACAGTCGAGTTCGATGCCAGTCGCGTTGTCACGCTCGACGCCAACGGCGACGAGATTGAGTCCACTGTCTGCGGTAAGGGCTGACTAACCAACGCGCGTCCATGCTGCCCGCATGGCCGAAGACGACGCCCCCTGGAGCACGCTCGGCTTCGCCGAAAAGGCGGCGGTCTTCAAGGGGCCGACCCAGAACGCCCGCGTCCTGAGCGAGGGCTGGGTCGCCGCCAACGCCTTCTGTCCGAGCTGCGGCGCGATGCCGCTGACCGCCTTCGCGGCCAATTCGCCGGTGGCCGACTTCCATTGCGGAGTCTGCGCCGAGGAATACGAACTCAAGGCCAAGAAGGGTCGACTCGGCCGCAAGGTGCTGGATGGTGCCTACGGCACGATGACGGAGCGCCTCGCGGCGCGGAACAACCCCAGCCTGATGGTCATGAGTTATGATGGCGAACGCGCACGCGTCACCGACCTGATCGTTGTACCGAAGCATTTCTTCGTTCAGTCGATCATCGAACCCAAAACCCCGACGTGGCCAAAGGGCCGAAGCGCGCCGTGGCAGGGCTGCAACATCCTGATCGGCGACGTCCCGCAGGCCGGAAAGATCAGCCTGATCCGGGACGGCATCCACATCCCGAAGACGACAGTGCTGGACCAGTGGCGCGCGACCCTGTTTTTGCGCGACACCGCCCCGACCTTGCGGGGCTGGCTGCTTGACGTGATGAAGGCGGTCGAAGATATCGGCCGCCCCGAGTTCACCCTGGCCGAGGTCTATGGCTTCGAGGCGCGGCTGTCGGCGATCTATCCGGCCAACAATAACGTCCGCCCCAAGATCAGGCAGCAGTTGCAGGTGCTACGCGACATGGGCTGGCTGGCGTTCAGTGGGCGCGGAAGCTACCGCCGCACCTGACCCTTCTCCCCTTGTGGGTCGACGACGGATCGCATGCGATCCGAAGAGGGGTGGCCGAGCGGAGCGAGGTCGGATGAGGGGTACGAGCACGCGGGGGCGATGCGTCCGGCTGTCGCTCACCGTCCACACCGGGAGTCACCCCTCATCCGGCCCTCCGGGCCACCTTCTCCCGCAAGGGGAGAACGGACCTGGCTGCCGGCGCCGCCCCTAAACCAGCTCCACCCGCAACGACCGCCCCAGCACCCGCGCCGCGCGGCTGAGGGTGTCCAGGGTGACATTGGAGGTGTTCGGGTCGAGGACGCGGTTCAGCTGCGCCCGGCTGGTGTCCATCAGCGCGGCCATGGCCGCGCGGGTGATCTTCTGGTCGGCCATCGCCTGCTGCAACTGGAGGGCGATCACGCTTTTGACCGCGCGCAGCGTCACCGCCTCGCGAATGCCGTCCTCGTCGAGGAAGGCGTCGAGGGTGGAGAGGTCGGACGGGTCTCGGAACTTCATGTCTGTCATGAGCACACCTAAAGGCTGCGCTCCTTCATTCGCCTGGACGCGATCTCGATGTCGGCTTGTGGCGTCTTCTGCGACTTCTTGATGAAGCCGTGGACCACGACGAGCGCCTGATGCTCCGCGTCGTGGAAGAAGATCATCCGCACCTCGCGGTTGCCGCTCAGGCTGGACCGGACTTCCCAAAGTCCGCCGCCAAGCGAACGGCAGAGGGGGAGCCCCATCGGAAACCCGAACTGGACCCGCATCAGGTCCTCGCCGAGGATCGCGCGATCCGGCTTATCGAAGGATCGCAGCCACTCCAGAATGACGGGACGGCCAGACGGAGTCTCGTAGAAGTGGACCGTGTGCATTGCAGGATCTCATCCGGCTGTTCTCAGGACACATTGGTCTCTCCCATCCAAAGAGTGCGCCCAACGCACACCCCCGAGAACGTACCATATACGGTTCAGGCCAGACGGTCCATGTCGGGTTTTGAGGTAACATTTGTTCCACCTTTGTTCTAGTCCGGTGCCCTACGCCCTTTACGGGGAGGGCCGAAGCTGGGCGTCTCCTCCCCGTTCCGGAGGAATGGGGAGGTGGCACGGCCCTTCTTCAGGGCCGTGACGGAGGGGGCGAGGCGGTGCGCGGGGTGAGGGTGCTCGCCCGGTGAAACCCGGTCGCCCCCTCCGTCTCATCGCTGATCGCGATGAGCCACCTCCCCATCGCCCTCCGGCGATGGGGAGGA
>JBBSCK010000175.1:0-4417 GCA_038250335.1 Caulobacterales bacterium
ACGCACGGGTACGGACAACCACCCATCAGGCAGGGCGAAGAAATACGATGAGCTGGTAGGGATCTTCGATGCTGATTTCGTGTCCCGTGATCTTCCACCCGTCTGCGGCCTCGGCGAGCCACTCCATGGTCATGGAAGTGTCTCCATAATGTTGCTCGACCTCGGGTTCAGCCATATGCGGTGCGAACGCATAGCCGGCCGTACGATGAGATGTTTTCAGCGCGTCGATCGGAAGCGTAGCAATGAACTGGGTCGCCAGGTCCCAGTATTCGATTGGCCGCACGGTCATCGCCAGTAAGCCGTCCGGTCGCATCGTCTTGCGAATGGCAGCAAGCGCGCTCCGGGTCGCCGGTTCAGATGTATGGGTGAAAACTGAGTAGGCATAAGCCAAATCGAACATGCCTTCGACCGGCAGCGTATCCGGCAGATATTCTGACTGGTTATAGTGGCCCCATACATGGTCGCGCTGGCAAACGGCGATGGAGCGGTCCCATGGGTCGACACCCCAGATGTTCTGGGGTGCCGTGTAACGGGCCATAAGACGAAGAAATCTACCCCAACCACTGCCGTAGTCGAGCATTCGCTGGTCATTCAAGGTGCGGCCGGTGAGCCGATGATATTCCCGACCGACGACGTGGATGAAGCTTACGCTCTGCTTGAGCAGCGGGAAACCGTTCGTGCCCGTCCAAAGATTCTGGTCTTGGGCCTCTGCCATACTGGGGAGCAGCCTCGACAGGTTCGGAAGATCAGCATTCGGCATGTCCCATAGCAGCCAGCCAAAATGGGCCAGCGGCAGTTCGCGCAGAATCGCCAACGCCTCCTCCACTGTTTCCGCGCGTTCGGCGCGCGCGAAGATCGGCGCGTGTAACTCAAGCCGCATGGTTGGCGTCCCGTTTCGACAGAAAGGGTCAATACCGAGGGGCGACTCTCGCGTCTACGTTCACGGCGTTCACATCGCCAGATCCCCGCTCGTGCAAGGGATCGAAATTTGCGATGCGCCGCGCCTGACGTCTTGTTACCCGCGGATCGGGCCTTTAGGAGGCGGATCAGTCCTCTGACCGGGTTAAATGCCATGAGTAGCAGCGTCACGCTGATCACAACGCGACGCTTCGCCGACGCGCGCGGCTGGTTTTCCGAGACCTGGGCCGAGGCGAAATACGCCGAGATGGGGATCGATGTCCGGTTCGTGCAGGACAACCAGTCGTATTCGGTGCAGGCGGGTACGATCCGCGGCATCCATTTTCAGACGGCGCCGCATGCCCAGGCCAAGCTGGTGCGCTGCGTGCGGGGCGCGATCGTCGACTATGCGGTGGACCTGCGCAAAGGCTCGCCAACCTGGGGCCAGGTGGCGTTTGCAGAATTGAGCTCCGGCAACGGCCGTCAACTATTCGTGCCTGTGGGCTATGGCCACGCCTTTGTGACTCTCCAGCCGGACACCGAGGTCGCCTACAAGGTGTCCGATATCTATGCCGCCGACTGCGACGGCGGGGTGGCCTGGGATTGCCCGGATATCGGGATCGACTGGCCGTTGCCGCCCACCGGTCCGGTGCTCTCGGACAAGGACACGGCGCTGCCGCGCCTCGCGGATTTCGACAGCCCGTTCGCGTATGACGGCGTCCCCATGGCCGCAACGGGCGATCTGGGCTAGGTCGCGGCTCCGAGGAGAGGGTTTCGATGCGCATTCTGGTCACCGGCGGCGCCGGTTTCATCGGCTCGGCCCTGGTTCGTCGCCTGATCGAGCACACCGGGCACGAGGTGCTGGTGTTCGACAAACTGACCTATGCGGGTCTGCTCAGCTCGCTGGAGCCGGCCGCGACCAGCAACCGCTACGGCTTTGTCCAGGCCGACATCTGCGACGCGGTGGCGGTCGCCTCGGCGCTTTCGGACTTCAGGCCCGATGTGATCGCCCATCTGGCGGCCGAGAGCCATGTCGACCGCTCCATCGACGGGCCCGGCGAGTTCGTCCAGACCAACGTCGTCGGCACATTCAACATGCTGCAGCAGGCGCTGGGTTACTGGCGCGGACTGGACCAGGCCGGCAAGGCCGCCTTCCGGTTCCACCACATCTCGACCGACGAAGTGTTCGGCTCGCTGGGCGAGACGGGGCTGTTCACCGAGACCACCCCCTATGATCCGCGTTCGCCCTATTCGGCGTCCAAGGCGGCGTCCGATCACCTCGTCAGCGCCTGGGGCCACACCTATGGCCTACCGGTGGTGATGACCAACTGCTCGAACAACTACGGGCCCTATCACTTCCCCGAAAAGCTGATCCCGCTGATCATCATCCGGGCCCTGAACGGCGAGCCCCTCCCGGTTTACGGCGACGGATCGAATGTGCGGGACTGGCTGTTCGTGGACGATCACGCCCGCGCGCTGCAGGCCGTGTTCGAGCGCGGTCGCCCGGGCCAGACCTACAATGTCGGCGGCAATGCCGAGCGCCGCAACATCGATGTGGTCAAGGCCATCTGCGCCACGCTGGACGGGCTCCAGCCCCGCGCCGACGGCAAACTCTATGACAACCAGATCACCTTCGTGACCGACCGGCCGGGTCACGATGCCCGTTACGCCATCGATGCGACCAAGATCCGTGACGAACTGGGCTGGACGCCTTCCGTGACCTTCGAGGAAGGGATTGACCAGACTGTGCGCTGGTATCTGGACAACCGGTCCTGGTGGCAGGCGATCCTCGACGGCCGCTATCAGACCGAACGTCTCGGCGTCGCCCATGGCTGAAGTTGATGCCCAAGAGCCCTGGGACATCCTGGTCACCGGCGGGACCGGGCAGGTGGGGCTTGAACTGGCCCGTGTCGACTGGCCGGGCCGGGTGCGCCTGCATCTGCCGACCCGGCCAGAGCTGGACCTCGGCAATGCTGATGCGGTGCGCGCCCTGTTCGCCGCGACGCCGTTCAATGCGGTCATCAACTCGGGGGCCTATACGGCCGTCGACAGGGCCGAGACCGAGGTGGCTGCCGCCTTTGCCGCCAACGCCATGGGCCCGGCCATCCTGGCCGAGGTGACCCGGGCGGCGGGCATTCCCCTGATCCAGGTCTCGACCGACTATGTCTTCGACGGCGCGGGCGAGGCCGACTATGCCGAGAGCGACCCGGTCGGGCCGCTCGGCGTCTACGGGGCCTCGAAACTGGCCGGTGAGGTCGCGGTTCGCACCGGCAACCCCCGCTCCGTGGTCCTGCGCACCGCCTGGGTGCTGAGCCCGCACCGCGCCAACTTCCTCAAGACCATGCTTCGGCTCGCCGCCGACCGGCCGAGCCTGCGGGTCGTCGAGGACCAGACCGGCTGCCCGACCTCGGCCCGCGACATCGCCGGGGTGCTGGCCGACATCACCCTGCGGATGATCGCCGACCCCGAGGCCCCGACCGGCGTCTATCATTTCGTCAATGCCGGCTCGACCAGCTGGGCCGGACTGGCGCGCGAGATTTTCGCCCTGAGCGCGGCGCAGGGCGGCCCAACGGCCGCGGTCGAGGACATCACGACGGCGGACTATCCGACCCCGGCGCGCCGCCCGGCAAACTCGCGCCTGAACACGTTCAGGATCACCCGCGACTATGGTGCGACGCCCCGGCCCTGGCAGGAGGCCGTGGCCGAAATCGTCGCCGAACTGCATCAGGAGGCTATCGCGTGAAGGGCATCATTCTCGCCGGTGGGTCGGGCACGCGCCTGCATCCCATGACGCTGGTCACGTCCAAGCAGCTGATGCCGATCTACGACAAGCCGATGATCTATTATCCGCTGTCGACCCTGATGCTTGCGGGCATCCGCGAGGTGCTGATCATCTCGACGCCGCGCGACACGCCCTCGTTCCAGGCCCTGCTGGGCGACGGATCGAAATGGGGCATGGACATCCAGTATGCGGTCCAGCCCAGCCCTGACGGCCTGGCCCAGGCCTATATCATCGGCGCGGACTTCGTCGCCGGCGGGCCGTCTTCGCTGATCCTGGGCGACAACATCTTCTACGGCCACGGCATCATCGACCTGTTCAGGAGCGCGATGGCGCGGCCGTCGGGCGCGACGGTCTTCGCCTATCACGTCAATGATCCGGAACGCTACGGGGTGGTCGAGTTCGACGCCGACATGCGCGCCCTGTCGATCGAGGAAAAGCCGCCGGTTCCCAAATCGCCCTGGGCGGTCACGGGCCTCTATTTCTACGACGAACAGGTGGTGGACATCGCCGCCAATCTGAAGCCCTCGGCGCGGGGCGAGCTGGAGATCACCGACGTCAACCGCGAGTATCTGCAGCGAGGCCAACTGTCGGTCGAGATCATGGGCCGGGGCTTTGCCTGGCTGGACACGGGCACGCCCGACAGCCTGCTGGAAGCCGCAGAGTTCGTGCGCACCCTCGAGAAGCGCCAGGGCTTCAAGATCGCCTGCCCCGAGGAGATCGCCTTCGACCAGGGCTTTA
>JBBSCK010000176.1:0-4413 GCA_038250335.1 Caulobacterales bacterium
GCTCCGGCCAGCGTCAGCGACCTCGCGGCCCTTTCGGGCGGCGAGGGCGTTCGCGCTTCCGAGCGGCTGATCGCGCGTGTCGCGCCGCTGGCCGTTGCCGGTCCGACCGCCGTGGCCTTCCTGGGCGATCGCAAGTTCGTCGAGGCCCTGAAAACGACTTCGGCGGGGTGCGTGATCGTCCCGGCCGAAGCCCTCGACGCTGTGCCGCACAACGCAGCCGTTATCGTCTCGCGCACACCCCAGGCGGCCTGGGCGGCCTCAGCGGGTGCCCTGCACCGACCCAGAGGCTTGAAGGCGGCAGACCCGTCCGAGGTTTGCGAGGACGGCAGCGTGGTCATCGAGCCGGGCGTCGTTCTGGGCCGGGGCGCGCGGGTCGGACGCGGCACGCGGATTGGAGCCAACACCGTGATCGGACCGGGCGTCCAGATCGGCCGGAACTGTGCGATCGGGTCCAATGTCACGGTCGGCTTCGCCCTGATCGGCGACCGGGTGAAAATCTATGCGGGGGCCCGGATCGGCGAGGCCGGGTTCGGCGCGGCCGGCGGGGCCACGGGGCCCGTCGACGTGCCACAACTGGGCCGGGTCATCATTCAGGACGGGGTCACGATCGGGGCCAACACCTGCATCGACCGGGGAGCCTTCGACGACACGGTCATCGGCGAGAACACCAAGATCGATAATCTGGTCATGATCGCCCACAATTGTGTGCTGGGGCGCAACGTTCTGATGGCGGGCCATACCGGAATCTCCGGCTCGGTGCGAGTCGGCGACAATGTCATGTTCGGCGGCAAGGCCGGGGTGGGCGACCACATCAGCATCGGTGAGGGTGCCCGGGTGGCGGCCGGCGCGGGCGTGCTGGCTGATATCCCGGCGGGCGAGACCTGGTCAGGCTATCCGGCCAAACCCATTCGCCAGTTCTTGCGCGAGACGGTCTGGCTGTCCAAACAGGTCAGAAGAAAGGGAGCGCAGACGGATGACTGAGTCTGGTGTGGCGATCGACTACGCCGAGGTCATGCGACGGTTGCCCCATCGCTATCCTTTCCTGCTGGTCGACAAGGCCGAGGCCTTCGTGGCTCACACCTCGATCACCGGGATCAAGAACGTCACCCACAACGAACCCTTCTTTCCGGGCCATTTTCCCATCGATCCGGTCATGCCCGGCGTCCTGATCGTGGAGGCCATGGCCCAGACCGGGGCCCTGCTGATGTCCAAGAGTCTCGACATCTCGGTCGAGGGCAAGGTCATCATGTTCATGACCATCGACGGGGTGCGCTTCCGCAAACCCGCACGGCCCGGGGACCAGCTGCGCATGAACGTGATCGTGACACGTGCACGCAGCGAGGCGTTCAAGTTCCGGGGCGAAACCTTCATCGACGGCAAACTCGCCGCCGAGGCGGAGTTCATGGCCATGGCCGTCGCTGTCGATCAGCCGGTCACGGCGTGAGCCGCATCCACCCCGCCGCCATCGTCGACGCCTCGGCCGAGCTGGCCGAGGGCGTGGTGATCGGTCCCTGGTGCACGGTCGGGCCGGGTGTGCGTCTGGATGCCGATGTGCATCTGGTCAGCCACGTCGTGGTGCAGCAGGACACCACGGTCGGTGCCCGGACCGTCATCCATCCCTTTGCGGTCATTGGCGGTGACCCCCAGCACAACGGCTACAAGGGCGAGCCCGTCCGGCTGGAGATCGGCGTGGACAATGCCATCCGTGAGCACGCCACCTTCAACCGCGGCACGCCGCAGGGATCGGGCCTGACGCGGGTGGGATCCAACGGCCTGTTCATGACCGGTGCCCATGTCGGCCACGACGCCGTCGTCGGCGACCATGTGGTGATGGCCAATAATGCTACCCTCGGCGGGCATGCCCGGATCGGCGACCGCGTCTTTCTAGGCGGCCTGTGCGCCGTGCACCAGTTCGGTCGGATCGGGCAGGGGGCCATCATCGGGGGCCTTGCAGCCGTGACCCGGGACGTCATTCCCTACGGCTCGGCCTGGGGCAATCATGCCCGGCTGCATGGGCTGAACCTGATCGGGCTGAAGCGGAAGGGATACGGCAAGGATGCCATCCGCCGCCTGCTGGCCGCGTTCCGCGACCTGTTCGAGGGCCCCGGCGTGTTCGCAGACCGGGTTGAGGCGATGGAAGACACCTACGGTGATCTGGTGGAGATCATGGAGATCGTGGCCTTCATTCGCGAGGATGCACGGCGGCCCCTGTGCCTACCGGGCGACTGACGATGCCGTCGCGGGGCCGTCTGGGCCTGATCGCGGGCGGCGGTGCGCTGCCGCTGGCGATTGCGGCGCGGTGCGAGGCCGAGGGCCGGCCGGTTTTCGTGGTGCGCCTGACGTCCTTCGCCGACGCCCATCTGATGCGCTATCCGGGTCTTGAGGCCGGGATCGCCGAGATCGGCCGGGTGCTGGCCGCGCTGAAGGCTGCGGACTGCACGTCCGTGTGCTTTGCCGGGACCGTCAGTCGACCGGATTTCAAGGCTTTGAAGCCGGATCTGAAGGGCGCGACCCTGCTGCCCGGCATCATCACTGCGGCAACCCGGGGCGACGACGCGCTGTTGCGCAAGATCCTCTCGATCTTTGAGGCCGAAGGTTACATGATCGAGGGGGCCGACGACATTCTGGGCGGTGACACCCTGCCGGCCGGCGCGCTGGGGCGGTTGCAGCCGGATCATGCGCAGCTGTCCGACCTGAAGAAGGCCCTTTATGTGGCGGAGAAGGCGGGCGAACTGGATATCGGCCAAGGGGCGGTCGTCTGCGACGGTCTGGTGCTGGCCGTCGAGGCGCAGGAGGGGACGGATGCGATGCTGGCCCGGGTCGCTGGCCTGCCGGCCGACTTGCGGGGCGCGCCGGGCGAGCCAAAGGGCGCGCTGGGCAAGGCCCCCAAGCCGATCCAGGACCTGCGGGTGGACATGCCTGTGATCGGCACCCGGACTGTCGAAATGGCCGCCGCCGCCGGGCTGGCCGGGTTGGGCGGCGTAGCCGGACGCCTGATCCTGATCGACCGGGCGGCGATCATCGCGGCGGCTGACCGGCTGGGACTGTTCGTCTGGGGCGAGGACCGGTCGTGAAGATCATGCTGGTGGCGGCCGAGGCGTCGGGCGACGCGCTGGGGGCCGGACTGGCACAGGCGCTGCGGGCGCGGCGGGGCGACGTCACCTTCATCGGTGTCGGCGGGCCGAAGATGGCGGCCGAGGGTATCCACAGCCCCTTCGACATCGCCGAACTGTCGATCGTGGGCTGGCTGGAGGGGCTGCGCGCCTATGGGCGGGTCAAGGCGCGGGTCGCCGACACGGTGGCCCTGGCCGTGCGGGAACGACCGGACGCTGTGGTCCTGATCGACAGCTGGGGCTTCACCATCCGGGTTGCCAAGGCGATCCGGGCGGTCCTGCCCGGGGTAAGGCTGATTAAATACGTCGGGCCCCAGGTCTGGGCTTCGCGGCCGGGACGGGCGAAGACGCTGGCCGGTGCCGTGGATCACCTGCTGGCGCTCTATGCTTTCGACGTCCCGTGGTTCGAGCGCGAGGGACTGCCCACCACCGTGGTCGGATCCCAGGCGCTGCATGTCGACATGGGCAACGCCGATCGGGAGGCGTTCCGGACGGCGAGGGCGATTGCGGCGGATGCGCCGCTGCTGCTGGTCCTGCCCGGGAGCCGGCCCAGCGAGATCCGTCTGATGACGCCGGTCTATGAGGCCGCGATCGCACGACTGAAAGCGGCCGATCCGTCTCTCGAGGTCGTGGTGGTGGCCGCGGGTACGGTCGCTGAAGACGTGACGGCGCGGGTCGCCGCCTGGCCCTTCCGCGCGCATCTGGCGACCGAGGCGGACAAGTATGCGGCCATGAAGGCTGCAACCGTGGCGCTGGCGACCAGTGGCACGGTATCGACCGAACTGGCCCTGGCCGGCGCGCCCATGGTCATCGGCTACCGGTTCAAGCCGCTCAGCTATGCGATCATGAAACCCTTCTTCACCGGCAAATACGCGACCCTGTTCAACCATGTGGCCGATGCCGAGATCGCGCGCGAACTGATCCAGTCAGACGCGACGCCGGACAGGGTGGCGGAGGCGGTCGGACGACTGCTGGCCGATCCGGACGCGCGGGCGACGCAGGCGGCGCGCCAGACGGCTGCGCTGCACCAGATGGGGCGGGGCGGTGAGGATCCCTCGGCGGTCGCCGCCGAAGCGGTCTTGCGCGTCATCGCCGGGCTTCCCAGTTCTATCGGTAACACGAAGATCTGAGAGGAAATCGCGATGATCCGGACGCTGGCGTTGTTGGTGGTCGGGGTGCTGGCCTTCACGGGTCCGGCCTATGCCAGTCCCGATGAGGACCGGGCCGTGGTCGAGGCGTTGTACAGTCGCGTCTTCAACGGCAAGGACCTGTCGGCCGTCCCCGAGCTGATCGCAGCCAA
>JBBSCK010000177.1:0-4271 GCA_038250335.1 Caulobacterales bacterium
CGACAAGCGGACGGATCATGGGAGGTTCCTTTCGGACTCAAAACATTGGCGAGGCCACTGCGTTCCCGATCCTCCCCCATCGGGGGAGGTGGCACGGCGCGCTTGCGCGCCCTGACGGAGGGGGCTCACGGCAAGTTCGTGTCCGGGGCTGCCCCCTCCACCGCGTCGCGGTCGCCCTCCCCCTATGGGCGAGGACCAAGACCCATGGCCCGGGCCAGCGCCTTGAAGTCCTCGGGCGGCCCGGCCGTCACCGTGCGTTCGCCCCCCTCGGGATGCGGGAAGGTCAGCGAAACGGCGTGCAGCATCAGCCGGGGGGCCCCCCTGCCCGCCGCGGTCAGGGCCCCGCCATAGCGCACATCGCCGATCAGGGGTCGGCCGATATGGGCCATATGGACCCGCAGTTGATGCATCCGGCCGGTGAAGGGCTGCAGCTCGACCAGTGCCCCGTCCTCGCTGGCCGACAGGGTTCGGTAGCGGCTGCGCGACCCCTGCGCGCCCTTCGCATCGAAGGCGGCGACCCGCATATAGCTCTCGCGCCCGATCTCCTGACGCACCAGCGGCACATTGATGTCACCGCTCGCCGGCTCGGGTGCGGTCGACACCAGGGCCAGATAGGTCTTGGTCAGTTTGTGGGCCTGGATGGCCTTGCCCAGGAACCCGGCTGCAGGCTTGGTTTTCGCCGCCAGAATGACGCCGGAGGTGTCGCGGTCCAGCCGGTGCACAAGGTCCGGTCGCTTGCCGTTCGACCGGGCAAAGGCCCACAGCAGGTCGTCCAGCGTATGGGCCTGGATCCGCCCCCCCTGGCTGGACAGGCCCGCCGGCTTGGAAAAGGCGATGACCGAGGCGTCCTCGTGGATCACCCACGATTTGACGGCGGCGATCTCTTCGGGGCTCAGGGAAACGGGGGCACGGTCAGTCACCGGGTCTGAATAGGCGAAAGACCGGCCGTGCGTCAGCCCCTCAGCGCAGCACGCCCTTCTTGCCCATCAAAAAGGCATAGCCGGTGAACAGGGCGCACCCGGTGGCGATCACGACGTTCATGATGACGATCATCGACGAGGCCACCTTGACCCCGTCCTGCATGATGAAACCCATCACCTCGCTGCCGTCGTTCAGGCCGTAGACATACACAAGACTGGTCAGAAACGCGGCGAACGAGACGGCGAACACCGGAAAGGCCAGCTTGCTGCGCAACAGCAGCAGGAGCGAACCGACCACCCCGCCCCACACGCCGATGGCCCAGACCGCCGTCATCCAGACCGGCATGGCGTCGTAGAAGCGGATCTGGTCCGGGGTCATGCCGGATGTGGCCATATAGGCCGCTCCCTGGGTCATGCTCATGGTGTAGTCGTAGCCACCATAGGCGTTCCAGAGCACGGCGATCACGCCGACGAGCCAGAGATGCCACGGTGCCTTCAGCGACCGCGTGTCGCTCATGATGCTGACCATCGTCCCCTCCCAAGGAAGATTGAGGATTGGACGATACGCCTGCGACCGCAGACAGCAAGAGCGCGGTGTCAGGCGGCGATGCGCTCCACCCTGGGGTCGGT
Source organism: Caulobacterales bacterium (assembly GCA_038250335.1). GTDB lineage: Bacteria > Pseudomonadota > Alphaproteobacteria > Caulobacterales > Caulobacteraceae > Brevundimonas. Next base: position 1,551 of record JBBSCK010000177.1, read on the forward strand.
TCCATGGGCCCGCGCCAGGGCAAGATCGTGAGCCGCCTGCATGCGCAGCAGCGTGTCTGCATTCAATCCGAACGCGGCTTCGAAGCGCAGCGCCATACCGGCCGACAGACCGCCCCGGCCGTTCAGCAAACTGCTCATCGCCTGGCGGGTGACAGCCAGGGCCTCTGCCGCGCGGGTTACCGTCAGGTTGTGCGGTTCAATCACTTCGGTGCGCAGCCAGACCCCCGGATGCACCGCGAAACTCGAATGAAGCTTGATCGCCATCAATGATAATCCTCCAGATCAAGGTCTTCGATGGCCCCGCGGTCATTGACCCGGAACGTCATCCGCCAGTTCCGCGTCAGGGTAAGGGACCATTCACCGACCTGATTGCCCGTCAGCGGATGAGCGCCATGGTTCGGCGGCACGCAAGGTTCGGCTGGACGCTCGACCGCCGAAAGATAGGCCAGCATGTTTGTGATCCTGCCCACGACATCCGCTGGAAGCCCCTTGGGGCGACCTGTCTGCGCGAACGCCCGCAACGTCTTGTGACGAATGCTCTCGATCTCCACGTGACCAGACTGGCAGCAAGGGTGTATGGTGTCAATGGTCGCTTTACGCCTCGCCGTCGCCGGGATCGGTCGTGACCGCAGCGGCCCGCATCGCCGCCCACCGCTCCAGCCGGGCCTTCACCTTCGCCTCATGCCCCTCGCCCTTCGGCGCATAGAAGACGCGGCGCTCCATCCCGTCAGGAAAGAAATTGGCCCCCGAAAAACCCTCGGGCGTATCAGGGTCGTACTGGTAGCCCTTGCCGTAGCCGAGTGACTTCATCAGCTTTGTCGGGGCGTTGCGGATGTGGGCCGGCGGCATCAGCGAGCCGGTCTCGGCGGCCGCCTTCCTCGCCGCCTTGAAGGCCTCATAGACCCCGACCGACTTGGGTGCCGTGGCCAGATGCACCACCGCCTGGGCCAGCGCCAGTTCGCCCTCGGGGCTGCCGAGGAAGTCGTAGGTGTCCTTGGCGGCATTGGCGACCAGCAGCGACAGCGGATCCGCCTCGCCGATGTCCTCGACCGCCATCCGCACGATCCGGCGCGCCAGATACAGCGGATCCTCGCCCCCGTTCAGCATCCGCGCCAGCCAGTACAGCGCCGCATCCGGGTCTGACCCGCGAACTGATTTATGTAGCGCTGATATAAGGTTATAATGTTCTTCTCTGGATTTGTCGTAAGCCGGAGCCCGGCGTTGCAGCGTGGCCGCCAGCGCCTGGACGTCCAGCAGCCCGCCCTCGCCCCCGGCCGGCAGGGCGAACAGGGTCTCGGCCATGGTCAGCAGATAGCGCCCGTCCCCGTCGGCCAGGGCGGTCAGGGCGTGCCGCGCCTCGGGCGTCAGCGGCAGGGTCTGACCCTCCTGCGTCTCGGCGCGAGTCAACAGTTGATCCAAGGCTGCATCATCCAGCCGTTTCAGCACAAACACCTGGCTGCGCGACAGCAGCGCCCCGTTCAGCTCGAACGACGGATTCTCGGTCGTGGCCCCGACCAGGGTGATGACGCCCGCCTCCACGAAGGGCAGGAACCCGTCCTGCTGGGCCCGGTTGAAGCGGTGGATCTCGTCGACAAACAGCAGCGTCGACTGGCCGGCGGCGCGCCGCACCCGCGCCTGTTCAAACGCCTTCTTCAGATCGGCCACGCCCGAGAACACGGCCGAGATCGACTGGTACTGATAGCCGGCGGCGTGGGCCAGCAGCCGGGCGATGGTGGTCTTGCCGGTGCCCGGCGGGCCCCACAGGATCATGGAGCCCAGCCGGCCGGCCGCGACCATGCGCCGGATCGGGCCACTCTCCCCCAGCAGATGATCCTGACCCACCACCTGGTCCAGCGAGGCGGGCCTCAGCCGGTCGGCCAGGGGCGCGTCGGGCGGGTGGATCCCGGAGGCTTCGAAAAGATCGCTCATCCCGCTATGTAGGTCTCTCGCACGCCCAGGACAAAGGACAGACGATGGCCGACCCGACCCTGATCCCCCCCGGCGGCGTGATCCCCTATCTGACCATCCCCTCGCGCGGGGGTCAGGCGGCGGTCGAGTTTTACCGCGCCGCGTTCGGGGCCGAGGAACTGTTCCGCACCCTGGCCGAGGACGGCGAGCGGCTGATGCACAGCCGACTCGTGATCAACGGTGGTCTGCTGATGCTGTCCGACGAATTTCCCGAATACGGCCATGACAGCGACGTCGTCCCCCGTGGCATCGCCCTCCACCTTCAGGTCGACGACGCCGACGAATGGTGGAACCGCGCCGTGACGGCCGGTGCCGTTCCCGTCCTGCCGCTTGAGGACCAGTTCTGGGGCGACCGCTACGGCCGGGTCATGGACCCCTTCGGCCACTGCTGGTCCATAGCCGCGCCGGTCAGGTCCTAGCGCAGCGTGCCCGTCAGACGCCGGCCTTGACGTTCGATCGTCACCTCGGTCGCGCCCGACAGCCGCTGCAGCGGTTCGACCCCGGCCACCGGACGGCCGTTCAGCTCGCGCAACAGATCGCCCGGACGCAGGCCGGCGCGGGATGCAGAACTGCCGCGTGCGACACTGGTGATCAGAAGGCCCGAGGCGAACGGATCGCCGCCCAGCCGGTCGGCCAGCGCCGGGTTCAGGGCCGCCACCTGGGCGCCCGAGAACGGTCCCTGCTGGATCAGCGCACCGTCGCCGCCCGCATTTCCGGGCAGCGGCTGAACCCGCGCATTCAGGGTGCGGGACC
>JBBSCK010000178.1:0-4215 GCA_038250335.1 Caulobacterales bacterium
CGCTGCACGACAAGGTCGGGGCGACGCTGGGCGAGGTGCGCAAGGCCCGGGTGGCCGAGGACACGGTCCATGTCCTGACCCTGGCCCGGGCCCACGGGGCCCTCTACGATCAGGCCAAGGCGAGAAAGGGTGCGCTGGATTTCGGGGATCTCGTGGCGCGCACCGTCGCCCTGCTGACGGTCCGTTCCAGCGCCGCCTGGGTGCTGTACAAGCTGGATGGCGGCGTCGAGCATGTGCTGATCGACGAGGCCCAGGACACGGCGCCCGAGCAGTGGGATATCCTGCGCGCCCTGACGGAGGGCTTCTTCGCCGGCGCGGGATCCCGGCGTTTCGGGGCGGGGCGGGTCGAGCGGACGGTGTTCGCCGTCGGTGACGAGAAACAGTCGATCTATTCCTTCCAGGGGGCCCGTCCCGAGCGGCTGAGGCAGGAGGCGCAGCGCTACGACGGGCTGGTGCGCGGCGCGGGGTTCCGGTTCGAGGGGGTGGAGCTGGCCACCTCGTTCCGGTCGACGCCGGAGGTGCTGAAGTTCGTCGATACGGTATTCGAGGGGCCCGAGCGGACCCGGTCGCTGGTCGGCGAGGAGATCGGGGCCGTGCCGATCCATCAGGCCAAACGGTCCGGCGACCAGGGCTGTATCGACCTCTGGCCCCTCTATGCGGACGAGAAGCCGCCCGAGCGCGACGCCTGGGACGATCCGCTGGATCTTGAGCCGGTGCAGGGTGCGCGCAAGCGGATGGCCGCTGACCTGGCGCGCGAGATCAGGCGTCAGGTGGAAACCGGCGTGGCGGTCCAGGATCGGGCGGAGCGCATCCTTCGCCCCTGCGGCTACGGCGACTTCCTCATTCTCGTACGCCGCCGCGATGCCACCTTTGAGGAGATCATCCGGGCCCTGAAGGCGGCGGGCGTGCCGGTGGCGGGGGCGGACCGGCTCAAGCTGTCGTCGCATATCGCCTTCGACGACCTGATCGCCGTGGCGCGGTTCGCCCTCTATCCCGATGACGACCTCAGTCTGGCCGGGGTGCTGCGCAGTCCGTTCTGCGACGTTCCGGATTTCGGCGAGGCCCACAGCCTGTTCGAACTGGCGGGGGCGGAGGACCGCAAGGGGCACCTCTGGCCCCTGTTGCGCCGCCGGGCGGACGAAAAGCCGGCGTGGGCCCGGGCCCGGGACTTTCTGGACTTCGCCCTTGCGGCGCGCGGCCGCGACCCCTTCGCCTTCTTCTCGGCCCTGCTGAACCGGGTCGACGACACCGGCCTGTCGGGTCGCGCCCGGCTGCTGGCCCGGCTGGGGGCCGAGGCCGCCGAGGCGATCGACGAGACCCTCAATCAGGTCCTCGCCGCCGAACAGCGCGGCGGGCTGGATCTGGAGACCTGCCTGTCCATGCTGGAAGCCGCCGATGTCGAGGTCAAGCGCGAGCTGGAAGCCGCGCGCGACGAGGTCCGGGTGATGACCGTGCACGGGGCCAAGGGGCTGGAAGCGCCGGTGGTGATCCTGCCCGACACCACGGCCCGGGCCAGGGCACAGGGGCCGACCCTGATGGCGGTGACGCTGGAGGATGGAAGCGAGGCCTGGTTGATGTGTCCGGGGTCGGAAAAGGAGGACTGCGAGGCCTCCGGCGCCGCCCGTGAGGCGCGCCAGAGCCGCGTCGATGACGAGACCCTGCGGCTGCTCTATGTGGCCCTGACGCGGGCGCGCGACCGGATCGTGATCCTCGGGCGTGGCAGCGCAAAATCAAAGCTGGGCTATGACGAAGGCAGCTGGTGGGCCGTGCTGACCGACGCCTTCGAACGGCTGGGCGAGGCGGCGCGCGACATCGGCGAGGGTCGCCGGCGGTTCGGGTTTGATCCCGAGGTCATGGGCGCCGGAGCGGCTGCGGCCGTCTCGAGCCTGGCCGTCCCCGACTGGGCCCGGACGGCACCGCCCGCCGATCCGTCGGCGCGCTATGTCTCGCCGTCGCGTCTGGCCGGCGTCAAGCCCTCGGCCGCCCCCTCGCCCCTGGCCGTCGCCACAGGCCCGGCCGGATCCGGGGAGGGCGACGGGCAGGCCGCCCCGCTGGGCCGGTTCCGGCGCGGCGACCTGATCCACCGGCTGCTGGAGCGCCTGCCCGACATCGCGCCCGAGGCCCGCGCCGACGCGGCCGCCCGCCTGCTGGCCCGCGAGCGCGACCTGTCCGACCCCCAGCGCGCCGAGATGATCGCGGCGGCCTTCGGTGTGCTGAACGACCCCCGCTTCGCCCCCGTCTTCGGCCCCGGCTCCCGCGCCGAGGTGGCCCTGACCGGCGGGGCCCCGTTGCTGGGCCCCGGCGTGGTCATCGACGGCCGTCTGGACCGTCTCGTCGTCACCCCCGAGCGGGTGCTGGTGGTCGACTACAAGACCAACCGCCCCGCCCCCGCCCGCATCGAGGCCGCCGACCCCGCCTACCTCACCCAGATGGCCGCCTATGTCGCGGTGCTGGCCCGCCTGTATCCCGACCGCCCGGTCGAGGCCGCCCTGGTGTGGACCGACGGGCCGAACCTCATGCCGGTGCCGGCGGCGCTGATGGACGAGGCACTGAAGGAGGTCGGGTAGGGGGGCGGATCAACCCGCCGGATATCGCACCCCGGCCGCGACAATCACCCGGCCCGAGCCGAACAGGGGCAGGGCCCGGGTCCGCACGCAGTCGGGTTCGTCCGCGCAGACCGAATTCGGCAAGCGACGCCCCAGCAAGGCCTCCAGCTCCTCCCGGCCGGGCAGCCATGTATCGACCTCCCGGTCATACTCAACGGTCTTGCAATCGGGGCCCTCTATAACCCGGACATTGTAAGGGCTCAGGACCTCCCTCTGCCGCCGCCAGAACTCCGGGTCCGCGCCACTGGATTGGTAGAGGACTTCAATCGCCCTTCCGGCCTGCTCGCCACAGAAGGGCCCTTCCTCGCCCGCCTCTCTCAGCAGTTGCCGCTCCAGAAGCGGATTGCCGTGGAAGCCGACGATCGATCTCTCGGAGAGGGTCAGTTTGTCAGTCGCCGGAAACAGATACTCGGCACAGGAGGAGAGGCAGAAGCTGTCGATCACCAGTTCGACATCATTCCTCTGGATCAGAAATGCGAGCTGGGCAAAGGCTCTCGAACTGCCGCCCTCGGAAGAGATGACGATCCGGAGGGGCGTCTCTCGCGGCTTTTCCAGTTCCGCCCGAACGGCGGCCACAGTGTCCGTAGTGACTTCGCCGTTGATCCGGAAGGTGTCCTCGACGGCCGGGGTTCCCGCCATCTCCCCGCAGGCGGCCTGAAGCAGACAGAGCAAGCCGACCAGGGAAAACATAAAGACCCTCATGTCACCGTACCTCTAGGCCCTGGCCTTGCCACCCTAACGGCCAATGGGCCGGACTGCCAAGCTGGACGCTTGCCGGCAAGGTGGGCAAGAGGCCGGTCTGCGCAGCTTTCACCCTGCGTAGCAGGCCGGCCGAGCCTCGACCGGCCGGTCGTCACCCCCGACCGCGTCCTGGTCGTCGACGACAAGACCAACCGCCCCGCCCCCGCCCGCATCCAGGACGCCGACCCCGCCTACATCCTCCAGCTGGCCGCCTATGTCGCCGTCCTCCGGCGCCTGTATCCGGACCGCCCGGTCGAGGCCGCGCTGGTTTGGACGGACGGACCCAGCCTCATGCCCGTGCCGGCGGCGCTGATGGATGAGGCGCTGAAGGGGGTGGGGTAGGGGGCTGTGCGGCCTGAGTGCGTTCGGAATCAGCACAATTCCGAAAAAGGCCTGATGCGCCAAACATACTTGTTCATTCTTGAGCCCGCCGATTTCTAGCCGAATATGGGGGGACGGTTGGCGGAGGCAATCACCAGCGTGTTGAGCGAAGCGTGCACGCCCACAGACGCAATGAACGCAACTAGGGTCTGCTTGCCTCGGCCAATTTTCACAGCAACAATCGCAACCAAGACGTGCAACGCGGTGGCCGGCGCTCTCAGCATAACGAGTTCGCTCCAAGCCGGTCCCACCACCAAGGCTGCAGCCGCAAATTCAACCGTGACAATCATTGCCGTAAACTTCACGGCGGCAGGCACCCGCCTGCGAGCGCCCCGTATGTAGCCCCAGCGTGCCGCTTCCTCCAGGAAAGCATATACTAGCATCAGGGCGAAGAGCGTAACTGATCTATAAGATTCGGTATCGCAGAAGGACTGAAATAATCCTACACTCAAAACCAGTGTCGCGTATATTATTGCCACGCGAACAA
>JBBSCK010000179.1:0-4212 GCA_038250335.1 Caulobacterales bacterium
CAGGCTGCCGCCGCCGGCGGCGAGGAACAGCTCGCGCATGGCGGCCGCCGTCTGGCGGGGATCGTCCTTGGCCACGTCGTTGACGACGATGACCCGGCTGTTGGCGGCATAGTCGAACGGGCTCTCGACCTTCAGCGTCCGGGCCGGCTCGATCAGCCGCGCGGCCCCGGTGCGCATCCGGGCCATGCCGAACAGGTCGCCGCCGGAGGCCTCTGCGATCGGGTCGGACAGGGTCGCGCTGGTGACCAGCACGCCGTGGGCGGGCAGGATGACGGCGGCCTCCAGCGGGACGGTGGGGTCGATCCAGTGACGGCGCAGGGCCACATCGTGGATACGGCCAAAGGCGGTCTCGACCGACAGCCAGTCGACGAAATCGGGATCGGGTTGATCGCCGCCGTCCTGAAGCGCGGCCAGCATGGAGCGCCAGCCGGGCAGGGTCATGCGGGCGCGACGGTCGAGACCGCGCAGGGCCCCCTCGATGCGGGCGCGGGCGGAACCGTCCAGCTCGGCCGCCTCATCGTCCAGGATGTCCTCCAGATGCCGGGCCAGGGCCAGCAGCGGCGCCTCGACCGCTGCGATGGCCTGGGCGGCGCTGCGGGCGGTCTCCAGCAGGGGTTCGGTCGCGGGGCGGACGGCGCATTCGGTGCCGAATTCTGACGACGCCGAGGATGCCGCCTCGGAGGTGCGTGCCCGGATCTGTGCCAGCGCCGCCATCAGAAACTGTTCGATCGGCCCGACCGGATTGACCTCGCCTGACGGCGGGGCGATGCGGCCGGAGATGCCCTCGCCGGGCAGGGCGGCGGCGGCGCGGATGGCGTCGGACAGGGCCTTCTGGGCCGCCTCGTTGTCGGCACACAGGTCGCCCAGCCGCTGTTCCAGACCGCGTCCGCGCCGGCCCCGCCCCTCCGGCCCGCGGATCCAGCGGCGCAGCTCGGCGGCCTCCTGACCCGAGAGGCAGGCGGAGAAGGCGCTGTCGGCGGCGTCGAACAGGTGGTGGCCTTCGTCGAAGACGATGCGTTTCAGGGCGGCGGTCTCTCCGTCCTGTTTCAGACCTCGGGCCGAGCGGGCCCCGTCGAAGGCGGCCTGGGTCATGACCAGGGCGTGGTTGGCGACCACCAGATCGGCCCGGCGGCTGGCGCGGATGGTCTTTTCGACGAAACAGGTGCGGTAGTGGGGACAGGCTGCGTGGACGCATTCGCCGCGCCGGTCGACAAGGTTGCTCGCCGAGGCCTGATTGCCGGCGGGCGTCGCGAACAGGCCGGGCAGCCAGCCGGGGAAGTCACCGCCGGTCATGTCGCCATCGCGGCTGTGCAGCGCCCAGCGGCTGGTGAGGGCCAGGCCGATCAGGTCGCCGTTCCCGAGTTGGGCCGCCTGCACCATGTCCTGCAGGTTCAACAGGCACAGGTAGTTCTCGCGGCCCTTGCGAACCACGGTCTTTCGCTTGCGCTCCACCGGATCGGGCCACAGGGCCGCGCTTTCGCGGTCGATCTGGCGCTGCAGCGCGCGGGTGTAGGTCGAGACCCAGGCCGCGCCCTGATTGCGCTCGGCCCACAGGGAGGCGGCGGCGAGATAACCGAGCGTCTTGCCGGTCCCGGTGCCCGCCTCGGCCAGCAGCATGCGCGGCCGGCCCTCCTCGTTTCTGGGCGAAAAGGCATAGGCGGCCTCGGCGGCATAGTCCGACTGGGTCGGGCGGGTTTCGTCCAGCCCCGAGGCCTGCAGCAGTTTCTCCAGCCGGATGCGGGCGGATTCAGAATCGACGGGGGCCGAGCCCGCCTCACCACGCGGGGCCTCGTCCTCCCATTCCGGCAGCCGCGACCAGGCGTCGAGGCCCGAGCCGCGATGCTGGCGCGCCCGAAGCGGCCCGGCCTGCAGGGCGCCGGACACGCGCCAGGCCCAGGACCAGCCTGCCCGTCCCAGCGTCTCGGCCAGGGTGAAGGCGTCCTCGCGGTTCGGCCAGGCCGGGTCGGCGAGTTCGCGCAGCAGGGCGGCGGCGGCGTCGCGCAAGGCAGCGGCCTGGGCCTCCGCCCCCCTGGGCTCGGCCATGCCCAGCGCCAGCGCCAGACCGCTGGGCGACGGGGCGCAAAAGGTGGCGGGCCGTACGAAGGCCCAGAGCTCCAGCACGTCCAGCAGATCGCCCGACCGTGCAGGGGGCGACAGCCCCAGCCGCCGCGCCGTCAGGCTGGCATGGGCGACCAGCACCGGGCCGGTCGTGAACACCCCCTCGGCCGCGCCGCGCCCGATCTTCCTTGCCCCCTCGTCGTCGCAGATCGCACCGGCACCCGGCGGTATGGCCAAGGCAGGCGGCAGGACGAGCCACGGCTCGGCCCCGGTCAGGCCCCCGCTGGTCGTCTGGCTGGCGATGACGGATTCGTCGGACACGCTTCGCACATAGCAATTCCCGGCATGAAACGGAACGGGAACATCGCCTTGACACAGGAGGCGCGCGTAGGTATAGCCATACGTCATAGCTATTCTTGGAGATTGAAGTGAACTGGAGTGTCGCTAAAGCGAAGAACAACCTCTCCGAGGTCATCAGGCGATCGCGCACCGAGGGGCCGCAGGAGATTTCCCTGCACGGCGAAGCGGCGGCGGTCGTCCTCTCTGCCGAAGATTTCCGGCGCTTGAAGGATCCACGCGCATCCCGTGACTTCAAGGACTGGCTTCTCAACGGACCCTCGTTGGAGGGCGTCGATCTGGAGCGTGACCGACGACCGGCGCGGGAAATTGATCCCTTCTGATGTTCCTGCTCGACACCAATGCGATCAGCGAGCCGAAGCGGGCGCGGCCCGATGCCGGCGTGGCAACCTGGTTGAAGGCCCAGCTCCAGTCGGACCTGCATCTCAGTGTCATAACCGTCGGCGAACTTCGACGCGGCATCGTGCGGCTTGAGCCAAGCCGGCGGCGGGACGATCTGGACTTCTGGTTGGCGGAACTCATCATACGGTTTGACGAGCGCATTCTACCGGTCGATCTGGACGTGACAGAGCGCTGGGCGTCGTTGGCGGAGGCCCAGCGCGCGGCCGGTCGAGCCTCCGAAATGACCGACGAGCTGATCGCCGCCACCGCGCACGTCCATGGACTGACCGTCGTTACCCGCAACGTTCGCCATTTCGAGTCCAGCGGTTGCCGCGTGCTGTCGCCGTGGGGCGAGTGACGGCCACCCTCCCCCCCCTCTTCGCCGACTGGTTCGGCTCGCGCGGCTGGGCCCCGCGACGGCATCAGCTGGAGATGATCGATGCCGCGAACGCGGGCTCGCACGCCCTGCTGGTGGCCCCGACCGGAGGCGGCAAGACGCTGGCGGGATTTTTGCCGTCGCTCATCGAACTGAGTGAGCGCGGTCCGCGCCCGGACTTCGGACCGGGCAGCGGCATCCACACGCTCTATGTGTCACCGCTGAAGGCCCTGACCACCGACGTGGAGCGCAACCTGATGACGCCGATCCGCGAGATCGGGCTGAACATCCATGTCGAGAGCCGCACCGGCGATACCAAACAATCCAAAAAGCAACGGCAGCGCGACAACCCGCCGGACATCCTTTTGACCACACCGGAACAGCTGGCGCTGTTCTGCGCCTGGGGCGGAGCACGGGCGTATTTTGCCGACCTGAAATGCATCGTGCTGGACGAGGTCCACGCCATCTGGTCGGGCAAGCGGGGCGACCTGCTCAACCTGGGACTGGCGCGGCTGCAGAGCTTTTCGCCGGGGCTGAGGCGGGTGGCGCTGTCGGCGACGATCGACGATCCAGAGCTGATCGCGGGATGGCTGGTGCCTCAGTCGCCTTCGCCCCCTGCGGGAGAAGGTGGCAGCCGAAGGCTGACGGATGAGGGGTACGAGGATGCGGATGAATTGAGGCGGACAGACGCTCCTGGGCCAGACCGGGAGTCACCCCTCATCCGGCCCTCCGGGGCACCTTCTCCCGCAAGGGGAGAAGGGTCTGTTGTCATCGTCAAGGGCGACCCCGGCGCGCCTCCGGTCATCGACGTGCTGGTGTCCGAGGGCCGCGTGCCCTGGGCCGGCCACACCGGCCAGCACGCGATCCCGGAAGTCTATGAGGCCATCAGGAAGGCGGGCCTGTCGCTGATCTTCGTCAATACCCGCTGGCAGTGCGAGTTCGTGTTCCAGCAGCTGTGGGCCATCAATGACGACAACCTGCCGATCGGCCTGCATCACGGATCGCTGGCGGCCGAGCAACGGCGCAAGGTCGAGGCGGCG
>JBBSCK010000180.1:0-4186 GCA_038250335.1 Caulobacterales bacterium
GATCAGCGGTCGGGGCGAAGCCATCCCTGCCGCTGCCCGCGACGGCTTGATGCGTTTAGCCGACGTCTATCGCGACGAGGTGGACTTCACCGGCCTGCTGTAGCGATCAGGCCCTCGACCAGAACCCCAGCGTCGGGGTCCCGACCGGCGACCCCGCCTCGGCGACCCGGGCCAGGATCAGATCGCGAAAGGCATCAGCCTGCGGATCGCCCCGCAGGAGCCGAAGCGACTTGATGATCCGGGTGATCCGCAAGTGGTTGTGGTCGCTGGCGATGAGCCAGTGGCCGTTCCTCAGATAGAAGATCGCCATCCGGTCGGTCGCTGCCGCCAGCGCCGCCTCGGCGTGCCCCGAGTCCCGGATCGCCTCCACGTCCCCGGCCGTCAGGGTGGGCGCGTGCGGATTGGCACCGGACCGCTCCCGCAGCGGAAACACCCACTGGATGAAGTCATGCGTCGCCTCGATGGCAGGATCGTCCAGGGCCAGGACCTCGAAAATCTCGCGCCCGGCCCCGTCGGGCCCGGCCCCGGTCAGGAAATCGACGATGGCGCTGCTCAATTGGCGTCCCTCACGCAGCCCGGTCCCAGTTCAGGATGACCTTGCCCGACTGGCCCGACTTCATCGCCTCGAAACCCTCCTGATAGCGGTCATAGGCCATGCGGTGGGTGATCAGCGGCTCCAGATCCAGCCCGGCCTTCAGCAGCCCCAGCATCTTGCGCCAGGTCGTGAACATCTCGCGCCCATAGACGCCCTTGATGGTCAGGGCCTTCAGGATGATCGCCCCCCAGTCCGTCTCCATCGGCTTGGACGGTATGCCCAGCAGGGCCATTCCGCCGCCCATGATCAAGGTGTCGACGCACTGTTTGAAGGCGATGGGAGATCCCGACATCTCCAGCGCCACGTCGAACCCGACCTTGAGGCCCAACTCCTTCATCACGTCGCGCAGGTCCTCGCGGGTCGTGTTCACGGTGCGCACGCCCGGCGCGACCTTCTGTGCCAGTTCAAGCCGGAAATCGTTGATGTCGGTCAGCACCACGGTCCGGGCACCCGCGTGCCGCGCAACCGCCGCCGCCATCATGCCGATGGGGCCGGCACCGGTAACCAGAACGTCCTCGCCGAGGAGGTCGAACTGCTGGGCCGTGTGCACCGCATTGCCGAACGGATCCAGCATCGAGGCCACGTCCCAGGACACATCATCCGGCAACTCGATCACATTGAACGCCGGTGCCACCACGAACTCGGCAAAGGCCCCCTGACGGTTCACGCCGATCCCGCGCGTGTGCGGATCCAGATGGAAATGCCCGGCCCGCGCGGCCTCGGAATTCAGGTCGATGACATGGCCTTCGGCCGAGACCCGCTGACCGATCTTGAGGGGGCGGTTCACATCTGTCCCGATGGCGACGATCTCGCCCGAGAACTCATGGCCGGTGATCATCGGCGTCGGCACGTTCTTCTGGGACCACTCGTCCCAGTTCCAGATGTGGATGTCGGTGCCACAGACGGCGGTGCGGTGGACCCGGATCAGAACGTCCTCCGGCCCCGCCACCGGGATCGGCGCATCGATCAGCTCCAGGCCGATGCCGGGACCGGTCTTGGCCAGGGCCTTCATGGTGTCGGTCATGCGATAACTCCCAGTTCCTTGCCGGCCGTCGTGAACGCCGCGACCGCCTGATCGATATGGTCGAAGGTGTGCGCCGCCGACATCTGGGTCCGGATCCGCGCCGCGCCCCGCGGCACGACCGGGAAACTGAAGCCGATGACATAGACGCCCAGCTCCAGCATCCGCTCCGCCATGGTCTGGGCCAGTTTTGCGTCGCCCAGCATGACCGGGATGATCGGATGGTCGCCGGCGAGCAGGTCAAACCCGGCTTCGGTCATCGCGGCCCGGAAGCGGGCGGCATTGGCGGCCAGTTGAGTGCGGAGCGCGTCGCCCTCGGCTCCCTGCGCGATCCGGATCGCCTCCAGCGACGCGCCACAGATCGAGGGAGCCAGGGCGTTGGAGAACAGATAGGGCCGCGCCCGCTGTTTCAGCAGCTGGGCCACCGACGAGGTCGCGCAGATGAAGCCACCCATGGCCCCGCCCAGCGCCTTGCCGAAGGTGCCGGTGACGAAATCGACCGTGACCCCGTGATGCGCATACGACCCTCGGCCCTGGGGCCCGAGGAAGCCCGTCGCATGGCAGTCGTCGACCATGACCAGCGCACCGTACCGGTCGGCCAGCACCCGGATCTCGCCCAGCTTTGCGATATAGCCGTCCATCGAGAAGGCCCCGTCGGTGGCGATGACGATGTCCCGGGCCCCATCCGCCCGCGCCGCCCTTAGCTGCGTCTCCAGATCGGCCATGTCGGAGGTTGCGAACCGGTAGCGTCTGGCCTTGCACAGCCGGATACCGTCAATGATCGAGGCGTGGTTCAGGCTGTCGGAGACGATCGCGTCCTCGGCCCCGAACAACGGTTCGAACAGCCCGCCATTGGCGTCAAAGGCCGCCGCGAACAGGATCGCGTCCTCGAACCCAAGATAGTCCGCAATGGCCCGTTCCAGTTCCTTGTGGATATCCAGCGTGCCGCAGATGAACCGGACCGAGGCCGTTCCAGCCCCCCGGCTTTCGGTCGCTACATTGGCGGCAGCCACGACCCGATCATCGCCGGCCAGTCCCAGATAGTTGTTGGCGCAGAAGTTCAGAACCCTCCGGCCGCCGACCTCTATCACCGGTCCCTGACGAGACTGAATGACCCGCTCTGGCTTGGTCAGGCCCTGCGCATCGATATCCGAAAGCTCGGCCGCGACGCGGTCGTGAAAGGAGGTTGTCTGCATCCGCCGGGTCTTACCCCCTCCCCCCGACCGGGGAAAGCCGTCAGGACGTCGAGGATGCCGCAGCGGGGGCCGGCGCCGGGCTGGGCTCGGCCGTCGAGCGGAACGGATTGACCCGGATCCGCCCGCCGCAGGGCGTGAAGGCCAGGGGGATCGCGAGGGCTGCGGTATCGCCGGGGATCAGGACGCGGAGCCGAGCGGCGGAAGGACAGACCCGCTCGCCCGCGCCCTCGTGGGGTACCACGTTCCAGGCGATGTCGAAGAAGGCCTTGCCGTTCCCCGGAATGGACACGGGCGTTGCGATTGCCGGGTTCTGGTCCGACCGTATCTTGGTCAGGGCCCGACCCTGAGCGTCCAGCAGGCTGACGGACGGATAGCCCGACAGGCTGCACGCGCCTGTGCCAGTGTTGGTGACGCCAAAGACATTGGCCCGATTCCCCGCGCCCGCGTCCACCGCATCGTTGGAGAGCCGTAGCTGGGCCGAACGGCAAGGAGCGGTAAACGGCAGGACACCGCCGGGTGCAGGGGTCTCCTGGTCTGCGGGGCCCTGCGCGGGCTGGGCGGGATTGGCCGACGGGCGGGCGCAGCGTTCCAGCACGGCGACGCCGACGTCCTCGTCCGGCCCGAGGCGGCTGAGTGTCGCGCTCTCCTGGCCACCACGGCTTGCGACCCGCCATTCAACGCCGGAGCCGGAGTAGCGGGCACCGCTGCCCGACGGCACCAGCCGCACGGCATAGGTCTGGCCCTGGTAGGCAAGCTGCGCTGTCGCGGAGTCGGGGTAATTCACCAGGACTGTTTGGCCACTCTCGCAGGCGTAGCCGATCGCGGGGACCACCGCCGGCATCGGGCCCGGGGAAGGCGGTGCTGGATCGGTCGGCGTCTCCGGCGGTGGCGTGCAAGCGGCTACGGAAAACGCTGCGATCAGGCTCGTGGCGACAAGACGGTTCAAAGGCATGATGGTCCTCGGGTCATTCCCAAGGTTAACGCCGGTCAATGACAGAAGCTCCGCAGCTGGGAGCGCCGGGACGCCAGACAGCACAAAGCCCCGCAGCGAGTGGCAGCGGGGCTTTGGGATCTTTGTTTCTCACGTCCGGTGGGTGTGAGTTGAAAGTGGGTGCGGGAGCAGGATTTGAACCTGTGACCTTCAGGTTATGAGCCTGACGAGCTACCGGGCTGCTCCACCCCGCGGCGAAGAGGGTAGTGTGGTGATTGAGGGTAGGGTTCGGACATTGAAGACTTATGGGCATCCTTTTAGCGGACCTGGCGGCGACCTACTCTCCCGCGCCTTGAGACGAAGTACCATTGGCTCTGGAGGGCTTAACGACCGAGTTCGGAATGGGATCGGGTGGGGAACCTCCGACATAACCACCAGGTCAA
>JBBSCK010000181.1:0-4186 GCA_038250335.1 Caulobacterales bacterium
CGACAATGAATGACGCGTGGGTCCTCGTGACGACACCGGAACTGACCATGCTGGCGGCGACGCTGGTGCTGGCGTTCGTGCTCATCTTCCTGCCGGCTGCGGGCCGGACCCTGGCCAACGGGATCGGATGGAACGCGGGCGCGCGTGACGGCCTGCCGGCGCGGCCCGGCATCATCACCCAGCGGCTGGAGCGGGCGCAGGCCAATATGTGGGAAACCCTGCCGCTGTTCATCGGTGCGGTGCTGATTGCCCATGTGACTGGCGAGGATGGCCCGCTGACCTTCTGGGGGACCCAGGCCTTCTTCTGGGCGCGACTGGTCTATATCCCGCTGTACGCCCTGGGCGTGCCGTTCGTGCGGTCGCTCGTCTGGCTGGTCGCCATGGGTGGCCTTGTCGCCATCTTCGTCGCCCTCTTCACCTGAACCACGCCTCTTCTGAACGGCCCCTCTTTTCGATTGAAAGCCTGATTTGACCCCCGCCGCCCGTCTCGCCGCCGCCGCCGCCATCATCGACCGCATCAGTGCGGGCAAGTCGCCGGCCGAGGCCGTGCTGAAAACCTGGGGGACCGAGAACCGCTACGCCGGGTCCGGCGACCGTCGGGCCATCGCCGATCAGGTCTACAAGGTCATCCGCGCGCGGGGTCGGCTGGTCTGGGCCATGGGCGGGCGCGAGGACGGCCGGGCGCTGGTGATCGGGGCGCTCAGCCTGATCGACGGCCTGTCGGTCGCCGACATCGAGGCGCTGCATTCCGGCGACGGCTACGGCCCCAAGCCCCTGTCGAAACAGGAACGCGCCCGGATCAGTGCCACGGCCGACGACCTGCCGGGCTGGGTCGCGGCGGGTCTGCCCGAGTTCGTGGTCGAGGATTTCAAGGCCACCTTCGGCGACCGCTGGGCCGAAGAGGCCGCCGGGCTGATGGTGCCCCGCGCGCCGATCGACCTGCGGGTCAATGGCACCAGGGCCACGGTGGCGGAGGTCGAGGCCGAGTTGCGTGGGGCGGGCCTGTCGCCGGAGCGGACGCCATGGTCGGCCTGGGGTCTGCGGCTGTCGGCCGAGCCGCCGCCCAATGTCCAGGCGCTGGAGGCGTTCAAGGCCGGACGCATCGAGATCCAGGACGAGGGCAGCCAGATCGCCTGCTGGCTGGCAGGCGTGACGCCCGGCATGACAGTGGTCGACTATTGCGCCGGGGGCGGGGGCAAGACTCTGGGTCTGGCCATGCAAGGTCTGGCGGCGGGGGCCTCGCGTGTCGAGGAAGCGGCCGCGCCGGAACGAATCTGGACGCCGACCGGATGGGTCGATCCCCCGGTGGTCGCAAAGCCTAAGGCCGCACCGATCGCCCGGGCCGAGGGGCGTCTGATCGCCTGCGACGTGGTGCAGAAGCGGCTGGACAACATCCGTCCCCGGCTGGCCCGTGCCGGTGTCGAGGCCGAACTGATTCATCTGGGGCCCAATGGCGGCGGGGTCGAGGACATTGTGGGCATCGCCGACGTGGTGTTCGTCGATGCGCCCTGCACGGGGTCTGGCACCTGGCGGCGCCGGCCCGAGGACGCCTGGCGGCTGAAGCCTGAAGACGTGGACCGGATGCATTCGCTGCAGATGGCGATTTTGGCGCGGGCGGCCAAACTGGTGAAGCCGGGCGGGCGGCTGGTCTATGTGACCTGCTCCATGCTGCGGGTCGAGAACGAGGCCACCGTGGATCATTTCGAGGAGGATCATCCGGGCTTCGCGCCGGTCGCGATTGGTGGAGCGCTGGACAGCGCAGCGATCACCGATGCGGGCCGTGAGGCCCTGGCCGGACTGGCGCAGGGCCACCGCTTGCGGATGTCGCCCGCCGCCAGCGGCACGGACGGTTTCTTCGTCGCCCTGTATGAGCGGCGGGCGTGAGCGCGACGTTCGAACTGACATCCTTCGGCCCGCTGACGGCCCTGTGCGTCATGGCGGCCGATATTGAATACGGTCCGGCGCTGAGGGCGCGGATCAAGCCGCTGATCACGGGACTGGGTCCGGTCGAGGCTGCGGTCGAGACGACGGCAGCGCTGGCCGGACTGGAGCGGGAAGGGCGTCTGCCGGATGTGGTTATCTCGCTGGGGTCGGCCGGATCGCAGACGCTGGAGCACGGGCGGGTCTATTGGGTCGACGAGGTCGCTTATCGCGATATGGACGCCTCGGCGCTGGGGTTTGCCCCCGGCGTGACGCCCTATCTGGACCAGCCCGCCGTCCTGACCCTGGCCAGCGGCCCCGCCGGACAGCCCTATGCCAGGCTGGCGACCGGCGGCAGCGTCGTGACCGGCGAGGCCTATGACGCCATCGACGCTGACATGGTCGATATGGAGACCTATGCGATCGTGCGCGCCGCCGCCCGGTTCGACGTGCCGGTTCTGGGCCTGCGCGGGATCAGCGACGGCAGGGCCGACCTGACCGGCCTGTCCGACTGGACCGACACCCTGACGGTGATCGACAAGGGTCTGGCCGATGCGCTGGACCTGCTGAAAGCCGAGTTTGAACGATTGACTGCGCCACTCCCGGAGACCTCATGACCGACCACCAGAAGGTTCTCATCGTCGATTTCGGCAGTCAGGTGACGCAGCTGATCGCGCGGCGGCTGCGCGAGGCCAATGTCTATTGCGAAATCCATCCGTACGGGAAAGCTGAAGGGGCCCTCGCGGCGATGAACCCGCAGGCGATCATCCTGTCGGGCGGACCGGCCAGTGTGCACGAGGCGGGCAGCCCCCGCGCGCCCCAGGCGGTATTCGAGGCCGGTGTGCCAGTGCTGGGCATCTGCTACGGCGAGATGACCCTGTGCGAACAGCTGGGCGGCAAGGTCGAGGGCGGCCATCACCGCGAGTTCGGGCGCGCCGAAATTACGGTGGCGAAGTCGTCGCCGCTTTTGGCTGGACTGGCTGCCGTCGGTGAGGACGAGACCGTCTGGATGAGCCACGGCGACAAGATCGTCGCCATCCCCGAGGGCTTCGAGGTGGTCGCGACCTCGGCCGGATCGCCCTATGCCGTGATCGCCGACGAGACCCGCCGTTTCTATGGCGTGCAGTTCCATCCCGAGGTGATGCACACCCCGCGCGGCGCGACGATCCTGAAGAACTTCACTCATGGCATCGCCGGGCTGAGGGGCGACTGGACCATGGCGGTCTATCGCGACGAAAAGATCGCCCAGATCCGTGAACAGGTCGGTTCGGCCAAAGTCATCTGCGGCCTGTCGGGTGGAGTCGATTCCTCGGTGGCCGCCGTGCTGATCCACGAGGCCATCGGCGACCAGCTGACCTGCGTGTTCGTGGACACCGGACTGTTGCGCAAGGACGAGGCGACCCAGGTCACCACCCTGTTTCGCGAGCACTACAACATTCCGCTGGTTCACGTTGATGCGTCGAAGGAATTTCTGGGTCAGCTGGCGGGCGTCTCGGACCCCGAAACCAAGCGCAAGACCATCGGCCGGGTCTTCATCGAGATTTTCGACCGGGAGGCCCACAAGATCGAGGGGGCGGAGTTTCTGGCCCAGGGGACCCTGTATCCCGACGTGATCGAGAGCGTCTCGGCCTCGGGCGGTCCCTCGGCGGTGATCAAGAGTCACCACAATGTCGGGGGTCTGCCCGACTCTATGAAGTTGAAGCTGGTGGAGCCGCTGCGTGAGTTGTTCAAGGACGAGGTCCGGGCGCTGGGCCGCGAACTGGGGCTGACCGATGCCTTCGTGGGTCGCCACCCCTTCCCCGGCCCGGGTCTGGCCATCCGCATTCCGGGCGAGATCACGCCCGAGGCGGTCGAGACCCTGCAGCAGGCCGATGCCATCTATCTGGACGAGATCCGCAAGGCCGGGCTCTACGACAGTATCTGGCAGGCGTTTGCGGTACTGCTGCCGGTGAAGACAGTCGGCGTGATGGGCGACGCGCGGACCTACGAGAAGGTGCTGGCGCTCCGGGCTGTGACCTCGACGGACGGCATGACGGCGGACTTCTTCGAGTTCCCGTGGGATGTCCTGGGCAAATGTGCCACGCGGATTGTCAATGAGGTCCGGGGCGTCAACCGTGTGGTCTATGACGTGACGTCCAAGCCGCCGGGGACCATCGAGTGGGAATAGTCCGGGCCTTTCGGAACCGCTGAAACCCGCACCCGGGGACGCGGTCGATGACGCAGCCGTGCTCGACATCGGCCTGGTTTTCGCCCAGATGGTGCCAAC
>JBBSCK010000182.1:0-4091 GCA_038250335.1 Caulobacterales bacterium
ACCAGCAGGTCATCGGGCCCGCCGAAGCGCACGACATTGACGCCCTGTCCCCGGGTCAGGGGGGCGTAGATGTCGGCCCCCTGGACCAGGACGTTGACCGACGGGCTGACGCCGGCAGACAACCAGTGTTCCTGATCCACATCGCCGCGGATCAGCGCCCCGGCGACGCTGGCCGGGCCCGGCTCGGCGACGCCGATCAGGGAGCGGTAGTGGGCTTCGTCAGCAATCAGGGCGGCGGCCTCGTCGTCCTTTTCGGTGGCGGGGTCCTGACGGCGCGAGGCCAGCATGTCCGAACTCTCGGCCGTCATCAGCCGGGTGGCGCGCCCGAGGGTGATCAGGGTGCCGCCGCGCTCGACCCAGCCGCGCAGGGCGGCGACGCCGTCCTCGCCCAGGGTGGACGCATAGTTTCCACCGTCGGGCAGGATCAGGACCTGGAAGTTCGACAAATCTGCCGACGACAGACCCGCAGAGCGGACAACCGTGACCGGATAGCCGAACTCGCGCTCCAGAATATAGCGGGTTGCCCCGGCGGCCGGGGCGCTGGTCGGCTCGTCCCAGGCCAGGGCGATGCGGGGCGCACGGACGAGGACGGCGTTGTCAGAGCCGAAGCTGGGGCCTTGCGACACCCAGCTGTCGGCGATGCCGGTGACGCGGGCGCCGGTGGCGGCGGCGAGGTCTGTGAGGGTTTGCGTCAGGTTGGAGGCGTTGCCCGCACGGGGGATCAGCAGGGTCCCCGAGGGCCAGCGACGGCCATCCCTGGTGAAAGGATGCGCCATGGAGCGGACCACGAGACCGGCCCGCAGCGCGCCGGTCATCAGCTTCAGGCCGGCCACGCCGGGCTCGACCAGATAGCCGTAGGCGGACCCGGCGTCGGCCACGGCGGCGGGGCGGACGAGATCGGGACCGGCCGGGGTGAGGGCGACCGAAGGCAGGGCGGCGCAGCGCGTGGCCGGGACGTTGAACATGACCGGCAGGGACCAGGCGGTGACGTCATAGATCTGGTCGCCGAGCCCGCGCGCCCGGCGCCGTTCCTGTTCGGCGAGGAAGGCCGGATCGAGGGGAATGTCGCGGCTGAGCAGCACCTCGGCCATGCGGCGCTGGGGCTGGGCCAGGGCGACGACCCAGGTTCCGGCAGCATAAGACTGGCCGCAGGCGGTGAAGGCGGAACCGGCACGCCCGACCTCGACACCGGAGCGGACCAGAAGCCCGGCCAGCTTGTCGACGGTGGTCGGATCGGCGGGATTGGGGGCGAGGATGAAGGCCCCCCGGCCGCCGGCGACGCCCTCGCGGCCGTAGTCATAAGCGTTCGACAGCAGGCGGTCGCGATTGGCGCTGGAGGCCTCGATGGTCGACAGGGTGGCGATCAGATGGTTCCGGACGGTGTCGCGGTAGGTGATGACCTCGCCCGAGGTGCGGCGGGCGGCGAGGCCGCGGGCGCTGCCCTGTTCATAGGTCATGGAGACCGCGCCCAGATAGGCGGGCCAGCCGTCGCCATAGCCGGGATAGAAGGCGTCATAGGTCTGTCGGTTGAAATAGGGGACGCCGGCCTGATCGAACCTGCGGGCGGTGTTGCGTCCGATGATCTCGCGACTTTCCAGCGTTTCGGGCGTCAACAGCGGGTTCAGCGGCTCGGCTTCGGGCGGGAAGAAGAAGCTCTGGTCGGTCCCCATCTCATGGCTGTCGACCAGCACCTGGGGGCGCCAGTCCAGAACGAGAGCGGCGTGGCCGCGGGTCTCGGGCTGGGTCTGGATGAACCAGTCGCGGTTGAGGTCGAACAGGTCGTGATTGAAGCGGCCCGACGGCCAGGGCTCGTCGCGCTCGGCTGACAGGGGGTCGGGATTGGGGGCGGTTCCGTAGCCGGCGTAGAAGCTGTCGGTGAAACGGTCGCGGCCATCGGGGTTCTGGGTCGGGACGAAGATCACCAGGGTGTTGGCCAGCCAGGCCTGAACGGCCGGATCGCGCGAGGCCAGCAGGTGATGGGCGGCGGCCATGGCGGCGTCGGCAGGGCTGATCTCGTTGCCGTGGACCGAATAGGCCAGCCAGACGATCACGGGCTGGTCGGCGATGATGGCGGCGGCCTGGGCGGCCGTCGTGCGGCGCGGGTCGGCGAGGGCGCGGGAGTTGGCCCGGATCTGGTCCAGCCGGGCGATGCTGGCGGGCGTGCCGACGGCGGCCCACCACAGGGGGCGGCCCTCATGGCTGCGGCCGTACTCTCCGGTCGCCATCCGGTCGGGCGCGAAGCTGGCGAGGGCGTCGAAATAGCGGCGCACATCCGCGGGCCGGGTGATCTGTTCGCCGCTGTCATAGCCGAGGACGGTGCGCACCGTGGGCACGGCGGGATCGAAGCTCGCGCCGGCGATCAGGGGGGCCGGCGCGGTCTGGGCTGCGGCGACCAGCGGCACCGACAGGCCGACGAGGAGCGCAAGGCACGGGCCGGCGAGACGGCGCAGGATGGACGACATGGAGAACCCCCGGGGAAGAACCGACACCCTAGCCATGCCGGGCGAAAAGGAAAACCGCGACTTGACGACGTGTAACCTCTAGGTGATATGTAACCCCAAGGTGACATGGTGCGTGGAGGTTGGAAGTTGACTTTGGGAACGGGTGAAAAACGGTCGCGAGGCGGGCCGCGACTCGCACTGGTTCTGGCAGGAACCGGGATCGCTGCGGCGATCGCGGGTTTCATCGGTGGCCGGGGCACCGAGGGTGACATCGCGACGGGGTGGGGCGTGCTGGCCGGGGCCGGTTTCGCTACCGTCGCTGGTGCGGTCAAGATCTGGCTCGATCAGCGGGTCGACCGGGACACCCATGATCCGGGCGGGGCGCTCCGGCGCGAAAGGCTGCAGGTCGACCGGTCACGGCAGCTTTGGGTGTATCCGCTTCTGGCCGTCGCCTTCCTCGTCCAGGCGACCTCCGCGACGGGGGACATCCTCGAAGGAACCGGACGGCTCAGTGATTATCTACAAGCTCTGTTGCCGGTGCTCTACGCTTGGCTGGTCGTCGCGATCACCCTCGGCTGGGACGGCCACACAAAAAAGCATCGGCGCTGGCTGGACGACGAACTGACCCGGGTGATCCGGGCCCGGGCCATGACCGCCGCCGCGGTGGTCCTTATGGCGGGGCTGACCATCGCCTTCGGCCTTGCCTTGTGGCGAACCGGGATCGGGGTCATGGCGCTGCTGGTCGCCCTGACGGCCGGTGGGGTCACCGCGGGCATCCGTTTCGCCTGGCTGGATCGGGAAGCGGGCCGCGACGATGGGTGAGCCGTTGGTCGATGAGGTCGATGACCTGCTGACGCGGGAGCGGCGGCGCCAGGATCGCGAACGACTGGGCGTTCTCGTCATGGTTCTGGGCCTGGTCGCCGGCGGCGTCGTGCTCGCGCTTGGTCGATCGGGTCTCCCGGGGGGAGAGACGTCTGACGCCCTGCTTGTCGCAGCAGCCGGTGTTTCGATCATGGCCGCGATCACGACCCTGGCCTTTCGGCCCGGCAAGGAGGCCCGGCAGCTGGAAGCCCTGATCGGGCGCCGCGACCAGATGCAACGTGGGCGAAACGACCGGATCTATGCCCTGTCGATAGCGGCGTGGGGGATGCTGGCGGGAAGTCTGGCGCCGTTGATCCGGATCGCCGAAGGACGGGCCGACGGGAGCGATGTCTTCTTCGTCGCGACCCTGCCGCTGCTGGCCTCGCTGATCCTGATGTCCGTCGGAGGCTGGACCGGTTTTGGAAAGGGTCGGGCCCGCGAGGAGCGGAAATGGCGGGAGGACGAGTTCACCCGGGCGGCGCGGTCACGCGCCATGGCGCTGGGGTTTCCCCTGCTGACGATGGCGATGGGGGCGGTCTTTTTGCTGGGCCTCTACAAGGCGGAATGGGCGGTTGTGGCGATGCCGTTCGGATTGATCGGAGCGGCATCGGCGGTGGGGCTCCGCTTCGCCTGGCTGGATCGGCAGGCTGAGGCCGGCAAGGATGGGTGACCCCCGTCTCGGGTCGCGGCTGAAGGAAGCGCGCACTGCGGCCGGACTGACCCAGGCGGAGCTGGCCGAACGGGCCGGGGTGTCGCGCAAGACCATCAACACGGTCGAGAACGGGGTCT
>JBBSCK010000183.1:0-3903 GCA_038250335.1 Caulobacterales bacterium
CAGCGGCACAGCATCGGCGTCCAGCATGCCGGGCACGGCCCAGTTGCGGGTCAGGCGGGTGTTGGCGACCCGGTCCTTCAGGGTGATCGAGACCGGCGCGGCCAGGGTCGGCACCGGGGCCGCTGCCGGGGTGTTGACCGGTCCGCGCGCGATCGGGCCGAAATAGCGCGCCATCAGGGTCCGCGCCGTGGCCTCGTCGATATCGCCCGACAGCACCACCACGGCGTTGTTGGGCCCGTATTTGTCGCGGAACCAGTTGCGCACCGTCTCCAGGCTGGCGGCGTCCAGATCGGCCATCGAGCCGATGGTCGAGTGGCGGTAGGGGTGGCCCTCGGGGAACAGCGCCTCAAGCTGGGCATACGAGAACAGGCCGTAGGGCTGGTTGTCGCGCTGGCGCTTCTCGTTCTGGACCACGCCGCGCTGCAGATCGAGCACCTCCTGGCCGACCTCGCCCAGCAGATAGCCCATCCGGTCGCTCTCGAGGAACAGCGCCTGCTCCAGCGCCGGGGTCGGGACGGTCTGGAAATAGTTGGTGCGGTCAAACCAGGTCGTGCCGTTCAGATTGCTGGGCCCCAGATTGCGCATCCGGCCCAGATAGCTGCCCGGCGCGTTCTCGGACCCGCCGAACATCAGGTGTTCGAACAGGTGGGCAAACCCGGTCGACCCGGCCGGCTCGTCCTTGGAGCCGACATTGTACCAGACAGACAGCGCCACCACCGGGGCCTTGCGGTCCTCGTGCACGATCACCGTCAGCCCATTGTCGAGCGTGAAGCGCGACCACGCAATATCCACCTCCGCCACCAGGTCCGCGACCGGGGCGGCGGGCAGGTCCTGGGTCACGGGCGTGGCGGCGGGGGCCACGGCCGGGGTCCGGGCCAGAACCGGTGCGACCGGAACGGTCACGGCGAGGAGGGCGGCGAGCGAGACGAGACGAAGACGCATGAAAACGGTCCCTTTCCTGGAGGTGGCCTGACCTTAACGCCGCCCCGCCCGCGCGCAATCCGCAAGACCACCACATGACAGAACCGTAATCCGGCCCGCCCGGATCATCCGCAGTCAGATCATCCGGACCCTGGGCGGCCCCCGGTCGCCGTCGATCAGCAGGTCGGTCACCCCCCAGACCAGCGCATCCGCCCGATCCGGACTGTTGGCCCGACCGGCCCCGCCCGCCCCGGCATCGCCCAGCCCCAGCAGTTCGGCCTCCAGCGCCGCCAGATCCCCCACATGGCCGACCCGCCCCTGTTCGTACAGCGCCGCCACCGGCTCGGCCCGCGCCCGCTTGCCCACGCTGGCCTGCACCCGCCGCACCCGACAGGCCAGACCCGCCCCTTTCAGCACCGCCTCGACCATCGCCCCGCCCTGGTTGGCCTCGGCCACCACGATCACCGGACACCCCAGCGCCTCGCCCCACTCCGCCGCCGCCCGCGCCACCCGCGCCGCCCACCCGGCAGGAGACAGCCCCCGCACGCTGGCGTCCTCCAGCACCCACGCCACGCCGCCGGCCCTGGCCACCACCACGATCCCGCACGCATCCCCGCCCTCGCCCGACAGTGTCCCCGCCGGCGGATCCACCGCCACCACCGCCCGGTCAGGGTCCAGCGCCCCCCGGCCCCTCCCCCGGCCCCGGCCCAGGTCCCGCGCCCGGGCCAGATCGGCCGCCGTGAACAGCGCCCCCTCCGCCTCCAGCAGCACCCCGTCCAGCTCCTGCGCCGCCCGTCGCGTCCCGCCGTACAGCTCCTGCATCGCCGCCAGGAACCCGCCCGCCAGGTTCTGCGCATTCGCCCCCGTCGGCGCATGGGTCCGCACACAGTCCACCTCGGCCAGCACCCCCCGCAACACCGCCAGCGGCCTCGGCGTCGTGGTGAGAAGCAGTTGCGGCGAAGTCTCCTCCCTGTCGCGCAGCGATGGGGAGGTGGCGCGGCCCGTCTCGGGGCCGTGACGGAGGGGCTCTTTCCGCACGCTCAACCTCACCCCCAGCCGCAACATCGCCAGCGTCTCCTCCGCCCGCCCCCAGGCACAGAACTCGTCGCCCCAGGCCGCATGGAACTGCGGCCCCCGCAACCGCTCCGGCTCGGCCGCCGACAGCATCAGCCCCACGGCCCCGCCCGCAAACACCACCCGCCGCCGCGAACTCTCCAGCCGGGGCGGCCGCCGGAACGGCAGGTTCATCAGCCCCGACGGTCCCTCGATCATGACCGAGCGCACATCGTGCAGCGTCGCCCCCACCAGCGCGATCCGCCCCCCGGCCCCCAGCCGCGCCGCCACCTCACTGACCCACTCCGCCCCCGCCCGCGTCTTGCCCGCCCCGCGCCCGCCCAGAAACACCCACGTCCGCCATGCGCCACCATCCTCGAGCGGACCCGGCGGCCGCTGGGCCTTGTGCGACGCCCGGCGCCATGCCCCGCAGGCGACGACCTCGCGCTTCGAGCCTGTCTCCTGCCTGTCGCGCAGCGATGGGGAGGTGGCACCGCGCCCCGTTGCGCCGTGATGGAGGGGGTCTTTCCCCCGCACCCTGCGCCTCACCCCTCATACCCCAGCTTGTCCAGCACAAACGCCAGCGCCGCCTCGTCCTGCGGCGAGGGCCGGTCGCCCGTCTCCCCGTCCGCGTCGGCCCCCTCCAGCATCCCCGCCAGCTTCAGATAGTCCTGCGCCAGCCGGGGGTGTTTCTCCATCACCGCGACCGCCGACGCCCGCGCCTGCCGCGCCGCCGCGATCAGGTCGACAACGGGCGGGTCCCCACCCTCCGGCGCTCCGGCGGCTCGCTCGCCCGCCCCGGCCCCCTCCCGCGCCGCCGCGACCTCCGCCGCCCGCGCCGCCGCCTCATCCCCGGCGTCCCACGCCTCCTCGGCCTTCAGCGCCAGATCCTTCCTGCGCCAGCCGCCTGTCTTCGCGTGCGAGGCGATGGTCCGTTCCGCCGCCCCATAGCGCGCCGACAGCCAGGCCACCGAGGCGCCGCCCGAGAACTCGATCCGGATCCGTTCCCACGTCCGTTTCGACAGGACGCAATACCCCCGCCCCGCCTTGTCTTGCATGAACCGATCCCGCCCCGGCCCCGGATCCCCGGGCCGTGCCCCTGATGTGTGCTGCTTTTCCATCCCCGCAGTATCAGGGACCCGCGAACCAGGGCGCGCTCGCGCCCCTCATTTTCCCATAAGCCCCTGAAATCACAGAGGGCGAGGACCGGAATTTGCGCTAACGGCCGCGAACCTTCGACAGATTGGCAGTGTCGGCGGTTGGGGCCCGGAGATTTTTGCAGTCGCCGGGTTCCGGCCCCGGCTCGCCGAGAGGCAGCATTGGCCGCCAATTCCCGACCACAACGTCGCTACATCGCACGCCCGCCGCTTCAGGAGCGGGCGCTGAAGTGGCTGAACGTCCGCAGCCGGTGGCCCGGCGGCACACGAAGGTCATCGATGGTCACGGCCGTGTCGAGCCTCTCCAGCCGCCGCCGCGTCGCCTTGACCAGATCGGCTGGAAACCCCTTGGGCGACCGGCCTTCGAAGACCGCCTGTGCGTCGCGGGATTTCCAGTTCTGGATCACCCTTCCGCGAAGAAGGCGGGCGGCTCCCGTCCCCTCGAAGGGGAAGAGGTCAGGGTCACAGACGCAAAAAAGGGCGGGGCCATTTCTGACCCCGCCCTCCTGTTCGTTCAGTCCCGTCCAGGCCCGGAGACCGGGATGACACTCCGGGTGACCGGACTTTCCTAGAAGTCCATGTCGCCCATGCCGCCCATGCCGCCGCCCATGCCGCCGCCGGAGCCGCCGCCCGAGCCCTTTTTGGGAGCATCGGCCACGGCGGCCTCGGTGGTGATCAGGATGCCGGCCACCGAGGCCGCATCTTGCAACGCGGTGCGCACGACCTTGGCGGGGTCGATGACGCCGGCCTGGATCATGTCGACATATTCTTC
>JBBSCK010000184.1:0-3842 GCA_038250335.1 Caulobacterales bacterium
ACCGTCGACGATCTGTCGGCCTTCCTGATGGACACGACCTACGACCGGACCGGCGTGCGCCGCCTGCCCGCCGATCTGGAGCGGATCATCGCCGGCGACCTGAGCCCGGTCGCCGCGATCGCTGCGGACCGGACCTATTATTTCGAAGGCCAGCATATGGCGCACCTGTGCCGCGAGGAGCTGCCGTTCGAGTCGCAGCCGCGGCTCGCGGCCGGGGCGGCCGGCGACCCGGTGGCCGAGGTTCTGGTGCCCTCCCTGTCGCGCCTGTTTGAGGTCTGCGCGGCGGTCGACATCACGGGCGCTGATCCGGTCGAGAACGCGCCGGTGGTAACCGACATCCCGACGCTGTTCGTGGCCGCCGAGATCGATCCCGGCTGCCCCCCGCCCCTGACCGAGGCTGCGGCACGGACCTATGCCAACAGCCAGGTGGTCATCGTCACCAACGCCACCCACGGGGTCATCAGCTCGAGCCCGTGCACGATCGCCATGGCCAGGGACTTCCTGCGCGATCCGGCCCGGCCGGTAGACCGCAGCTGTCTGCCCCCGGCGGACACGCCGTTGCAGTTCATTGATTACACGCCCGGTGCCTGACGGCCGGCGTCCGATCCCAGGGAGCAGGGCCGTGCTGCGAGCTGAAGGAGTAGAACCCGCATGATCGAGGCCGAGGCATTTTAGATCTTCCCGTTCGGGAAGATGCGGGATGAACAGCGATCCAAAAGACCGGTTCTTGCCGATCGGGAAAGGCGCGCCCTGCTCCAATGATGCGTGGACCAGTCACTTGCAGTGCGGAAAGACGGATCTCAAGGCACCTGGCAGAGACGATAATCAGCGTCGGAAGTCGGCCGGGCGAAGTCCATGGCGCCGGAACTTGTCATAGAGGGTCTTTCGGGGAATCCTGAGAGAGGCGGTGATGGCGGCCACGTCGCCGAGATGGGTTCGTAGCGCCTCCTCGATCAGTTCTCGTTCGAACCGCTCCATGCGGTCGGCCAGGCTATCGTTTTCGGCAGGCTTCGCGTCGCTCGTGCCTTCCTCCATGCCGAGACAGACCCGTTCGGCGAAATGCACCAGTTCTCTCACATTTCCCGGCCAGTCATGCTCCATCAGCATGCGGCGAACGCGAGACGTCATGGCGGGCGGAGTCTGTTTCCGCTCGCCGGCGGCGCGGGCGAGGAAATGGCCGAATAGCAGCGGGATGTCTTCGCGCCGCTCCCGCAGGGGCGGCACCAATAGCTTCAGGACCTTCAACCGGTAAAAGAGGTCGGCGCGAAAGGCTCCGCGCGCAACCGCCGCCTCAAGGTCGATCTTGGAGGACGCAAGAATTCGCAGATCCAGCGCATTGGGGCGCTGGGCACCGAGCGGCTGGACCTCGCGCTGTTCGACCACGCGAAGCAGTTTGATCTGGGCCTGTTGCGGCATGCTTTCGATCTCGTCGAGAAACAGCGTGCCCCGGTGGCTTTGTTCAACAAGGCCAACCCGTCGCCGCAGCGCTCCGGGAAACGCGCCCGGCTCATGGCCGAACAACTCGCTTTCGATCAGTCCCTCGGGAAGCGCGCCGCAGTTGACGGCCACGAAGGCGTGCACCCGACGACGGCCGCTGTTGTGCAGGGCGCGGGCGACAACCTCCTTGCCGACGCCAGTCTCTCCCTCGATCAGGACATCCATGCCCGCGTCGGCGATCTGCTCGATGATAACGCGAAGGCGGACGATCGAGGGGCTTGCGCCCAGCAGGGCCAACGACGGATCGGCGTGTGATCTGGCGGCGACGAGGGCACGATTGTCCAGCACCAGACCCCGCTTTTCCAGCGCGCGGTTGAGACCGGCAGCGAGCCGGTCGAACGCAAAGGGCTTGGCGACGAAATCATAGGCCCCTTGGGCCAGGGCATCGACGGCTTCGGCAATGTCGCCGTGGCCGGTGATCATGACAACCGGCAGTCCCCGGTCGAGGGCCTGCAGCCGGGTCAGGAGGGCCCGGCCATCGAGGCCCGGCATCCTCAGGTCGCTGACGACCACACCCGGAAATTCGGGCGTGAGGTGCTTTAGTGCAATCTCAGCCGACGCGAAGGCGTTGACCGTATAACCCTCCAGCTTCAGGCGTTCCTCAAGGGCGGCGCGAAAGTCGTCATCGTCATCAACGAGGACGACAGCCCGGGGACGGGAAAATTCCATCAGGCGACCTTCAGGGAAATGACGAAGTCCGCTCCGACTTTCCGGGGACGCAGATTCAGCTCACCGCCGAAGCTCGCGATGATGTCACGACAGATCACCAGTCCCAGACCGAGCCCCCTCGTCTTGGTGGTGACAAACGGCGTGAACAGCGCGCCCGCGATGGCGGGGTCAACACCAGGGCCGTTGTCGCTGATCGAAATCTCGACCCTTCGACCGCGTCGGGTGATGTCGATCAAGACCTGCGGACTTTCCACGGCATGTTCAGCCATGGCCTCGAAGGCGTTCTGGATCAGATTGACGATCACCTGTTCAAGGCGAATGAGATCCGCCATCGCCTGGACGTCGCGCAGCCCTGTCCAGACGAGATCGACGTTGGCGGCGCGAAGACCGCCGCTCGTCAGCAGCAACGCACCGTCGATCGCTTCGCACGGGTTCACCGGCGAGACACCCCGACTGGACTTGCGCGAAAAGGTCCGGAGTTCGTCGGTAATGGCGCCGATGCGAGCTGTCAGCTCGGCCACCCGTCCAAGATTGCGCCGCACGCCCGCGACGTCGCCCCGGTCGGAATAGGCGACGGCAGTCTCGGCGTGGGTGCGGATCGCAGCGACCGGCTGGTTGATCTCATGGGCGACGCCGGCGGCAATCTGGCCCAGCGTGGCCAGCTTGTTGGCCTGAACCAATTCCTGTCTCAGTGCTTCGCGGCTGGCCTCTGCCCGCTGGCGTTCGTCGATCTCCTGGCTCAGTCGTGAGTTCGCGGAGCGCAGTTCGGCGGTGCGTTCATTGATTCGCCGCTCGAGGTCGGCGCGCGCAGCTTCCTCGGCCAGAGCCCGGGCGATCGCCTGTTCACGGCGTCGTAACAGGACACCAGCCCCGACAGCGAGGAGGGTCGTCAGAAGGCCCGCGACCGCTCGCGCGCTCGCGACATTGGCGACAACGGCACCACCGACCGGGCTGAGCAGATGCAAGGTCCAGCCCGGCGTGTCGGTTGGTGTCTGGACGGCCATCCAGTCGGCCGGAGGGCCGTCGACGGCCGTACGAACGATGGCGCTGCCATCGCGCGGCGGCGTCGCGAAGGGAAGCGGCGCAAGAGCCTGTCCGCTCAAGGTCTGGTCGGCCAGAATGGCCTGTCGTTCGGCCTCAGTCAGGGGGCGGCTGCGGCGAAAGCGCCAGTCACGCTTGCTGGTTACGAGCACCACGCCGCGTGCGTCAGTCACAAACGCGGGTTCGCCCAACGCGCGCCATTCCGCCTCGAGCGCGTCGAATTCGACCTTCACGACCACAACCCCGAGCGCGCCGGACGCGGGTTCGATCCGTCGCGCCAGATACAGTCCCGGGCGGCCGCTGACCGTGCCAAGGGCGAAGAACTCGGCCGAGCCGTCGGCGATCGCATCGCTGAAATACGGCCGAAAACCGTAGTCCGATCCTACGAAGCTGGTCGACTGGCGCCAGTTACTCGCGGCGCGCGCGACGCCTTGATTGTCAAGCACATAGATGGCTGCAGCCCGGGTCTGATCCGCGAGGGTCTCCAGTTTCGAACTGACGGAATCCGCTTCCCGGCTATCGGAGCTCGCCAGCATCGCGATGACAGCAGGGTCCTGCGACAGGACAAGCGGAAGCGACCGGTATTTTTCAAGTTCGCTGCGCAGAACGGCGGCATGGAGAGCAGCCCCGGCCTC
>JBBSCK010000185.1:0-3650 GCA_038250335.1 Caulobacterales bacterium
AGAGCATCGGCAATGGCCTGAACTTCGGTGGGCCCTATGTCGGGCTGTTCGCCACCCGTGAAAAATTCCTGCGCCAGATGCCCGGCCGCCTGTGCGGCGAAACGGTCGACGCCGACGGCGCGCGCGGCTTCGTCCTGACCCTGTCGACGCGGGAACAGCACATCCGCCGCGACAAGGCGACGTCGAACATCTGCACCAACTCGGGCCTGTGTACCCTGGCCTTCACCATCCACATGAGTCTGCTGGGTGAGACGGGCCTGCGCAAACTGGCCCTGCTGAACCACGAGAAGGCGCTGGCCACGCGGGATGCGCTGGCCGCCATTCCGGGCGTCGAAGTGCTGACCCCGCGCTTCTTCAACGAGTTCGCGGTGCGCCTGCCGAAACCCGCCGCCGAGGTGGTCGAGGCGCTGGCCCAGCACCGTATTCTCGCCGGTGTGCCCTACAGCCGCCTGGCTCCGGACGCCGGAATGGACGATGTCCTGCTGGTCGCGGCTACGGAGACGACACTGGATGCCGACATCAAGACCCTGGCGGGTTCGCTCGCCAAGGTCCTGGCGAACTGATGACCTCCCCCTCCTCCGCTCATCCCCGCGAAAGCGGGGACCCAGTCCTTTGGGTGGCCAGTCTTGCCGATGAGCCACGATCGATTGTCCTGAAACGCCGGCGTCTCGCTGGACAGAACTGGGTCCCCGCTTTCGCGGGGATGAGCGGTGATTTGAAATGAGCACCATGAACACTGTCGGCCGCCCGACCACGCCGAACCGCGTAGAGACGAAGCCCGCCACCCTGACCGGCGGACGCGGCCTGTTGCAGAATGAGGCGCTGATCTTCGAGCGCGACGGCTGGGGCAAGACGGGCGTCGACCTGCCGGAGCCGAAGACCAACGGCTCGGACCTCGGCGATCTGGTCCGCAAGGATCCGATCGGCCTGCCGGGTCTCTCGGAGCCCGAGACGATGCGCCACTATGTGCGCCTGTCGCAGAAGAACCACGCCATCGACCTGGCCATCTATCCGCTGGGCTCGTGCACGATGAAGCACAATCCGCGCCTCAACGAGAAGATGGCGCGCCTGCCCGGCTTCTCCGACATCCACCCATTGCAGCCGACCTCGACCGTGCAGGGCGCGCTGGAGGTGATGGACACGCTGGCGCACTGGTTGAAGACGCTGACGGGCATGCCCGCCGTGGCCCTGTCGCCCAAGGCTGGCGCGCATGGCGAGCTGTGCGGCCTGATGGCTATCCGTGCCGCGCATGAGGCCTCGGGCCAGCATGAAAAGCGCCGCAAGGTGCTGGTGCCGACCTCGGCCCACGGCACCAACCCGGCCACGGCCGCCTTCGTCGGCTACACCGTGGTGGAAGTGGCCCAGACCGACGACGGTCGGGTCGACGTGGCTGATCTGGCCTCCAAACTGGGTGACGACGTCGCCGCCATCATGGTGACCAATCCCAACACCTGCGGCCTGTTTGAGCGTGACATCCTCGAGATCAGCCGACTGACCCACGAGGCGGGTGCCTATTTCTACTGCGACGGGGCCAATTTCAATGCCATCGTCGGGCGGGTGCGGCCGGGCGACCTCGGCGTCGATGCGATGCACATCAACCTGCACAAGACCTTCTCGACACCCCACGGCGGCGGTGGACCCGGCTCGGGACCGGTGGTGCTGTCGGCCGCCCTGGCCCCCTTCGCCCCGGCCCCCTGGGTGGTCAATGACGGGGACGGCTATCGCCTGATCGAGCGCGAGGAAGACGAGGCCGCCCAGGCCTTCGGCCGGATGTGCGCCTTCCAGGGCCAGATGGGCATGTACACCCGGGCCCTCAGCTACATGATGAGCCACGGCTCGGACGGGCTGCGCCAGGTCGCCGAGGACGCAGTCCTGAACGCCAACTACATCAAGGCCCGGCTGTCGGACGTGATGTCGGCGGCCTTCCCCGAGGGTCCGTGCATGCACGAGGCCCTGTTCGACGACGAATGGCTGAAGGGCACGGACATAACCACGCTCGACTTCGCCAAGGCGATGATCGACGAGGGCTTCCACCCGATGACCATGTATTTCCCGCTGGTCGTCCACGGGGCCATGCTGATCGAGCCGACCGAGACTGAGTCGAAACAGGAACTGGACCGCTTCATCCACGCCATGCGGGCCTTGGCCGGCGCAGCCAAGGCCGGCGACGTCGACCGGTTCAAGGGCGCGCCCTTCCATGCGCCGATGAAGCGTCTGGTCTATACCCGCGCCGCCCGCACGCCGGTGCTGCGCTGGACGGCCCCGGAAAGCTCGAACATCGCTGCGGAATAGACGGGGCACCTTGCGCCGGACGGGTCGGACGCTGACCTGTCCGGCATGACCCCTTTCACGATCCGCGACATCCCCGACCAGACCGGCAGGCTGGCCATCGTCACGGGAGCCAACAGCGGCACGGGGTTCGAGACCGCGAAGGCACTGGCCGCCAAGGGGGCCGAGGTCATCGTGGCGACCCGCAGCGTCGACCGCGCCAATGCCGCGATCGCCACCATCCGGCTGGGTCAGCCGGACGCCCGGCTGCGGTTCGAACCGCTGGACCTGGCCTCCCAGGCGTCGGTTGCCGCGTCCGCGGCGCGTCTGCTGGCCGATGGTCGATCCATCGACATTCTCGTCAACAACGCCGGCGTCATGGCTCTGCCGGAACGATCGACGACGGTTGACGGTTTCGAGACCCAGTTGGCGACCAACTACCTTGGCCATTTCGCCCTGACGGGACGGCTGTTGCCCCTGCTGAAGGCGGGCCAGGCCCGGGTGGTGCAGCTGTCGAGCATCGCGCATCGGCACGGGCGGATCCGGCTCGACGATCTCCAGCACGAGGCGGGCTACAGGCCATGGCCTGTGTATGCCCAGTCCAAGCTGGCGATGCTGATGTTCGCACTGGAATTGGACAGGCGCAGCGGGGCGAACAGCTGGGGACTTACCAGTGTGGCGGCTCACCCCGGCTATGCCCGGACCAGCCTGATCGGGAGCGGCCCGCTGGTCGCACGTCCGCTCGCGCGGGCGGTCATGCGGCTGATTTTTCGGCCGTTGATCGAGCCGCTGATCAGCCATTCCGCCGCCGAGGGGGCCCTGCCCATCCTGATGGCCGCGACATCGGCCGTAGAGCCCGGCGGCTACTATGGCGCGACGCGGAGGCACGAGTTGAAGGGCCCGGCCGGGCTTGCTGAAATCCGGCCGCGGGCCGGGGAGGTCGAGGTTGCGCGCGCCCTTTGGGAGGCCTCGGAAGCCCTCACCGGGGTGCGCTGGGACTGACCCGCCCGAGCACGGGAACGTGAACGTCGCCCGCCGCAACAGGCGTATGCTCTCCCGGCGTAGTCTGGGTCAGAGCGAAGCGTTGGGAGGCGCTAACGGTCATGATGTCACGCGTACAAAAGGGAATGGTCGCCGGTGCGGCGGCTACGGTCATCGTGTCGCTGATGGAGGCCATCAATGTCCTGTTTCTGCAGTGGTTCGCACCCTTTCCCCTGATCGTTTCCAACATCCTGGGGCTGGGGCGAAACATGCCGGCGGGCTGGGCCATCCACGTGGCGGTCGGGGTGCTGGTTCTGGGGCCGCTGTTCGGCATCCTGTGTCCGAAGCTGCCGACCGACACCCCCGAGACAAAGGGAATATTGTTCTCGGTCGTCGCCTTC
>JBBSCK010000186.1:0-3638 GCA_038250335.1 Caulobacterales bacterium
ACCGAGAACTGCTGGCCGACCTCTTCCAGCGTGTGGTCGGTGTTCATGCCGATGCCGAACCGCATGCGCAGCACCCGCTCCTCGCGCGGCGTCAGCGACGCCAGCACGCGGGTGGTGGTCTCGCGCAGGTTGGACTGGATCGCCGCATCGATGGGCAGGATGGCGTTCTTGTCCTCGATGAAGTCGCCCAGATGGCTGTCCTCCTCGTCGCCGATCGGGGTCTCGAGGCTGATCGGCTCCTTGGCGATCTTCAGGACCTTGCGGACCTTTTCCAGCGGCATGGCCAGTTTTTCGGCCAGTTCCTCCGGGGTCGGCTCGCGGCCGATCTCGTGCAGCATCTGGCGGCTGGTGCGCACGATCTTGTTGATCGTCTCGATCATATGCACCGGGATGCGGATGGTGCGGGCCTGGTCGGCGATCGAGCGCGTGATGGCCTGACGGATCCACCACGTCGCATAGGTGCTGAATTTGTAGCCGCGGCGGTACTCGAACTTGTCGACCGCCTTCATCAGACCGATGTTGCCCTCCTGGATCAGGTCCAGGAACTGCAGGCCGCGGTTGGTGTATTTCTTGGCGATGGAGATCACCAGCCGCAGGTTGGCCTCGACCATTTCCTTCTTGGCCTGACGCGCCTCGCGCTCGCCCTTCTGCACCGTGTGGACGATGCGGCGGTAATCGTCGATGGGCAGGCCGGCCTCGACCGCGACGGCGGCGACGTCGCCCCGGATGGTGGTGATCTGGGTCGCCTCATTGTCGCTGAACTTGGTCCAGCGCACGCCCATGTCCTTGACCCGCGTCGACCAGGTGGGGTCCAGCTCGGCGGTGAAATAGGCCTTCAGGAACTCGGGGCGCGAAATGCCGTAGCTGTCGGCCAGGCGCAGCAGCCGGCCTTCCAGACCGATCAGCCGCTTGTTGATGGCGTACAGCTGCTCGACCAGGGCCTCGATGCGGTTGTTGTTCAGTTTCAGCGTCTTCAGCCGGCCCGAGATGGCCTGGGACAGGGTGTCATAGGCCTTGCGGTCCCTGGCACTCAGGTCCTCGCCCTTGAGGCGGGTCTCGACCAGCTTCTCCTGCAGCTTCCTGAAGGCGTCGAAGTCCGAGGCGATGCCGTCCAGGGTCTCCATGACCCCGTCGCGCAGTTCCGCCTCCAGCGCCGAGATCGACATGCCGCCGCCGTCGTCGAAATCCTCGTCCTCCTCGTCACCCTCGGGCTTGTCTTCGACATTTTCCGCGCCCGGCTCGGGCTCCGGCTTGGGCGGAAGGGGCTGGCCGGGGATCGGCTGCTGGGGCTGGTTGTGCGGCAGGGACGAGGGGTTCAGCACCCCGTAGGTGGCGTCCAGGTCGATGACCTCGCGCAGCAGGATGCGGTTGTTGGCCAGTTCATCGCGCCAGACCATGATGGCCTCGAACGTCAGCGCGCTCTCGCACAGGCCGCTGATCATGGCGTCGCGCCCGGCCTCGATCCGCTTGGCGATGGCGATCTCGCCCTCGCGGCTGAGCAGCTCCACGCTCCCCATCTCGCGCAGATACATCCGTACGGGATCGTCCGTCCGGTCGTAGGTCGGCTTGGCATCGCCCTCGGTAACCGAGGTTTCCGCACGCTCGGCGACCTCGCCCCCGGTCGTCTCCGCCGCGTCCTCCTCGGCCTCCACGACATTGACGCCCATCTCGCTGAGCATCGCCAGGGTGTCTTCGATGGCGTCGGGTGTGACCTCTTCGGACGGCAGAACCTTGTTCAGCTCCTCCATCGTCACATAGCCACGCGCCTTGGCCTGTTTGATGAACTTCTTGACCCCGGCATCGGTCAGATCGAGCAGCGGACCGTCCGTCTGGACTTCGGGTTCCTGCGTCTCGGCGTTTTGAGCGCTCATGAAGTCTATGTCTCCGGCCGAAGAGGCGATCGGCCCCTCGGCAAAAATGCAACATCCGTTTCAAAACAGAACGCGTCTGAGCCCGGTTCGTTACGAACCCGCTCCGTCGTCCCAGATCGTCCCGGTCCTGATGGCCCGCCGCAATGCGTCGCGCTCCGCCTTCAGACGACTGAAGGCGGATGCGTCGAAAGCGTGATCCGCTCCCGACTTCGCTGACGCCAGCGCCGCGTCCAGTCCCGCTACACGGGTCAGGGCGTCGAAGCCTTGCGACCACCGGACCCTTGCTTCGGCGAGGGGCGCATTCGCGGCCAGGAAAGGCGCGCCGGACTTTGCCGCCGCCTTCTCGACCTCGCGCACTAAAGCGTCGTGTCCGGAGGTCGCGAGATGGCGACGCAGGGCCGCGCTGTCAAGCGTCTGGCCGCCGAACCGCAGCCGCACCAGCTCCTGTGCCAGACCGTCCAGCGCCGGGTCGCCAAAACCATGGGATGCAATCGCCTCCAGGTGGTCGTCCATCCGTTCGGGATCCTCGATGGCCCCGTGGGCCAGGGCCGCCGCGACCGGCTCGATCGATCGGTTCAGCGCCTGCATGGCCTGGGCCCCCTCGGCCGTCTGGCCCAGCTTGGGCGGCGGACCCGGTCGCCAGCGGCCGCCGGCCTGTTGCGCGCGCTGGGGTGCCTGCAACCGGGCAGAAAACAGGGCGTCGAACCGGTCGAACAGTTCGCGCCGGTATTGTTCGGCCAGATCCTTGTCCTGGATGGCGGTGGCTGCCGTCCGCAGCCGCCCCTTCAGTCCCGCCCGTCGTTCGGGGGTATCCAGCGGCTCGACCTCCGCCTCGCGCCTGAACAGAACCTCGGCGAACGGACGCGTTTCGGTCATCGCCTGGCGCAGGGCGGGGGCGCCCTTGTCGCGCAGGATGTCGTCCGGATCCTGGCCGCCCTCCAGCAGGGCGAAGCGGAAGGACCTGCCGGATTTCAGCAACGGCAGCGCCCGCTCAATCGCCCGATAGGCCGCACGCTGCCCCGCTCCGTCGCCGTCGAAACACAGCACCGGCTCGGACGACACCCGCCACAGAAGCGCCATCTGATCTTCCGTCAACGCCGTGCCCATCGGGGCCACAGCCGGCAGGCCGGCCCGCTGGCAGGCGATGACGTCCATATAGCCCTCGACCACGATCACGCTCTGGGTCGATTTCGACTCGGCCCCCAGGATGCGCCGCGCCTCGGGCAGGCCATAGAGGGTCGCCCCCTTGTGAAACAGCGGGCTCTCGGGACCGTTCAGATATTTGGCCCGGTCGTCGGGGTTCATGGCCCGGCCGCCGAAGCTGACCAGCCGCCCGCGCGCGTCGAGGATCGGGAACATCAGCCGGTCGCGGAACCGGTCGTAGGGATTGCCGCCGCCTTCGGGCGAGATCAGCATCCCCATCTCTACCAGATCGCCCGGCTTGGCCCCGCGTTGCACCAGCGCGGCCTTCAGCCCCTCGCGATCGTTCGGCGCATAGCCCAGGCCGAACCGCTCCCACTGATCTTCCGGCAGGCCGCGTTTCTCCAGATACTCCCGCGCCGCCTTGCCGACCGAACGCCGCAGATTGGCGGCGAACCATTTCTGGGCCAGGTCCATCCAGTCCGACAGACCCTGTTTTCTCGCCTCGCGGTCGGCCGCCTGCGGGTCCTCGGCCGGCAGTTGCATCCCGGCCTCGGCGGCCAGCCGCTCGACCGCTTCGGGGAACGACAGCCGCTCGGTCTCCTGCAGGAAGCTGATGACGTCGCC
>JBBSCK010000187.1:0-3629 GCA_038250335.1 Caulobacterales bacterium
TTGATCAGGACGGTGCCCGCGCCCGTCAGCATCCGCTCGAAATGCGGCGCATCGTTCAGGAACTGTTCGTATTGGGCCGGGGTGCAAAACCCCATGACGGGCTCTACGCCCGCGCGGTTATACCAGGACCGGTTGAACAGGACGATTTCGCCCGCCGCCGGCAGATGGGGGGCGTAGCGCTGGAAATACCACTGACCGGTCTCGCGTTCGGTCGGCTTGGACAGGGCGACGACCCGGGTCTGGCGCGGCGACAGGTATTCGGTGATCCGCTTGATCGCTCCGTCCTTGCCGGCGGCGTCGCGGCCCTCGAACACGATCAGGATTTTCAGCCCGTGGTCGATTGCCCAGGCCTGGGTCGCGACCAGTTCGATCTGGAGCGTCCTAAGCTCGGCCTCGTAGTCGTGCTTCCTGCCCATGGATCCCTGTCTCCCCTTCGAACGGCACGTTGCGACTTATTCACTTGTGCGTCGAGGGCTCGAAGCTGGGCTGATTGGCACGCCGTTGAACCGACGTTGCCTCCTCGCCTCGATGTGTGCTGCCACCTCATTGCCGGTGGCGGCCCGGTTCGTGCCGCCACCGTCGGTTGGGACGCCGCGCTGAATCAGGCGTTCGCGAAAGGCGGCGCGCCCGCGCTCGCTGGACTGGTGGTCGGACCGGAGGGGGCGATCTCGGCCGGCGCGAGGGGCGTTCGCCGGCTGGGCGGGAGCGCCGCCGGGGCAATGTCGCGCCCCGAACCTGTCGACGTGTTCATGTGCGAACCGCGGGCGGGACGGCTATGGTTCGCCACCGTCCTGGCCGCGCCCGAGCGGGGGCTGGGGTTCATCACCCTGTCCAACGACGGGGCGGCAGGCCAAGGCGCCTGCACCACCCTGATCCAGCGGCTGGCGGAGGTCAGCGCCGCCGCGTAAGGCTGAACGCGCATGAAGCGCGATTTCGCCGATTTCTGGAACCTGATGTGGGAGCTGGCGCTGGGCGTGTGCGCGGCCTTCGCCCTGCTGAACGTCTACGCCCCGCCTCAGGATCTGCCTTGGAAACCGCTGGATCTAGACCATCCCGTCGGCCAGGCCACGGCGGCCAAGGTCGCCGATTTCGTGGTCGGGCCAGCGGCGGCTCCCGAGGAAATCCGGGGGGCGACCGACGCCTGTATCCAGACCCTGCGTGAGGCCGGGGTGGAGGTCCGTCGGGCTGAGGACACCGACGACGGCGGATTCTGTCAGGTGAGAGGTGCGGTCGTGATCACCGGCGGCGCGGTGACGGCGCTGAAGCCGGGCAGCCTGACCATGCAATGTCCGCTCGCGGTCCGCTATGTCATCTGGGACCGGCAGGTGCTGCAGCCTGCGGCCGAAGCCACCTTCGGCTCGCGCGCCGTGGCGGTGAACAACTACGGCAGCTATTCCTGTCGCCGCATCTATGGTTCGACGGATGTGGCCGAAAGGCCCAGCGAGCATGCCCGGGCCAATGCCCTGGATATAGGCTCAGTGACGCTGGCGGACGGGCGCACGGTGTCGGTCGAGGCGGACTGGGACGGGCAGGGGGCGAACGGAGCCCAGGGTGCCGAATTCCTGCGGCGGCTGCGCGACGGGGCCTGCCGCGTCTTCTCCACTGTCTTGACGCCCGACTACAATGAGGCCCACCGGGATCACCTGCATCTGGACGGCGCACCGCGCGGCCTGTGCGTGACGGGCCCCACGGTCGCCGGCTCGCCCGGGGGGCGAATCGTTTCCGGTTGACCGGGCTTTGCGGCTGAGAGAAAACAGCGTTGCAATCCGGATTTCGCGTGGGGTCCAAACCCGCGTTTCGCTCCTTCGCCTGAACGAGCTGTCCAGATGGGTTGTCGGACCCCCTCGAAAGGGCGTCCGCCTGGAAAGCGCGTTTATGGAGACGCAACATGGCGACCGGTACGGTCAAGTGGTTTAACCCCACCAAGGGCTTCGGCTTTATCCAGCCGGAAAGCGGCGGTGCCGATGTATTCGTGCACATCACCGCCGTTCAGAAGGCTGGCCTGACGGGCCTCGATGAAAACGCGAAGGTCTCTTACGAGCTGGAATCCCAGCGCGGCAAGACCTCGGCCGTGGATCTCAAGCTGCTCTGATCCTTAGGGACCAGACGATGACGTGATCAGGCGGGCGCGGTTCCTTCGGGGGCCGCGCCCGTTTTCGTTCCCGCCCGGTTCGACCACTGCGCCAGTATGATCGCGCCCAGAACGAGCGCCCCGCCCAGTGCCTGGATCGGGGCCAGGGTCTCGCCGAAGATGATCCAGCTCAGGCCGGCTGCGACCAAAGGCTGGATC
Organism: Caulobacterales bacterium; assembly: GCA_038250335.1. GTDB lineage: Bacteria > Pseudomonadota > Alphaproteobacteria > Caulobacterales > Caulobacteraceae > Brevundimonas. The sequence continues at coordinate 2,291 of JBBSCK010000187.1, forward strand.
AGGATGGTGACAGCGGTGATGGCGGCCGGCAACCGGCCGAGCGCCCAGGCCACGCCGCCCTGACCCGCTACATGCATCAATCCCATGGCGACGCAGGCCGCCCAGCCTGCTGCAGTCGCCGGGATCATGTCCTCGCCGAGGACCAGCGCCGCCCCGCCCATCAGGGGCAGGCCGGCCAGCGTGGCCCAGAACGTCACCTTCAGCGCCCCTGCCGTCGTCCGCGCCGCCTTCACGGCAAGGAAATAGCCCGCATACCAGAACGACACCGTCAGCGAGAGCAGATCTCCAAGCGGGGGGTTGCTTCCTTGGCCGGGCCGCGCGCCTGCGGCCATGGCGAGGGCCCCGCCCATGGCCAGCGCCAGTGCCAGGATGAACAGCCGGGCTGGCCGCTCCTTGAACACAAGCCAGCCGATCAGGGTGACGACGACCGGGGTCAGGTTGGCCAGAACGGTCGCATTGGCGACCGAGGTCATGACGATCCCATAGTGCCAGAAGCTGAGATCGAGGGCGAAGAACAGGCCGGCCAGCAACATCCATTTCGACGGCCGTCCGATGCCCTCGCCGCCGGGTCGGCCCACGAGGACCAGCAGCAGGGGCAGGGCGAAGACGAACCGCCAGAAGCCCGCCGCCGCCGGCCCCGTCTCGGTCAGCCGGACCAGGATGGGGGCCAGACCCAGCACGCTGGCCGAGGCCAGAACGACCAGCAGGGGCAGAAGGCGGGAGGACGGGGTGTTCATCGCCTTCGCTTAGCCCTTCCACTCTGCTGGCGGGAGAGGGAGATGGGCCGTCAAAATCCCAGTTCGGCCCTTAGCGCCTCCGCCGTCATGCCGCCCGCGCGCAGGGCTTCGAGGGTGACGGCCCCGTCGCGCTTGGCGTAGCGTTTGCCGTCGGGGCCCAGCAGCAGGCGGTGATGGCGATAGGTCGGGGTGGGAAGGCCCAGCAGCGCCTGCAGCACCCGCTGGACCGATGTGGTCTGGATCAGGTCCTCGCCCCGGATGACGTAGGTCACACCCTGGATCGCGTCGTCGACGACCGAGGCGATGACATAGCCTGCGCCGATGTCCTTTCGCCCCAGTACCATGTCGCCGAGGGCTTCCGGACGCGCCGTGCGGATGATGGGATCGGCCGTCTCCTCGGTCCAGGTCAGGGGGTCGAAGCCCCCCAGCCGCTCACGGGCCGCCGCGAGCGACAGCCGCCAGGCGAACGGCTCGCCCGCAGCCAGACGGGCGGCTTCCTCGTCGGCCCACAGCGGCCCGCCCTTAAAGGCGCGGGCGTCGACCGGGTCGTCCGCATGGGACGCGACGCCGGCCAAGGCCATCAGCGCCTTGCGGGTGCGAAA
>JBBSCK010000188.1:0-3590 GCA_038250335.1 Caulobacterales bacterium
GCCCTGCACGCCAACGCCACCTTCGTCGTCGATGTGAAATCGACCGGCCTCTACAAGACTGACGAAGTGCTGGCGGCCAATGGGGCGACCACGGTCTACTGGAAGACCGGCCACTCCTACATCAAGCGCAAGACCGCCGAACTGGGGGCCCTCGCCGGGTTCGAGAAGTCGGGTCACTTCTTCCTCGCGAACCCCATCGGCCGGGGCTATGACGACGGCCTCGTCGCCGCCGCCGCCGTGCTGCAGATGCTGGACCGCAATCCGGACAAACGCCTGTCGCAGCTGAAGGCCTCCCTGCCGGACGCCTGGACCAGCCTGACCATGTCGCCGCATTGCGACGACGAGATCAAATACGACGTGCTGGCGAAACTCGTCGCCGAGTATGAAAAACTGGGGGCAGACGGCGGCTCGATCCTGGGGCGGAAGATCGTCGAGGTCATCACCGTCAACGGCGCGCGCGTGCATCTGGAGGACGGGTCCTGGGTTTTGGTCCGCGCGTCCTCGAACAAGCCGGAACTGGTCGTGGTGGTCGAATCCATGCGGTCGGCCGACGACATGCGCGATCTGTTCCACAAGGAGGTGAAGCCCCGCCTCGCCCGTCACCCGGAGATCGGGGCCTATAATCAGGAGATCTGAGGGCCCGGCCGGTTTGACCCCGTTCCGTCGCCGGTGCATCTGGCGCGGCGACGGCGGGGAGGCAGCGTGACAGCAGACATCGACAGCGTCGTCATCGTCGGCGGGGGCTTTTCCGGGGCCATGCTGGCGGTCCGTCTGGCCGAGCGGGGCGTGGCCTCGACCCTGATCAACCGGACCGGGGATTTCGGGCTGGGCGTCGCCTATGCGACCCCGTTCGACGGTCATCTGCTGAATGTTCGTTCCGGCCGGATGAGCGCCCTGGCCGAACAACCCGATCACTTCGTCCGCTGGCTGGCGGTCCACCACCCCGCTCTGGCCGATCCCGAGGGGTTCGCGCCGCGCCGGCTGTATGGTCTGTATGTCCGCGAGCGGCTTGAGGCGGTCGCGGCCGCCTGCCCCGGCCGTATCCAAAGGGTCGTGGGCGATGTGACCGCGGTCCAGACCGACGGCGTACGTCTGGCCGACGGGACACAGGTTCCGGCCCGGGCCGTGGTTCTGACCACAGGCAACCCGGCCCCCCGCACGGCGGAGGCGGGGGTGTCACCCCGAATCCTGCCTGATCCCTGGGCCCCCGGGGCGCTGGACGCGATCGGCACGCATGACGACATCCTGATCGTCGGCACGGGCCTGACCATGGTCGATATGGTGCTGATGCTGGAGGGGCGCGGCTGGCGCGGCCGGGCCACGGCCCTGTCGCGACGCGGCCTCCTGCCCCGCGCGCACGGCCAGCGTCCCGATCCGGTGAAGCCGCCGTCGCCTCTCCTTTTGAGTGGACCGCTGTCAAGGCGCCTCGCCGAGGCCCGCCGCCTGTCGGGCAAGGCCGCCTGGCGCGAGGTCATGGAGGGTCTGCGCCCGATCACCGCCGACCTGTGGCGCGAGGCGGACGCGAAGACGCGCAGCCGGGTCGTGCGCCATCTCCGGCCCTGGTGGGACGTCCACCGCCATCGCCTCGCGCCCGTCATCGCCGCCCGCATCGACCGCCTGATCGCCTCGGGTCGCCTGACAGTCGTTTCGGGCCGGGTCGGAGCCATCGAGGCCCGCATGGACGGCATCCATCTCGACTGGCTTCCGCGCGCCGGCCCTGCAGGGCCGGCGCTGGTCGCTCGCTGGCTGATCGACTGCACGGGCCCCGGTCATGCGCCCGAGCACGACCCCGTCACCGGTCCGCTTCTGGCCAGCGGCCGCGCCCGTCTCGACCCGCTGCGCCTCGGCCTCGATCTGGACGCATCAGGCCGGGTGGTTGGTGCTGACGGAAATCCCGATCCGCACCTGTTCGTTCTCGGCCCCCCGGCCCGCGCCGCCTTCTGGGAGACCATCGCCGTGCCGGACATCCGAAGGCGGATCGAGGATGTGGTTGACGCCCTGTCGGCCTAACCCGCCGCCTTCACCGCTGCCGAGACCTCGGCGACCACCCGTTTGACCAGCGCCCCGTCGTCGCCCTCGGCCATGACGCGGATCAGTTTCTCGGTTCCAGAGGGGCGCACAAGCAGGCGGCCTGATCCGTTCAGGGCGGCCTCCCCCTCCGCGATCGCCGCCTTCACGTCGACGTTTTCCAGAGGCCTGCCGCCGGTGAAACGCACGTTCTGCAGCAGTTGCGGCACGGGCTCGAACTGGCGGGCCAGCTCGCTCATCGGCCGGCCGCTCTCGACCATCACGGCAAGGACCTGCAGCGCCGCCATCAGGCCGTCGCCGGTGGTCGCATGGTCGTGCAGGATCAGGTGACCGGACTGTTCGCCGCCGAGGTTGAAGCCGCCGGCGCGCATCTTTTCCATGACATAGCGGTCACCGACCTGGGTCCGCTCCAGCGTCAGGCCGTCGGCCTTCAGGGCCCGTTCGAGGCCCAGGTTGGACATGACGGTGGCCACCACGCCGCCGCCCTTCAGCACGCCGCGCCGCGCCCAGTCGCGGCCGATCAGGGCCATGATCTGGTCCCCGTCCACCACCTTGCCGGTCTCGTCGCAGAGGATCAGCCGGTCGGCATCGCCGTCCAGCGCGATGCCGACGTCGGCCCGATACTGTTTGACCGCCGCCGCCAGCGTGCCCGGATGGGTCGAGCCGCAGTCGGCATTGATATTGGTCCCGTTGGGCGAGACGCCGACCGAGCAGACCTCGGCCCCCAGCTCATAGAGGGTCGTCGGGGCGACCTTGTAGCCGGCCCCGTTGGCGCAATCGACGGCAATGCGCAGGCCGGCCAGGGACAGGTGGCGGGGGAAGGCGGCCTTGGCGATCTCGATATAGCGGGCCTGGGCGTCGTCGATCCGCTTGACCCGACCCAGCCGGTTGGACGGGGCCAGCCCCTCGTTGAGGCCGTCGTCCATCATGGATTCGATTTTCAGCTCGGTCTCGTCCGACAGCTTGTAGCCGTTGGGCCCGAACAATTTGATCCCGTTGTCGGCATAGTCGTTGTGCGAGGCGGAGATCATCACGCCCAGATCGGCGCGCATCGACCGGGTCATCATGGCCACGCCGGGGGTCGGCAGCGGCCCGAAGGTCAGGACATCCATCCCGACCGAGGCGAATCCCGCCACCAGCGCCGGCTCGATCATATAGCCAGAGAGGCGCGTGTCCTTGCCGATCACCACCAGATGCCGGCGGTCGTCGCCCGACATGAACAGCTTGCCCGCCGCCAGCCCGACCCGCAGCGCCACCTCGGCCGTCATCGGGCTGACGTTGGCGCGACCACGAATGCCGTCGGTGCCGAAATATTTGCGCTCGCCCATCGTCAGCTCCCGGCCGAAATCATCCGAAACGCCTTTTTAGGTGTCCGTCTCTTAACCCCGTCCTAGAGCAGACCATCGAAGCCGTCATCCTCGGGCTCGGCGAACCACGGAGACCCCCATGTGCGGCATCATCGGCGTGACGGGCACGGGCCCGGCGGTTCTGCGGCTGATCGACAGCCTGAAGCGGCTGGAATACCGCGGCTATGATTCGGCCGGGGTCGCGGTGATGGTGGA
>JBBSCK010000189.1:0-3562 GCA_038250335.1 Caulobacterales bacterium
CCATGTCAGCGATGATGCGCGGGTTCAGCAGGCTGACGGTGTAGCTGGCGGTCGAGTTGCGAAAGCCGGGATGGAATTCCTCCGTCACCGCCGCCCCGCCGACGATCCCGCGCCGCTCCAGCACGGTGACCTTCAGCCCGGCCCGCGCCAGATAGAAGGCACAGACCAGACCGTTGTGCCCCCCGCCGAGGATGACGACGTCGGTCCGGGTCGTGGCCATCAGATACGGCCCCGCAGCGTCGCCCAGATCAGGGTCAGTCGTTTCATCGGCTCCGGGGTTCCCGTCCGCAGGGCCGCATGAGCGACCGCCGGAAAGGCCTTCGGAGGCAGGGCCCGGAGCTGACGGTTGGCGTTGGACCTCAGTGTATCAGCCTCGTCCTGACGCCCCACCTGTGACAGACCCCACACCCGCCCGGCCTCGATGACGGCGGCGTCGTGCCCACGCCCGGCGAGCACCTCAACAGCGATCTGCATCGGCCCCCGATAGAACCCGTCGAGGTCATGCGGCTCGCCGTGGACCCGTTCGATATGCGCCTCGATCAGGGCGTCAAACGGGGTCCGATCCAGACCATGGCGGGCGACCACGTCGGTCAGGGCTTCAAGCACCGGATGCCCCTTTCGCGCCGTTCCGGCAAACACGCCGTCCAGCTGTTCGCGCCACCATGCGTAGCGCATCTCGGCCAGCAGCGGCTGTGTCACCCGCGTCGGGATCAACATCAACTCCGCCTCGAAGGCATAGAGCGCGATCAGGTCCGCGCGGGCGGCAACGCTCCCCACGAACCGGCTCGACAGCCAGCGGTCGGGGTCGGCAGTCCGAACCTGATCGTCGAGGTCAGCGTCGCTCAAGCAGGCTGGCCCGTTGTCGGCACCGGCCGATTTCGGGTCAGGGTCCAGCCGAAGGCGAGGGTGAACAGACCCACCGAGGCTTCCAGTATCCGCTGGATCACCCCGACCGGCTCCGTCTCCCGGATAACTCCCCCGAATCCGACGGCTGCGAGGACGGTGCAGACCAGCGCAAGGATCATCAGCCCCGTGCGCCGCTCGCGGCGGGCGACCAGGGCCGCCAGAGGCAGGGCGACGATTGCGGTGAGGTAGCCCGTCCCGCCGAACAGGTCATGCATCAGGGTGTTGAACGAGGAGTTCTGACGCGAGCACTCAAAGGCGCAGGGATAAACCCCTGCCGCCGCGAGGCTCAACCCGTACCAGCCCAGCAGCACCCAGGCGGCTGCTGCCAGTCCGCTCCGTCGCACCAGCCCAGCAGCGAGCAGGCAGCCGGTGCCGATCAACAGACCGCTCGGAACAAAGCCCCACCAGCTGACGGCCCGTCCGGTCACCGCTCCTGTCGCCCCAAGTTCGCTGATAAACTGCCGCGTGTGATCGTATCCGGGATAAACGGCACCGGCCCAGACGATCGTCACCAGCTGGATCAGGAACCCCGTGGCCAGAAGACCGAATGCCAAACGACCCGGGGTCACGACACCTAGCCGAACAGCGTCTGGTACATCGCCATGGAGGTGAGCATCGGCAGGCTCAGAAGCAGGTTGGTGCGGCTGCCCAGCATGGCGACGCGCGCGGCCTTCGCCTTCCTGTCGTCATCCACGACCACGATGCCCAGCGCCCGCTTCTGGTTCGGCCAGATAATGCCCCAGACGTTGAGGAACATCACGATGGCCAGCCAGACGCCGACGCCCATCAGCGCATAGCCCTGATCGCCCTCGACCAGACCGCCCGCGAAGCCGAGGCTGAACACCTCGGCGGAATAGGCATGGCCGCGCAGTCCCATCACCGCCACGCCCGCGATGACCGTCAGCAGGGCCGACCAGCGGAACCAGAACAGGGCCTCGGGCGCGATATGCTTGGACACCGCCGGTTTCAGCTCGGCCGGGATCGTGGGCATGACCCGGATCTGGACGAAGTTGAAATAGTACAAGAGCCCGATCCACAGGATGCCGAAGCCCACATGGCTCCAGCGGGCGACCGCCTGCCAAAAGCTGATATCAAATCCCCCGGGGGCCGCCCGGCCGAACGCGAAGATCATGACGCCCGCCAGCACGAGGCTGAGGATCAGGGTGTTCCTGAAGTTCGAAAGCAGATTGGCCACGTAAAATCCCCCAAGTTGCCGCTACGGCGCAGCCTTAGCGGCAAAGGAGGCCGGGGAGAAGGTGGCTGGTGGCGGGTGTCCGAAGATCGGTGGACTGGCGCAAGCCACCAGAGCAGCCGCCCGGCCGAGCGGCTACAAGCCACATCTTCACCAGTCTCCAGTCACCCTGCCGTCAGGGCCGGCTCGCCATGCCCAGCTTGATCGGCTTGGCGTCCTCGGCGAACTCGCCGCGCTTGACCCCCCACAGAAGGATGACCGGCGCGGCGACATAGACCGAGGAATAAGTGCCGATGATGATTCCGGCCATCAGCGCTATGGAAAAACCGAACAGAGCCACGCCGCCGAATACGGCCAGGGCGGCTAGCACCATGACGGCTGTAACGCCCGTAATGATGGTGCGCGACAGGGTCTCGTTGATCGACAAATCGATCACCTCGCGCAGCGGCATGGTCTTGTACTTCCTCAGGTTCTCCCGCAGGCGGTCGAACACGACGACCGTGTCGTTCATCGAATAGCCGATCACCGTCAGGATGGCGGCCACCATGTTCAGATTGAACTCCAGCCGCATCAGGACAATCAGGCCGAACACCAGGATGACGTCGTGCACCAGCCCGGCCACGGCACCGAACCCGAACTGGGGCTCGAACCGGAACCAGATATAGGCGAACATCAGCACGATGGCCGCGCCCAGCGCCATCAGGCCGGATGCGAACAGCTCGCCCGACACCTTGGACCCGACGATGCTGACGCCCGAGTAGGTGACCACGCCAACTTCCTGGGTGATGGCGGCCTGCACCCGCTCGACAACAGCCGCCTGGGCTTCGCCTTCGGGGATCTGGAAACGCAGAATAGCGCTGGAATCGTTGTCGATGCCCTGCACCCCGACATCGCCAATAGACAGGCCCTCGACCGCGCCGCGCACCTGTTCCAGATCCAGAGTGCGCCCGTCCGAGGTGGTCAGCTCCATCGCCGCCCCGCCCCGGAAGTCGATCCCCATATTCATGCCGGGGTAGAAGACGCTCGTAATCGAGGCGATGCAGAGCACGGCCGACAGGACGCCGAAGAATTTGGCGAAACGGACGAACTTCAGGTTCGTCTTGATCGGAATGATCTTGATCAGGGGCCACCAGCTCATCGCCATCACTCCGCGATCGGCAGTTTTTTGGGTTTGGCCGTCTTCAGCCAGTAGGCCAGAAGCACCTGGGACACCAGCACGGCGGAGAACACCGAGGTGAACACCCCGATGCTCAAGGTCTAGGCAAAGCCCCGAACGGGTCCGGCACCGAAGATGAACATGATCAAAGCCGCTACGAGGGTCGTGATGTTGGCGTCCAGAATGGTCCCCCACGCCTTGTTGAAGCCCGCGTCCATCGAGGCGATCACCGACCGTCCGGCCCGCGCCTCGTCGCGCATCCGTTCATAGATCAGCACATTGGCGTCCACCGCCACGGCGAAGGTCAG
>JBBSCK010000190.1:0-3543 GCA_038250335.1 Caulobacterales bacterium
CCTGTGCAGTGCCAAGTCCGGCATCGGCATCGAGGAGGTGCTGGAGGCCATCGTCACCCGCCTGCCGGCCCCCAAGGGCGACCCCAACGCGCCGCTCAAGGCCCTGCTGGTCGACGCCTGGTACGATCCCTATCTGGGCGTCGTCGTCCTCGTCCGCGTCTTCGACGGCAGCCTCAAGGCCGGCCAGCGCATCAAGATGATGCAGCACGGCTCGACCCATCTGGTCGACCGCGTCGGCGTCTTCCTGCCCAAGAACACCCCGGTGGACCAGCTGGGCCCCGGCGAGGTCGGCTTCATCACCGCCCAGATCAAGGAGGTGGCCCACGCCGCCGTCGGCGACACCATCACCGACGAACGCCGCCCCACGACCGAGCCGCTCAAGGGGTTCAAGGACGTCCAGTCGGTGGTCTTCTGCGGCCTGTTCCCGGTCGACGCCGCCGACTTTGAAGACCTGCGCGCCGCCATCGGCCGACTGCGCCTGAACGACGCCTCCTTCACCTTCGAGATGGAAAGCTCAGCGGCGCTGGGCTTCGGCTTCCGCTGCGGCTTCCTCGGCCTGCTGCATCTGGAGATCATTCAGGAGCGCCTGAGCCGCGAGTTCAACCTCGACCTGATCGCGACGGCCCCGTCGGTGGTCTACAAGATCGGCCTGCGCGACGGGTCCGAGATGGACCTGCACAACCCCGCCGACCTGCCCGATGTGATGCAGATCGAGACCATCTCCGAGCCGTGGATCAAGGCCACCATCCTGACGCCCGACGACTATCTCGGCGGCGTCATCAAGCTGTGTCAGGACCGGCGCGGGTCGCAGGTCGAACTGTCCTATGTCGGGGCCCGCGCGCTGGTGGTCTATGAGCTGCCGCTGAACGAGGTGGTGTTCGACTTCTATGACCGGCTGAAGTCGATCTCCAAGGGCTATGCGTCGTTCGATTACGAACTGACCGACTACAAGGTCGGCGATCTGGTCAAGATGAGCATTCTGGTCAATGCCGAGCCGGTCGACGCCCTGTCGATGCTGGTGCATCGCGCGCGGGCCGAGACGCGCGGCCGGGGCATGGTCGAGAAGATGAAGGAGCTGATCCCGCCCCATATGTTCGTCATCCCGATCCAGGCGGCCATCGGCGGCAAGATCATTGCCCGCGAAACCGTCCGCGCCCTGCGCAAGGACGTGACGAGCAAATGCTACGGCGGCGACGCGACCAGGAAGAAGAAGCTGCTCGAGAAGCAGAAGGCCGGCAAGAAACGCATGCGCCAGTTCGGCAAGGTCGAGATCCCGCAGGAAGCCTTCATCGCCGCGCTGAAGATGGATGACGATTGACCTTTTATCCTGCAAGCCTGTCGGGTCCATTGGCCGCTGGTTACGTTGGCAAAAAATGCGTTTTGTTAGTCGAGGTGAGGGCTAGGAACGCCTTCATAACGCCACCGCGCCATTCACGGTGATGATGCCGTCATGAAACCGATTATCCTGACTCATCACGCCCTCGCCCGCATGGCCCGGTACGGCCTGACCGAGGCCGTCGTCGTCGCTGTCGTCCGCAAGCCGTTGTGGACCGAGCCCGACCCCCGCCCCGGCATCGAGCGGCGTTTCGGGCGACCGCCCGAATTGGCCGGACGCGTGCTCAGGGTGGCGTGTGTCGAGGAAAGCGACCATATTCGGGTCTTGTCGGCCCACCCCGACCGAGACGCGAGACCGCCCGATGGCGATTGAAATGACCTACGATCCCGAGGCCGATGCGCTCTACATCAGGCTGTCGGACGAGCGGCCCGTGGAAGCCGCCGACGCTGGCCCGTTCGTGCTGGATTACAATGCGGCCAGTCAGGTCGTCGGACTCGAACTGCTGTCGGCCAGCAAGGTTCTGGCTCCCGGCGACTGGATCAAGGCACCGCGCCCGGCTGCCGACAAGGACGGCCACGCCTATGCGGCGGAATAGCTGACGCGGCGCCTTCGTCGAGGATCAGGATACAGAGCCGGCCCGGCGGTCCGCGTCAGAAAGCGTGGATGGCGTCGCGTTCCGCGCCGGGTCGAACATGGCCCTTCAGCGCCTCGCGCTCGGACACGTCGGCCTTGTCGGCGAACAGTTCGCCGATGAACCGCCGGATGCCGACATAGTCATAGAGATCGACCCCGGCCGCCGCATTGATCTCGACCATGATGTCGATATCGCTGTCCGGCCCGGCCTCGCCGCGCGCCACGGAGCCGAACAGCGCCGCATGGGCCACGCCCCGCAGACGCAGTGCGGCCTTGTTGGCGCGCAGGGTGGCGATGACGGCGTTGGGGCTCCTGGGCGGAGTGTAGGTCGAAACCGGGTGGCTGACGAGGGACCCGGTCCGGGCGGCCTCCGCAACGCGAGGCGTTCGGCCCCGGTTCACCCTGCCGCGCAGATATATTTTAACGCCTTGTGGCGATGCTCAGCCCTCGATTTTCACAAGAGCGCTCCATGTCCTGTGTTGTCTGCCGCAACGGCGTCGGGTTCGATCTGCCCATCACCATGGCGTTCCAGCCGATCGTCGACGTCGCGCGCCGGTCGGTGTTTGCCCAGGAAGCGCTGGTGCGCGGCGTCAACGGCGAGGGGGCCGGGTTTGTGCTGGCGCAGGTGTCGGACACCAACCGCTATGCCTTTGACCAGACCTGCCGCTCCACCGCCATCGAACAGGCGGCGGCGCTGGACCTGACGGCGGACGGGGCGATGCTGTCGATCAACTTCCTGCCCAACGCCGTCTATGAGCCGAAAGCCTGTATCCGCGTGACGCTGGAGGCGGCGATGCGGACCGGGTTCGCCACCGACGCCATCATCTTCGAGTTCACCGAGAACGAGACGATCGACACCAGCCACCTGCTCAACATCCTGCGGTCCTACCGGGCCATGGGGTTCAAGACCGCCATCGACGACTTCGGCGCCGGGTTCGCCGGTCTGGGGCTGCTGGCCAAATTCCAGCCGGACCTCGTCAAGCTGGACATGGATCTGGTGCGCGGCATCGACGCCGACCCGGTCAAGCGGATCATCGTGCGCCACACCCTGTCCGCCCTGACCGAACTGGGCATCCAGCCGGTCTGCGAAGGGGTGGAGACGCGTGCGGAATATGAAGTCCTGCGCGATCTGGGCGTCACCCTGATGCAGGGCTATCTGTTCGCCCGGCCGGTGGTGAACGGACTGGCCGAGGTGGCCTGGCCCGGGGATGAAACCGCCGCTCAGGGCACGGACCTGCGCGCGACGGGCTGAACCGAGCACGGCCGGAGCACGACCCCGGATCATCCGCAGACGGCAGGAACGTCGGGGATCGCGGAACGTTGTCATCGGCAGACGAGGAGTCTTCCCATGAAACGACTGATCCCCCTGACAGGCGCCCTGATTCTGGCGCTCGGCGTGTCGAGTGCTGCGCTGGCCCAGAACGGCAACGGCAACGGGCACGGCAACGGCAAGGACAAGGACAAGGGCAACAACGGCAGCCAGGATCGCGGCGGCGGCCACGAAAACCGCGGCGGGGGTGACGACCGGGGCGATCGCGGCAACGGACGCGACGAGCGCCGCGCCGAGATCCGTA
>JBBSCK010000191.1:0-3460 GCA_038250335.1 Caulobacterales bacterium
ATACAGGCCTATGCCCGGGGGCGCGGGGCGGGGTTGAAGGCGGAGCCGCAGGTGGGGTGCAAGGACGCGGCCGAGGCGCGGCGCAAGGCCGAGCGTCTGGCGACCACCTTCAGCGAAAAGGGGCGCCAGGGGGTGGTGGCGTTTTCCGTCTCGGCCGACACCGAGATGGGCGATTACGACGAGACCCCGACCATCCTGTTCCGGGCCGGGAGCCTGCCCGAGAGCTTCGACGTCTGAGGCGACCCGCCGCCCTCTCTGGCCGCCGGCGAGGCGGGATATCATCCGCGAACGCGCCGAATTTCCTCTTGGGATCAACGGGCGATGCGAAACAAGGGCCTTCGGACGTGCGTCGTCCCGTCCCGGGTTATACTGCGCCGTGAGCCCGCCCCTGACCTCGGGCAGTGGACGCTTGCCGCGCCCGGGTCTGCGGGTGCGTCGGGCGGAGCGGGTAGCCTCAGTGGACCCAGTGGACTCAGTGGACTATGTTTTTTGCGTCCCGCCCCTATCGTCCATCCGGACCATCCGGACCATCCGGACCCTGTTTTTGAGTCCGGGACCCGCCGCTCATCCGGACCATCCGGACCATCCGGACTGTGTTTTTGAGCCCGGGTCAGGGCTCCGCCGTTAGGAAGGTATTTGATAGACAAAACCTATCCTGATCATCGATATTATGAACTTCGGTCAATGACGGCCCTCTGCTACGCTTGCCGCAGCGTTCAGGCCCCCTAACCGGAGAAGACCGATGCCCATGGATGGAAGCGACCTCGTAGAGCCCACAACCAAATGCCCGCTGAAGCATGGCGTGCGGTTCCATACCAGTTTCGGTGGCCGCTCGAACCGCGACTGGTGGCCCAACCAGCTGAACCTGAAGATCCTGTCGCAGCATTCGTCGCTGACCAGCCCGTTCGCCCCGACCTTCCGCTATGCCGAGGCGTTCAAGGCGCTGGACGTCGAGGCTCTGAAGGCCGACCTGCGGGCGCTGCAGACCGACAGCCAGTCGTGGTGGCCGGCCGACTATGGCCATTACGGCCCGTTCTTTGTGCGCATGGCCTGGCACTCGGCCGGCACCTATCGCACCGGTGACGGGCGCGGCGGTTCGGGCGCGGGCACCCAGCGGTTCGCGCCGCTGAACTCCTGGCCCGACAACGGCAACCTCGACAAGGCGCGCCGACTGCTGTGGCCGATCAAGCAGAAATACGGCAATTCCGTCAGCTGGGCCGACCTGATGATCCTGGCCGCCGACGTCGGCATGGAGGACATGGGCTTTACCACCTTCGGCTTCGGCTTTGGCCGCGAGGACGTGTGGGAGCCGTCCGAGGACATCCACTGGGGGGCCGAGGACACCTGGCTGGCCGACGACCGCTATCAGGGCGAGCGCGAGCTGGACAAGCCGCTGGCCGCTGTCCAGATGGGGCTGATCTATGTCAATCCGGAGGGCCCCAACGGCCGGCCGGACCCGGGTGCCTCGGCCCATGACATCCGCGAGACCTTCGCGCGCATGGCCATGAACGACGAGGAGACCGTGGCCCTGATCGCCGGGGGTCACACCTTCGGCAAGGCGCACGGGGCGGGCACTGCCAAACATGTGGGGGTCGAGCCGGAGGGCGCGGGCATCACGCAACAGGGCTTCGGTTGGAAGAACAGCTGGGAAAGCGGCCGGGGTGAGCACACCATCACCTCGGGCCTGGAAGGGGCCTGGACCTCGCATCCGACGCGCTGGGACAACGGCTATTTCGACCTGCTGTTCAAATACGACTGGGAGCTGACCCGGAGCCCGGCCGGGGCCTATCAGTTCACCCCCAAAGATATCGCCGAGGCCGACCTGGCCCCCGACGCCCATGTGCCGGGCCAGCGGGTCAAGCCGATGATGGCGACGACCGACATCGCCCTGAAGACCGACCCGGCCTATCTGGCGATCTCGCAGCGGTTCCACCAGAACCCGGACCAGTTCGCCGACGCCTTCGCCCGCGCCTGGTTCAAGCTGACCCACCGCGACATGGGTCCCAGGGCGCGCTACCTCGGCCCGCTGGTGCCGAGCGAGGAACTGCTGTGGCAGGACCCGGTGCCGGAGGTCGATCACCCGCTGATCGACGCCGCCGACGTGGGCGTGCTGAAGGCCAGGATCCTGGCGTCCGGCCTCAGCGTCACCGAACTGGTGGCCACGGCCTGGGCCTCGGCCTCGACCTTCCGGGGCTCGGACAAGCGCGGCGGGGCCAATGGCGCCCGCATCCGTCTGGCCCCGCAGAAGGACTGGGCGGTCAACCAGCCGGCGCAGCTGGCCCGCGTGCTGGGCGTGCTGGAGGGTATCCAGCGCGACTTCAACGCGGGCGCCAAGACTGTGTCGCTGGCCGATCTGATCGTGCTGGCCGGCTCGGTGGCGGTGCAGTCGGCCGCGAAGGCCGCCGGCCACGATGTGGAGGTCCCCTTCACCCCCGGCCGGACCGACGCTTCCCAGGCCTGGACCGACGTCGAATCCTTCGACGTGATGGAGCCGACGGCCGACGCCTTCCGGAACTATCTGAAGACCGACTACACCCTGACGCCCGAGGAACTGATGATTGACCGGGCCCAGCTGCTGACCCTGACGGCCCCCGAGATGACGGTGCTGATCGGCGGTCTGCGGGCGCTCGACGCCAACACCGGTGGCGTCCGGCACGGTGTCTTCACCGACCGTCCGGGCCAGCTGACCAACGACGTGTTCGTCAACCTGCTGGACATGTCCACGGTGTGGACCGCGACCTCGGAGGCCGAGGAGGCGTTCGAGGGCCGCGACCGGGCCACGGGCGATCTGAAGTGGACCGCCACCCGCGTCGATCTGGTGTTCGGCTCCAACTCCCAGCTGCGCGCCCTGGCCGAGGTCTATGCCCAGTCGGACGCGAAGGCCAAGTTCGTCCACGACTTCGTGGCGGCCTGGACCAAGGTGATGAACGCCGACCGGTTCGACCTGAACTAGGCCCGCGTCCCCGAAGCTGCCTTCCGCGCCCCGGTCAGACCCGGCCGGCGCGGAAGGCGGCGACGGCCTGAACCGCCCCGCGCACCGAGGCCTCGATCCCGGCCCAGTCGCCGGCCTTCACCGCCGCGTCGGTGACCAGTTTCGAGCCCATGCCCGCCGCCACAATGCCGGCCCCGAACCATTTGGCGATCGAGGCGGCGTCGGGATCGACCCCGCCGGTCGGCATGATTTTCGTCCACGGCATGGGGCCCAGAACCGCCCTGACGAAGTCCGGCCCGCCGACGCTGGCCCCCGGAAACAGTTTGATGATGTCACAGCCCAGCGCATGGGCCTCGGTGATGTCGCGCACCGAGCCGCAGCCCGGAAAATAGGCCACCCGGCGGCGGTGACAGACCCCCGCCACCTCGGCCACCAGCGCCGGCGACACCACGAACCGCGCCGCCCGGTTCAGGAACATCGCCGCCGTGCCCGCATCCAGCACCGAACCGATGCCCAGCACCACGCCCG
>JBBSCK010000192.1:0-3402 GCA_038250335.1 Caulobacterales bacterium
CTCGGGCATTCCCGGGGCCCACCATTTCTACATCACCTTCAAGACCCGCGGACCCGGCGTATCGGTGCCGCCCGACGTGGTGGCCAAATATCCCGACGAGATGACGGTGGTGCTGCAGCACCAGTACTGGGATCTGGCGGTCGAGCCCGACATGTTTTCGGTCATGCTGAAGTTTGGCGGCATGCCCAAGGTGCTGAACGTGCCCTACACGGCCGTGACCCGGTTCTATGACCCGAGCGTGCAGTTCCTGCTGCAGTTCGAGGCCCCCGAGCCGGTCGTGGAGCCGGTCGTGGAACTGCCCGCCCCGACCCGACCCGACACCCCTGCCGTCCCCACGGGTGACGATGGTCCCAAGGTCGTCTCGCTGGACCAGTTCCGCAAGAAATAGCGCCCGGGCGCATCCGGGCACAGGCCGTTGTCGTCCCGCCGGCTGACCATTCCAACGCCCCGGGTCTTGCCGTCTGCCGCTCGGCGTCGTAGAACGTATCGGGAACGCTACAGGAGGGTGAGATGCTGACCGGGGGCTGCCACTGCGGCGATATCCGCTATGAAACGGCCGACGAGGCCATCCATCACTGCCTGTGCCACTGTCTCGACTGTCGCAAGAGCGCCGGAGCCCCGGCCGTCGCCTGGGCTCTGGTCCCTGCCGACCGGGTCACGATTATCGGTGAACCAGTCTGGTATGTTTCATCCCAACACGGCCGGCGCGGCTTCTGCGGACGCTGCGGGTCCGGGCTGTTCTATACCAACGCCGTCATCTTTCCCGACCAGATCGATCTCCAGAGCGCGACGCTGGACGATCCCGACGCCCTGCCGCTGCAGGGCCAGATCCAGACCGCAGAACGTATCGGCTGGATGGCCGACCTGCACCGGTTGCCGGCGTTTGAACGCTATCCCGGGCCGCCGCCGGAACCCTGACGCGGAAAGGCCCGGATGGTGATGCGCTCGCGCTCGCCCTCGCGCCGCTCGACCAGCAACCGCGCCACCTGGGCGTCGTCGTGGAACAGATAGCCCTTGATCGCGTCCAGCAGGGCCTTGGCCAGGTTGTCCAGGTCCATCCACGGCGGATCGCCGACGTGTTCCATGACGATCTCGACGACATAGTCCCCATCGGCCGGACGGCTTGCGCGCCACTCATTCCTGAAGAACTCATAGACAAGCGGCTTGTAGTATTTGGCCTGGGTGGTCAGGCCGTCGATCATGATGACGACGGCCTCGCCCTCCTCGCGCGCCCGGACCTTGCCGGAGATAGTCCAGTCCAGGGTCACGGGTGCAGCGCGACGTTCTCTGCGGCAGCCGCCCGCCGGAGATCATCGTCCAGCGTCCCGAGCGGCGCGTCGTGCCGGATGGCCAGCTCCAGATAGGCCGCATCATAGACGGTCAGTCCATGCAGATCGGACAGACGGACGGTCTCCCGCAGAATTTCGGGATCGTAGCTCTCCAGATCCCGGGCCACACTCGCACGATCGAGCTCGGCCAGGGCCTTGTCACGATATCCAACGTCAATCCGACCGCGGCGCAGGTTGGTTCGAAGGGCATTGGCCACTTCAAGCGGGAACAGGGCGGGCGCGATGGCGCCGCTCAGCCTGGCCAGAATGACCACCTTCTCGGCCTTCTCCGTCTCCTCGTCGGGCAGAAGCCAGGCGAGGGCGATCGACGCATCGACCACAAACATCAGAAGCGCCGCCCCTCATCGCGGTCCACCCTGTTCTGCCGCCAGGACGTCGTGAAGCCGGCGGTCGCACGGAGCGCCCGGCCGGACGCGATGAGCGCGTCGATGTCTTCCTGGGTGACGTCGGGTCGCGAGGGGATGATCCTCGCGATCGGCTGGCCGTGCCGGGTGACGGTCACCGTCGCACCACGCGCGACCCGCCGGACCAGTTCGGAAAACCGATTGCGCGCTTCGAGGACACCGACCTGTATATCTTCATTTAACGCCATAATTCTGGCCATAACACAGCGCGTCCGCCCGGAACAGTGAGGGCAGCTTGTCCGAAACGTTCAAGCTGCCTAAACCCGCGCCACGACCGCCTCACGAGTTGCCACCATGACCCAGACCGTCCGCACCGAGACCGACACCTTCGGCCCCATCGAGGTCGCCGCCGACCGCTACTGGGGGGCGCAGGCGCAGCGCTCTCTGGGCAACTTCAGGATCGGCTGGGAGAAACAGCCCCTGCCGATCGTGCGGGCGCTGGGGATCGTCAAACGGGCGGCCGCCGAGACCAATATGGCGCTGGGGCGGCTGGACCCGGCCATCGGCAACCCCATCGTCGCGGCGGCCAACGAGGTGATCGAGGGCAGGCTGGACGAGCATTTCCCGCTGGTGGTCTGGCAGACAGGGTCGGGCACCCAGTCGAACATGAACGCCAATGAGGTGATCAGTAACCGCGCCATCGAGATGCTCGGCGGAGAGATGGGCTCCAAAAAGCCGGTCCATCCCAACGACCACGTCAATATGAGCCAGTCATCCAACGACACCTATCCCACGGCCATGCACGTGGCCTGCGCGGAAGAGGTCACCCACCGTCTGCTGCCGGCGCTGGCGCAGCTTCGCAAGGCGCTGAACGACAAGGCCGAGGCATGGAAGGGCATCATCAAGATCGGCCGCACCCACACCCAGGACGCCACACCCCTGACGCTGGGTCAGGAGTTCTCAGGCTATGTCCAGCAGGTCGCCAAGGGGATCGAGCGGATCGAATCGACCCTGCCCGACCTGATGCAACTGGCCCAGGGCGGCACCGCCGTCGGCACCGGGCTGAACGCGCCCATCGGCTTTGCGGAAGGCGTGGCCGACCGGATCGCCCGGATCACCGGCCTGCCCTTCACCACGGCGCCCAACAAGTTCGAGGCCCTGGCCGCCCACGACGCCATGGTCATGAGCCACGGGGCGATCAACACGGTCGCCGCCTCGCTGTTCAAGGTCGCCAACGACATCCGTTTCCTCGGATCCGGCCCCCGCTCGGGCCTCGGCGAACTGGCCCTGCCCGAGAACGAACCGGGTTCCTCGATCATGCCCGGCAAGGTCAATCCGACCCAGTGCGAGGCCCTGACGCAGGTCTGTGTGCAGGTGTTCGGCAACCACGCGGCGATCACCTTTGCCGGGTCGCAGGGCCATTTCGAGCTGAACGTGTTCAACCCGGTGATGGCCTATAATTTCCTGCAGTCGGTGCGGCTGATGGCCGACGCGGCTGTCAGTTTCACCGACAACTGCGTGGTCGGCATCGAGCCCCGGATCGACAACATCGAACGCGGTCTGAACAACTCGCTGATGCTGGTCACGGCCCTGAACGGCAAGCTGGGCTATGACGCCTGCGCAAAGATCGCCAAGACGGCCCACAAAAACGGGACGACCCTGCGCGAAGAGGCGGTCGGCGGCGGCTATCTGACGGACGCCGAGTTCGA
>JBBSCK010000193.1:0-3378 GCA_038250335.1 Caulobacterales bacterium
CAAGGCTGAGGATCGCCAGAAATTCCGCAACGCCATGGACAAGCTGGGCCTGGAATCGCCCCGCTCCAAGGCCATCCACCACATCGGCGAAGCCGACGACGCGCTGGCGTTTGTCGGCCTGCCCGCCATCGTGCGCCCGTCCTTCACCCTCGCCGGCACCGGCGGCGGCATCGCCTACAATGTCGAGGAATATTACGAGATCGTCGCCCACGGCCTCGACCTGTCGCCCACCACCGAGGTGCTGGTCGAGGAAAGCGTGCTGGGCTGGAAGGAGTATGAGATGGAGGTGGTCCGCGACAAGGCGGACAACTGCATCATCATCTGCTCCATCGAGAACATCGACCCGATGGGGGTGCACACGGGCGACAGCATCACCGTCGCCCCCGCCCTGACCCTGACCGATAAAGAGTACCAGCGCATGCGCACGGGCTCGATCAACGTCCTGCGCGAGATCGGCGTCGAGACCGGCGGATCGAACGTGCAGTGGGCCATCAATCCCGCTGACGGCCGCATGGTCGTGATCGAGATGAACCCGCGGGTGTCGCGGTCCTCGGCCCTGGCCTCCAAGGCCACCGGCTTCCCGATCGCCAAGGTCGCGGCGCGTCTGGCGGTCGGCTACACTCTGGATGAGTTGACCAACGACATCACCATGGTCACCCCGGCCAGTTTCGAGCCGTCGATCGACTATGTCGTGACCAAGATCCCCCGCTTCGCCTTCGAGAAATACCCCGGTGCCGAGCCCTCCCTGTCGACCTCGATGAAGTCGGTGGGCGAGGTCATGGCCATCGGGCGGACCTTTCAGGAATCGATGCAGAAGGCCCTGCGCGGCTTGGAGACCGGCCTTTCGGGCTTTGACGAGATCGAGATCGAAGGCACGGTGGACGTTGAGGACGACGCCTCGGCCCGGGCCGCCGTCATCCGCGCCCTGGGCCAGCCAACGCCTGACCGCATCCGCGTCATCGCGCAAGCCTTTCGCCACGGCCTGTCGGTCGAGGAGGTCAATGCCGCCTGTTCCTACGAGCCCTGGTTCCTGCGCCAGATCGCCGACATTGTGCGCGAGGAGGGCCATATCAAGGTGCGCGGCCTTCCCGGTCAGAACCCCTCCGTCACGGCGCAAGAGCGCCGCGCCACCTCCCCGTCCGCAAGCGCGGACGGGGAGGAGACAGGCATCGTCTCCTCCCCGCGCAAAGCGGGGGGAGGTGGCTCGGAGCCTAGCGGAGAGACGGAGGGGCTCTCGGCCGCCACCGAATTCCGTCGCCTGAAGGCCATGGGCTTTTCCGACGCGCGTCTGGCCCAGCTGACCGGCACGACCGAGCGCGAGGTTCGCCACCTGCGCCGGTCCCTGAACGTCCGTCCCGTATTCAAGCGCATAGACACCTGCGCCGCCGAGTTCGCCAGTGCCACCGCCTATATGTATTCGACCTATGAGACCGGGGCCCTGGGCCAGGTCCCACAGTGCGAATCCAGTCCCACCGGCAACAAGAAAGCCATCATCCTGGGCGGCGGCCCCAACCGGATCGGGCAAGGGATCGAGTTCGATTACTGCTGCTGTCACGCGGCGTTTGCCTTCGCCGACATCGGCGTCGAATCGATCATGGTCAACTGCAACCCAGAGACGGTCTCGACGGATTATGACACCTCCGACCGGCTGTATTTCGAGCCGCTGACGGCCGAGGACGTGCTTGAGCTGATCGAGGTCGAACGCTCGAAGGGCGACCTGATCGGCGTGGTGGTCCAGTTCGGCGGCCAGACGCCGCTGAAGCTGGCCCATGCCCTGCACGAAGACGGCATCCCGATCCTGGGCACGTCGCTGGACTCCATCGACCTGGCCGAAGACCGCGAGCGGTTCCAGGTCATGCTGCATGACATCGGCCTGATGCAGCCGCCCAACGGCCTGGCCCGCAGCGCAGAAGAGGCCGCGCAGAAGGCGGAGGAGGTCGGTTACCCCGTGGTGCTTCGCCCCTCCTATGTGCTGGGCGGACGCGGCATGGTGATCGTCCACGATCGCGAACAGCTGGACCGTTATGTCGGCGAGGCCATGCGGGTGTCGGGCGATGATCCCGTACTGATCGACCACTATCTGAACCGCGCCACCGAGGTCGATGTCGACGCCCTGTGCGATGACGAGACGGTGTTCGTGGCGGGCGTGCTGGAGCACATTGAGGAAGCCGGGGTTCACTCGGGCGATAGCGCCTGTTCGATGCCGCCCTTTTCGCTGTCGGCGGGAATCGTCGCCGAGCTGAAGCGCCAGACCGAGGCCATGGCCCGGGCCCTCAAAGTGCGCGGCCTGATGAACGTCCAGTTCGCCATCGAGGAGCCGCACAGCGAAAACCCGCGCATCTTCGTGCTGGAAGTGAACCCGCGCGCGTCGCGCACAGCGCCCTTCGTGGCCAAGACCATCGGCCAGCCTGTCGCCGCGATCGCCGCCAAGGTCATGGCCGGAGTGCCGCTGAAGTCCTTCGGACTGACGGACAAGCCCTACGACCATATCGCGGTCAAGGAAGCCGTCTTTCCGTTCGCCCGCTTCGCCGGCGTGGACACGGTGCTGGGCCCCGAGATGCGCTCGACCGGCGAGGTCATGGGGCTGGACTGGAAACGCGAGGGTGAGGCCGACATGGCGCCTGCGTTCGCCCGCGCCTTCGCCAAGTCCCAGATCGGCGGCGGCACCACCCTGCCCGTTGCAGGCTGCGCCTTCGTCAGCGTCAAGGACGCCGACAAGCCCTTCATCGTCGAGGCGGTGAAGACCCTGCTGGGTGAAGGCTTCTCGATCATGGCCACGGGGGGCACACACGTCTACCTGACCGAACAGGGGCTGCCCGTGACCTTCGTCAAGAAGGTGCTGGAGGGCCGTCCGAACATCGTCGATGCGATGAAGAACCGTGAGGTCCAGCTGGTCTTCAACACCACCGACGGCAAACAGGCGCTGCAGGACAGCTTCTCCCTGCGTCGCACCGCCCTGATGATGAAGATGCCCTATTATACGACGACGGCGGGCGCGCTGGCGGCGGCGCAGGCCATCGGCGCGATCAAGGCCGGCGAGCTGGATGTGCGCCCGATCCAGGACTACGGCTGAGGTCGGCGCGAAAGCGGTGATTTCGACCAGTGCCTGACGGTCGGACGCAGCGAATCCGGTCAGGCCGGTCAGAGAAAAGCGCGACAGCGGGCGTGAAACCAGAGACACTTTCGGGGGTCGCGGACGCGACTTTCGATACGCACGGTTCGCCGATGCGACCGTTCCTGACGTGGACATCCGTTACGTTTGCGACATGGAACACCATCGTCTGCGCAAATACCGCGGCCCCGAGACCTGGGCCCGGGTCAGGGCCGCTTACATCGCCGGGGAATCCGGGCCGGCGGTCGCGCGCCGGTTCGATGTGG
>JBBSCK010000194.1:0-3330 GCA_038250335.1 Caulobacterales bacterium
CGGATACTCCGCACCCTCCCACGGCGACAGGAAATCGAAGTTGCGGAATTCCTGCGTCAGTTTGACGGGCTCATAGACCACCCGCTTCTGTTCCTCGTCGTA
Source organism: Caulobacterales bacterium (assembly GCA_038250335.1). GTDB lineage: Bacteria > Pseudomonadota > Alphaproteobacteria > Caulobacterales > Caulobacteraceae > Brevundimonas. The sequence goes on from JBBSCK010000194.1 coordinate 103, forward strand.
ACGGACCTCGACATAGCCGGTCATGGGGAAGTCCTTGCGCAGCGGATGCCCCTGAAACCCGTAGTCGGTCAGCAGGCGGCGCAGGTCGGGATGGTCCGAGAACAGCACGCCAAACATGTCAAACGCCTCGCGCTCGAACCAGCCGGCGGACGGATAGACCGCGATCACGCTGGGGACGGGCTGGACCTCGTCGGTCGTGACCTTGACCCGGATACGCGCGTTCCGCGTCATCGACAGCAGGTGATAGACCACATCGAACCGCTCGACCCGGTCGGGATAGTCGACGCCGCACACGTCCAGCAATTGCTGGAAGCCGAAACGGTCGCGCAGATCGGTCAGGACGCCGACGATCCGGTCGCGGTGGCAGGTGATCGTCAGCTCGCCCCAGGCCACGGTCGCATCGACCTGCAGCTCGGCGACCATCTCCTGGCCCAGCGGGGTCAGCGATTCGGTGTTGCGCGCGACGGTCGCGAGGTGGCCGTTCATCGCTCGATCGTCCCGGTGCGGCGGATCTTCTTCTGCAACTGGAGCAGGCCATAGATCAGCGCCTCCGCCGTCGGCGGACATCCCGGCACGTAGACATCGACCGGCACGATCCGGTCGCAGCCGCGCACGACACTGTAGCTGTAGTGGTAGTAGCCGCCCCCGTTGGCGCAGCTGCCCATTGACAGCACATAGCGCGGGTCCGGCATCTGGTCGTAGACCTTGCGCAGGGCCGGAGCCATCTTGTTGGTCAGGGTCCCGGCCACGATCATCAGGTCCGACTGGCGCGGGCTGGCCCGGGGGGCCATGCCGAAGCGTTCCAGATCATAACGTGGCATCGAGGCCTGGATCATCTCCACGGCACAACAGGCCAGGCCGAACGTCATCCACATCAGCGAGCCCGTGCGGGCCCAGTTGATGACGTCGTCCAGCGAGGCGGTCAGGAATCCCTGTTCGGCGACCTCGGTATTGACCGCCTCGAAGAACTTGTCGTGCAGTTTGGGATCATAGCCCTCGACGGTCGAGCGCGCGGCCTGGCCAAACGCGGTCGGAAGCGGGCTCGATGGTGCGATTATTGCCATTCCAGCGCGCCCTTCTTCCATTCGTAGATGAAGCCGACGGTCAGTATGGCCAGAAAGGACATCATCGACCAGAAGGCGAAAATCATCTCGGGCCTGGCGAGGTCGAACAACGACACGGCCCAGGGGAACAGGAAGGCCACTTCCAGGTCGAAGATGATGAACAGGATCGACACCAGATAGAAGCGCACGTCGAACTTCATGCGCGCGTCGTCAAAGGCGTTGAAGCCGCACTCGTAGGCCGAAAGCTTCTCGGAGTCCGGGTTCGACGGTGCCAGCGCCCAGGCCGCGAGCATGAAGCCGAGGCCAAGGATCGTCGCGATCCCCAGAAAGATCACGATGGGCAGATACTGCAGAAGAAATGCGTTCATAGGATGCGTCCACGCCGCAAGGGGAGTACGGCGGATTCGGCGCTTTCTAGACCCAACCTCGCCGGGGTTCAAACCCATGCGACGAATGGTTTTTTCTTGAGAGCGGTTCGCAGGTTTTGGTCTGTCTCCCCTTGCCAAGCTTGGCCATCATCGGCCTTTATCACCGGAACCGAAGGAAATGGTGACAGGAGAGACGCGTGGGCATCGGCAGCGGAGTTCTTACGTTTGTGGAGAAGGCGGGCAATCGCCTCCCCGACCCGGTGTTCATTTTCGTCTGGCTCATCGCCATTCTGATGGGATTTAGCGTCTTCGGGGCCGGACAGGGCTGGCAGGTCGTCAATCCTGTGACCCAGGACGTCATCCAGGCTCAAAGCCTCTTTTCATCCGAGAACATTCGAAAACTGTTCGAGGACATGCCCAAGACCCTGACGAGCTTCGCGCCGCTGGGCTATGTTCTGGTCGTCATGCTGGGTGCCGGCGTGGCCGAACGCACCGGCCTGTTCGGCTCGGCCATGAAGGCGGGCGTGCGCAGGGCACCCAAGGGGCTGCTGACGCCGATCGTGCTGTTCGTCGGCATCGTCGCCAACCACGCCGCCGACGCGGCCTATGTGGTGCTGATTCCCCTTGCCGCCGCCATCTATGCGGCGGCGGGACGCCATCCCGTCGCCGGCATCGCGGTCGGCTTCGCCGGGGTCTCGGGCGGCTTTTCGGCCAATATCTTTCCGGGGCAGCTGGACGCCCTGCTGCTCGGGATCACAGAGCCGGCGGCCCAGCTGATCGACCCGGCGTTCAGCATCAACATCGCCGGCAACTGGTGGTTCATCATGGGCATGACCCTGTTGTTCGTGCCGGTCGGCTGGTGGGTCACGGACAAGATCGTGGAACCTCGCCTCGGCGTCTGGACGCCCATCGCCGGCGCGCCGATCGAGGACGCCGAAAAGCCGCTTGAGCGTCAGGAGAGCAAAGGCCTGCTGTGGGCCGGCTTGGTCGCGGTGCTGGTGATCGGACTTTTTGCCTGGCTGGTTCTGTCGCCCGGTGCCCCGCTCATCGACCCCGAGGCCGAGACCAGCGCCGCGAGGTTGCAGCCCTTTTACAGTTCGCTGGTGGCCGCCTTCTTCCTGTTGTTCCTGCTGACCGGCATCGCCTACGGGGTCGCCGCCAGGACGGTGCGCAGTCATCGCGACATCGTGCGGATGATGTCCCAGGCCATGTCCGACATGGGCCCCTATATCGTTCTCGCCTTCGTGGCGGCCCATTTCGTGGCCATGTTCAACTGGTCCGGTCTCGGCCCCATCATGGCCGTGGCGGGTGCTGATCAGATTCGCGCCCTTTCAGGCATCGAACCCGGCTCGACCGATCCGATCGGCGCGGGCCAGCTGTTCATCCTGCTGGTGACGATCGTTCTGGTCAGCGGGCTGATCAACCTTTTCGTCGGCTCGTCCTCGGCCAAATGGGCCTTCCTGGCCCCGATCCTGGTGCCCATGCTGATGCTGATCGGTGTCAGCCCTTACATGACCACCGCCGCCTACCGGATGGGTGATTCGACCACCAATATCATCACCCCCCTGATGGTCTATTTCCCGCTGATCCTGACCTTCGCCCAGCGCTGGGTGAAGGATTTCGGTTTGGGCAGTCTGATGGCGGTGATGCTGCCCGACTCCGTGGCCTTTGCCAGTGCCGGGGCCATCCTCACGGGCGTCTGGGCAGCCGCACAGATTCCCTTGGGACCTGGCGAGGGCGTCACCTATCAGCCGCCGGCACAGGCCGAAGCGGCCCAGCCCCTGTCCGGTCCTGTC
>JBBSCK010000195.1:0-3304 GCA_038250335.1 Caulobacterales bacterium
CCGGCGGGGAACGGCGGCTTCAGCCGCGGCTGGCCCTTCTTGCCCTCCAGGCTCTCCAGCAGCGCCGTCTCCTCGCCACAGATATAAGCCCCTGCGCCGTGGTGGATATAGACGTCGAAATCCCAGCCGTGGATGTTGTTCTTGCCAATGAGTTTCGCCTCATAGGCCTGTTTGACCGCCGCCTCCATGCGCTCGCGTTCCAGCACATACTCGCCGCGCAAATAGATGTAACAGGCGTGGGCCTGCATCGCGAAGGAGGCGATCAGACAGCCTTCGATCAGCAGGTGCGGATCATGGCGCATGATCTCCCGGTCCTTGCAGGTGCCGGGCTCGGACTCGTCGGCGTTGACCACCAGATAGTGCGGCCGGTCCTTCAGTTCCTTGGGCATGAACGACCACTTCAGTCCGGTCGAAAAGCCCGCACCGCCCCGGCCGCGCAGGCCCGAGTTCTTGACGTTGGTGATCAGCCAGTCGCGGCCCATGGCCAGCATGTCCGGCGTCGCGTTCCAGCAGCCGCGCTGCTTTGCGCCCTCCAGCCCCCAGTCATGCACACCGTACAGGTTGGTGAAGATACGGTCCTTGTCTTGCAGCACGCCGACCATGGTTCAGTTCTGTTCCTTGTCGCCCGCCGAGCCGAAGGCTCCGCGCGTCTTCGCATGGCCCGACGCCGCCGGGCCCAGGCCGAAGACCATCAGCGGCTTCGACGTTTTGTTCGAGGCGGCCATCACCCCTCCTCCCGCATGCGCTGACGATGGTAGCGCGTGCGCAGGAAGATGGCGGCCAGCATCAGGGCCCAGCCCACGGCCAGTGCGGCATAGCCCGCCCACTGGATCGCCGCACCTGCGGCTCCCGCAGAGCCCGCAGCCCAGACCGCCACGGCACCCGCAACGACGAGGGCGAACCCGCCCAGCCGCTGGTTGCGGCCGACCGCGCGAAGTTCGGCGCGGTACCGGGCGACCTTCGCCTCATCGGACAGATCGGGACGGCTCACCACCCAACTCCGCTCATGCCGTCACCGGCTCGCTGTTCGGCAGCGCCGTGATCGGCCTGGCGGCCGAGCCGTCATAGAGCTTCGGACTGGTCAGGGTCAGGGCCCCGCCCGTCGGGGCCGAGTTGATGCGATCGATGCGCGTTCCGGGTTTCGGCGACTTGCCGGCCGCGAAATCGTCGATGATCTGGTTCAGATCAGCGGCGGTCAGATCCTCGAAATAGTAGTCGTTGATCATGGCCATCGGCGCGTTGACGCAGGCCCCCAGGCACTCGACCTCTTCCCAGTAGAACCGGCCGTCGGCCGACAGGGTGTGTTTCGGCCCAATGCGATCCTTGCAGACCTTCATCAGGTCATTGGAGCCGCGCAGCATGCACGGCGTGGTGCCGCACACCTGGATCAGGGCGGCCGATCCGACCGGCTCCAGCATGAACATGGTGTAGAAGGTCGCGACCTCCAGCACCCGGATATAGGCCATACCCAGCAGGTCAGCGATGGCGCGGATGGCAGGCTCGGACACCCAGCCCTCCTGCTTCTGCACCAGCCACAGGATCGGGATCACCGCCGACTGACGCCGGTCAGACGGATATTTAGCGATCCACCAGTCGCATTTGGCCTTCGTCGCCTTCGAGAAGGCGAACGAGGCCGGTTGTTCCTTGGCGAGACGACGAACGGCCATCAGACTTCCATTTCGGAGGCGACGACGCCCTCGCCCGGCCTCTTCTTGCGCAGCGTCAGGATGCGGTGCTGTCCCTGTCGGGTCAGCAGCACATTGTGATGCCAGGTCTCCCCGCTGCTGTCGGTCACTGAATAGGCCACGACCGAACAGCCCTGCCGCACCAGATCGCTCAGGGGTTTCTCGCTCACCGGTCCACCTCCCCGAACACGATATCCAGCGACCCCAGGATGGCGCTCACGTCGGCCAGCATGTGGCCCCGGTTCATCCAGTCCATGGCCTGCAGGTGGCGGAAGCCCGGCGCACTGATCTTGACCCGGTACGGCTTGTTGGTTCCGTCACTGACCAGATAGATCCCGAACTCGCCCTTGGGGGCCTCGACGGCGGCGTAGACCTCGCCAGCCGGGGTGTGGAAACCCTCGGTGTACAGCTTGAAGTGATGGATCAGCGCTTCCATCGACCGCTTCATCTCGCCCCGTGTCGGCGGCACGATCTTGTTGTTCTCGACCATCACCGGTTCGCCGGGGCAGTTGCGCAGCTTATGGATGCACTGCTCCATGATGTGCACCGACTGCTTCATCTCCTCGATGCGCACCAGATAGCGGTCCCAGCAGTCGCCGTTCTTGCCGACCACCACGTCGAAATCGAGTTCGGCATAGCATTCGTACGGCTGCGACTTCCTCAGGTCCCAGGCGATGTCGGAGCCACGCAGCATCACGCCGGTGAAACCCCATTGCAGGGCCTGTTCCTTGGACACCACGCCGATGTCGACGTTGCGCTGCTTGAAGATGCGGTTCTCGGTGACCAGCGACTCGATCTGGGCCAGGGCGGCCGGGAAGTCCCCGCACCAGCGGCCGATGTCGTCGATCAGGGCCATCGGCAGGTCCTGATGCACGCCGCCCGGCCGGAAATAGTTGGCGTGCAGCCGCGCGCCGCAGGCCCGCTCGTAAAAGACCATCAGCTTTTCGCGCTGCTCGAAACCCCACAGCGGCGGCGTCAGGGCCCCGACGTCCAGCGCCTGGGTCGTGACGTTCAGCATGTGCGACAGGATGCGGCCGATTTCCGAATACAGCACCCGGATCAGTTGGGCGCGGTAGGGCACCTCGATCTCCAGCAGCCGCTCGATCGCCAGACAGAAGGCATGCTCCTGGTTCATCGGCGCGACGTAATCCAGCCGGTCCAGATAGGGCACGTTCTGCAGATAGGTGCGGGCCTCCATCAGCTTTTCGGTGCCGCGATGCAGCAGGCCGATGTGCGGATCGACGCGTTCGACCACCTCCCCGTCCAGCTCCAGCACCAGACGCAGCACGCCGTGTGCGGCCGGGTGTTGCGGGCCGAAGTTGATGGTAAACTTGCGGTCGTCCATCTCGCGCGCATGGGCCGTGCGCGGATCGTCGAAGGCGATGTGACCCAGGTCGTCGCTGACGACGTCCAGTTCGGCGCGCGTGGGGGCGGCGGTCTTGATCGGGTGTCCGTCAGCCATCAGCTTGCATCTCCCGTGGGTCGGGCTTGCGGGTAATGGCCACGAACCAGCCGACGGCCAGGGTGACCACGCCCATGCCGGACACGGCTGCCGTCGACAGCTGCCAGTCGCCGGTCAGGACGGCCAGCGCAAGCGGCGTGGACAGAAGGATGGCCGA
>JBBSCK010000196.1:0-3295 GCA_038250335.1 Caulobacterales bacterium
CCCTTGCAGACCTCATCGTCCGGCCGTGCCGGATCGTGGGCGCGACTGGCGACCGTGTCGCTGCTCGCGCTCAACCTCGCGGCAGCCTTGCCGCCAGCGCCCGCCCGCGCTCAAGACGCCGCTGACACTACGACCTCGGCTCCGATGCTGACACTGCGCGAGGCCTTGCGCCGCGCGTCCGGTGCCGACCCGGCCCTGATCGCCTCCGCCGCACGCGAACAGGCGGCCGAAGCCTCGGTTCGACAGGCGGATGTCCGCCCCAACCCCACCCTCGGGCTTGTGGTCGAGAACCTGCCGACGATCGGCGGGGGCGACATCCTCGGCCGCACCGAGACGACGCTGAGCTATGAGCAGCGGATCGAGCGCGGGGGGGACCGTCCCGCCAGGGTATCGCTGGCGCGCCGCGAAGGCGCACTGGTCGCGGCAACCGCGCGGGTGCGTCGGCTGGACCGACTGGAGCAGGTGCAGCGGGCCTGGGCCGAGGCTCTCGCCGCCGAGGCCGAACTCGGGATCGCCCGCGAAAGACTCGATCTCGCCGAACGCTTTCAGACCGAGGTCCAGCGTCGCGTCAACATGGCGCGCGATCCGCTGTTTGCGGGCGCACGGGCCGAGGCCGAACTGGCCCAGGCCCAGATCGACTTCGACCAGGCCGGGATCGCGGTGAGGGTCGCGCGGATTTCGCTGGCGAAGTTCTGGGACGGGACGGCGGATTTTGCCCTGGGCCTGGACGCCTTTGAGGACACCGAGGCGGCGCGGACGACGGCGGGAGAGACCGCCCGGGCCGATCTCGACATCTTCGTCGCCCAACGCGATATCGCCACCGCCCAGGTCGCGCTCGAACAGGCGCGATCGACGCAGGACGCCACAGTCAGTGTCGGTGTCCGGCATTTCCGGGAGGGCCAGGACCTCGGTCTGGTCGTCGGCGGGTCGATCCCGCTCGGTCGCTACGACCAGAACCGGGGCGCGATCGACCGGGCCAGGGCGGAGGGTCTGGCCGCTCAGGGCGACCTCGCAGCGGCGAGGATCGAACGGGAACGCGAGATCGCACGCTTGCAGGTGCAATTGATTGCGCGAGCCAGCCAGGCAAGGCGCATCGGCGAGGAAACCCTGCCCCAGGCCGAGCGCGCCGTCGTTCTGGTACGCGACGGCTTCAACCGGGGTGGCTTCACCTACAACGACGTCATCTCGGCCCAGACCGCCCTGCTCGAAACCCGAGCGCGCCGCGTCGCAGTGCTCAAACAGTTCCACATCGATCGCGCCCGGCTGGACCGGCTGACCGGCGCACACGGCGACCTGATCATCGCCCCGGAGACCACCCGATGATCCGCCTGACATTCGCGCGGCGCATGGTTGCCGCATCCCTGATCGCCATGGCGATGACCGTCGCCGCCTGCGGTCAGGGTGGCACTCCAGAGAAGGGAGCCGCCGAAGCGGCTGCCGGAGACTATGAGCGCGGCCCGCACAATGGCCGGATGCTCCGTGATGGTGACTTCGCCCTTGAGGTGACCATCTTTGAGGAAGGGCCGGAGCCGCTCTACCGCCTCTATCCCTACCTCAAGAACAAACCGGTCGATCCGCGTCAGGTCCAGGCCTCGATCGCCCTGACCCGTCTCGGGCCCAAGGTCGATCGGTTCGCCTTCACTGCGGCAGAGGACTACCTGACCAGCCCGACGGTGGTGGCCGAGCCGCACTCATTCGACGTCTCGGTGGCGGCGACCCATGCCGGCAAGCGGTCCAGCTGGACCTATGAGTCGTATGAGGGCCGCACGATCATCACGCCCGACGCCGCCCGGGCGGGGGGAGTGACCACCCAGCGCGCGGGATCGGAGGTGCTGGGCGAAAGCCTGCCACTGACCGGGCGCGTCGAGATCACGCCGGAGGGCCAGAGCGAGGTCCACGCCCGCTATCCCGGCCGGATCATGTCGCTGAACGCCCAACTGGGCCAGCGCGTCTCGCGCGGTCAGGTGCTGGCGCGGGTCGAGTCGAGCGAGAGCCTGCAGACCTATTCGGTCACGGCCCCGATCTCGGGCGTCATCATGGAGAAGAACGCCGTCCCCGGCGCGATCACCGGCAACGGCGAGCCGATGCTGGTCATCGGCGATCCGACGCGGCTCCACGCCGAGTTCGCCCTCTATCCGCGCGACGCAGAACGGGTCCGCACCGGCCAGCGGGTGGAGGTCACGAGCCTCGTCGGCGATCACCGCTTCAACGGTGTGATCGAGACCATCCTTCCGGGGAGCGACCCCATGAACCAGATGCTGATCGCCCACGTCGATTTGGCCTTCCAAGGCGGCGTCTGGCGCCCCGGACTGGGGGTTCAGGGCAGGGTTCAGGTGGGCCAGGGCGAGGTGCCTCTGGCGGTCCAGACCCGGGCCATCCAGCCGTTCCGCGACTTCCAGGTCGTCTATGCCAAGGTCGGCAACACCTATGAGGTCCGGATGCTGGACCTCGGTCGCCGCACTGACGAATGGACCGAGGTTCTGGGTGGGCTCGAAGCCGGCACAGAATATGTCGTCGACGGAGCCTTCCTCATTCGCGCGGACATCGAAAAGTCCGGCGCGAGCCACGACCACTAGGGAGCGCGCAGACCATGCTTGAACGCATCATTGCGCTGTCGATCCGCTTCCGATGGGGGGTCATGGCGCTGGTCCTTCTGGCCTGCGCCGTCGGTGTCTGGAGTTTCCAGCGCCTGCCGATCGACGCCACGCCCGACATCACCAACGTCCAGATCCAGATCAATACCGAGGCCCCCGGCTATTCCCCTCTGGAGGCCGAGCAACGCATCACCTTCCCGATCGAGACGGCGGTGGCCGGGGTGCCGGGGCTGCAATACACGCGCTCGGTCTCGCGATACGGCTTGAGCCAGGTCACCGTCATCTTCGAGGACGGCACCGACATCTACTTTGCGCGACAGTTGGTGAACGAGCGACTTCAAGGCGCGCTGGGCCAGCTTCCGCCGGGCATCGCGCCGGAAATGGGCCCGATCGCCACCGGTCTGGGCGAGATCTTCATGTATACGATCGAGGCCGAACCCGGAGCGGTTCGCCCCGACGGCCGGCCGTGGACCACCGAGGACCTGCGCACGCTTCAGGACTGGGTCATCCGCCCCCAGCTTCGCAACACGCGCGGGGTGACCGAGGTCAATACGGTCGGCGGCTACGAGCGACAGTATCACGTCACGCCCCACCCGGCCCGACTGTCGGCCTATGGGGTGAGCATGGCCGAGGTGGTCGAGGCGCTGAACAACAACAACGCCAATGTCGGCGCGGGCTATGTCGAGCGGTTCGGCGAACAG
>JBBSCK010000197.1:0-3267 GCA_038250335.1 Caulobacterales bacterium
CGCCACCGGGCGGCCCGCCTAAACGACGCCCCTCGCCGCGACGGAAACGACGCAGCGGGAAACGCGGGTGTAGCTCAGTTGGTTAGAGTGCCGGCCTGTCACGCCGGAGGTCGCGGGTTCGAGTCCCGTCACTCGCGCCATCTCTTCTGGATCAGAAGGGATGGCGCGCCCCGCCCCCTGCCTGAAATCAAGTTTTGTCGTTGCGGCGGTCATCGCGCTTGACGGCTCACGAGCGACCGGGTGTCTTCGGTGCTGATCGGCACGACCGATCTGGTTCTTCCGGACTCCGCCCTTGACCCTTTCCCCCGATCCGTCCGCCCCGGTCTGGGCGCCCCCGGTGCGGCCAGCGGTCCCGCGCAACCTCTGCACCGACTGCGGCGTATCGCGGATGGAGGACCCCACGCTGTGCGGCAAGGCCTGCCAGTTCATCAAGCCCGACTATCCGGCGATGGAGACGCAGGTCCACGGCCGGCCCCGCAATCCGGCCACGGACGACGAGCTGTTCTTTGGTCCCGTTCGCCGGATGGTGCGGGCCTCGCTCAAGGCCCCTGCCGAGGGCGCGCAGTGGACGGGAATCACCACCCGGATCGGCGAGCGGCTGCTGGAGACCGGCGCGGTCGACGCCGTCCTGACCATGGCCCCGGATCCGCAGGACCGCTGGAAGCCGGTTCCGGTGCTGGTCACGCGCCCCGAGGCCATGGCCCAGGTCCGGGGCATGCGGATGGGCTATGCGCCGCTACTGGCCCTGCTGGAGCAGGCCCGGGCCCAGGGCTATCGCCGTCTCGCCGTCATCGGCATTCCCTGTCAGGTCTATGCCCTGAGAGCGCTCGAGGCTGAACTGGGTTTCGATTCGCTCTACGTCGTCGGCACGCCCTGTTCAGACAACACCACGACCGAAAACTTCCATGCCTTCCTCGGCCTGTTGTCCGAGGCCCCCGACACCATCACCTATCTGGAGTTCCGCGCCGACTATCACGTCGAACTGCGCTTCACCGACGGTCGGGTGAAGACCATCCCCTTCCTGTCCCTGCCGATCTCGAAGCTGGCCCCCGATTTCTTCCCCCTCACCTGCCGCACCTGCGTCGACTACACCAACGCGCTGTCGGATATCACGGTCGGCTATATGGCCGGCCAGGGCGAGCAGTGGCTGATCGTGCGCAATGACCGGGGCGAGGCCCTGCTGGATCTGCTGGGCGACGAGGTCACGCTGTCGGAGCCGCAAAGCCACGGCAAGCGCAAGGTCGCCGTTGAGGGCTTCATCGCCAATGTCGAGCGCGCGGCCGGCGGACTGCCCCTGCGGCGGATGCCCGACTGGGTCCGGCCGATCGTTAGCTGGCTGCAACCCCGGACCGGGCCGCGCGGGCTGGAGTTCGCGCGCACGCGGCTGGAGATGAAGGCGGCCGAGACGGTGATCCACCTGCGCCGCGAAGAGCCGCGTCGGATGAAGTCGATGATCCCGGACCACGTCTGGGCGCTGGTCAGGCCCTATGGCCTGACGCCTCGCGAGGGCGAGCGGAGCGATCCGGAGGCCTAATGAAGCGCGAGGTCCGCGCCCGGCTGGACGAACTCCGGCCGGCCGCTGACCTCGCCATAGACCATGCACAGGTCCTCGAAGACCCGGTTCCAGGCGAAGGTCTCGACGGTATGGACCCGCGCCGCCGCGCCGATCGCCTCAATATCGCGCGCGAACAGGGCCTCGATGGCCTCGGCGTAGTCCGCAGGGTCGGCGCTGCGGGCCAGCTGGCCGACGCTGTCGTTGACGGTCTCGGCCACGCCCCCGGCATTGACGCCGACCACGGGCCGGCCACAGGCCATGGCCTCCAGCACGATCAGGCCGAACGGCTCCTTGTCATTGGCGTGCACGAAGGCGTCGCAACTGGCGATGATCCGGGCGACGGCGCGGGGATCACGCTCGTACGGCAGGGCGATGACCCGGTCTTCGGGGGGCATTCCGGCCCCGGCCCCGACCAGCACCAGATGATAGGGCGCGCCCAGACGCTGAACCGCCTCGATCAGCACGTCGATATTCTTCTCGCGCGCCGGTCGGCCCGCGAAACACAACAGCCGGGCGCTGGCCGGCAGGCCCAGCCGTTTCAGCAGCCAGTCGCGGTCGCGCCGGTCGGGACGGAAGGTGTCGATCTCGACTCCCAGCGGGCGGATCACGATATTGCGGACCCCCGCCTCCTCCAGACGACGCGCGATGAAGCGGCTGGGCGAGACGACGCGATCGAACTGCCCGAACAACCGGGCCCAGCGCTTCTCGACCGGCTTTTTGGCCCATTCGCCGAAATGCAGGGCGGCCAGACCCGCGGGGTCGGAGTGGCAGAAGCCGATCACGGGACAGCCGGCCCTCTGGCCCGCCTCCAGTGCGCCCTGCCCGGGGGTGTAGGGATCGCCGGCCTCGATCAGGGACGGCTTCATCGACGCCACCCAGGCACCCCAGCGCCGGACCGAACTGGGCCAGCGATAGCCGTCGCCGAACGGCAGCTTGGTCGCGTGGAGTTTGATGATGCCATCCCTGCCCGCCTGATGCCGGGCTCCCGGCACGACCAGGGAGTGCACTACGCCCGGCCGGTTGGCTTCCAGCCAGGCCTTCTTGGACAGCAGGTATCGTTTCACGCCACCCGAGCGGGGCGCGTACAGCATCGTGGTGTCCACCATCCGCGGCCGGGGGTCCGCCGTCGAGGCCTTGAGGACCCTGAGCGTCTCGGCGACTTCTTCATCCAGGCCGGGAAAGAGCCGGAGTTCGCCCTCCTGGACGTCGAGGTCCGTCATACTCATTGGGCCTTGCTCCGGGGACTGCAGCGCCTGAACGCGCGTCCGTCTACTTTGGGTGCGTGCGGACGATTTTTGCCGGACCATGACGCGCCCCTAAACCTGCTGACTGTCAAGCTCAAGCCGTATCGTCCGGATCGCACGGCGACGAACTCGCGATCCTGCGGCGTGCCAGAGGGTACCTCAGGACGCCGGGCAAGGCGCTCATCAGACGGGGTTTGCGAACCGGCTCCAAGCGTCAGCCGCAGCGGGCGTTGGGCTTGACGATCCACGCACCCTTTGCGGTCTTCGCAGGCCCCTCCCGGTAGACCGTGCGCAAACCGTTCATCTCCGCCCTCATTTCGCTATTGATACGATGTCACCTTTCGCTCGACAACGGATAGCTTCGGTTCGCCTGAGGTCCCTGTACCGGCCGCTTCGGCCTTGCAATCGCCTCAAATTCGCGAAACTTGAGACAGGTCGCGACGCCCCTGTTAGAAGGCGCCAGACGCC
>JBBSCK010000198.1:0-3238 GCA_038250335.1 Caulobacterales bacterium
AAAGCCCGCCGTGCGCGGGGTCGCCGCTGGTCTGGGTCTTAAGATCGCCGCCAAGCCCGACAGCCAGGACATCTGTTTCGTTCCGTCCGGCGACTACCGCACCCTGATCGACCGGCTGCGCCCCCAGGGCCGCGAGGCGGGTGAGATCGTGCATGTGGACGGCCGTGTCCTGGGCAGCCACGCGGGGATCACCGACTACACTATCGGCCAGCGCCGGGGCCTGAATGTCGCCGTGGGCGAGCCCCTGTTCGTGACCCGGCTCGACCCCGACACCCGTCGCGTCATCGTGGGCCCCCGCGAGGCTCTGCTGACCGCCGCCCTGACGCTGGACGAGACCAACTGGCTGGGAGACCACGACAGCATCGAGGCCGCCGCTGCGGCCGAAACAGCGGTCCTCGCCCGGGTGCGCTCGACCCGTCCGCCCTCTGCGGCCAGGCTGACCCTCTCAGACGGCACCGTCTCGGTGGTGTTCGAGACCGGTGAGGAAGGCGTCGCGCCCGGCCAGGCCTGCGCCCTCTACGATCCCGCCGACCCCGACCGCCTGCTGGGGGGCGGCTTCATCGCCGCCACGACGGCCGTCGCTTCTGTCTGATACGACGGACGTCATCCGCCGTGTGAGACAGCGTCCGGGAATAACGGCGATCATTAATTCGGGGACAGATTGCGTCTGAAATGGTTTGATCCAGCCTCCTGGCATTGTCTTCACACCTCAAAAGGGCTGTCAGCCATGCGCGTCACCTGTCTTGTTTCCATCCTCGCCCTCGTCGCCGCTACACCCGCCCTCGCCGTCCAGCCGGCCGCTCCGCCGGTTCAGGCGCAGGCCGTAGCCCCTCCGACCTATACCGCCGGACAGTTCTTCGAGACCACAAGCTACGGGATGGCCAGCGCCGCTGGCCTGGCCTGGTCCCCGGACGGCCAGTCCATCCTGATCTCGTCGGACGCGACCGGTGTCTTCAACGCCTACGCCCTGCCCGCCGAGGGGAGCGCGCCCGTCGCCCTCAGCACCTCGACCGGCGTCGCCACGTTTGCCGAGAGCTATTTCCCCAACGACGCGCGCGTCCTGCTGACGGCCGACAGCGGCGGAGGCGGCAGCGAATTGACGCACGTCTATGTGCGCGAGCTGGACGGAACCCTGCGCGACCTGACCCCGGGAGATGCGGTCAAGGCCGACCTGCTGGGCTGGTCCGGCGATCGGTCAGTGTTCTGGATCACCTCGAACGCCCGTGACGCGAGCGTGTTCGATGTCTACGCAGTCGATCCGACCTCCTACGAGACGACGTTGCTGTTCGAGAACCCGGACATGAATGTCTCTGCCATCTCCCCGGACGGTCGCTGGGTGGCGCTCGACAAGTCTATCAGCAGTGCCAAGTCGGACATTTATCTGGTTGATCTCAAGGGCGACCGCGAACCCCGGCTGATCACCGGCCATGAGGGCAACGTGGCCTATTCCGCCTACGCCTTCACCGCTGACAGCCGGGGCCTGATCCTGGCCACCAACGAGTACGGCGAGTGGAATCAGGCTTGGCGCCGCGATCTCGCGTCCGGCGAAACCTCGCCCTTCATCACCGCCGACTGGGATGTGACGGCCGTCAGCTTCTCGCCCTCAGGTCGCTATCGGGTCTCGGCAGTTAACGCGGACGCCTCGACCGCACTGACCCTTCTGGACGCCACGACCGGCGGTCCCGTCGTCCTGACCGGTCTGCCGGACGGCGACATCGGCCAGGTGCGTTTCAACGCGGACGAAAGCCGCATCGCCTTCACCGTCTCATCCGACACCTCGCCCAACGACGTCTTCGTCGGCGATCTGGCCACCGGCCAGATCCGCCGGCTGACCACCGCCCTGAACCCGGCCATCGACGAGGATGTCCTGATCGAGGCCACCGTGATCCGCTACCCGGCCGAGGGCGGCGTGATGATTCCTTCGATCCTCTACCGCCCCGCCGGTGCCTCGGCCGCAAACCCGGCACCCGCGATCGTCCTGGTCCACGGCGGTCCGGGCGGCCAGACGCGGCGGGGCTATTCCGCCATGATCCAGCATCTGGTGAACCACGGCTATGCGGTGCTGGGGGCCAACAACCGGGGCTCGTCCGGCTATGGCAAGACCTTCTTCCACATGGACGACAAGGCCCACGGCGAGGCCGATCTGCGCGACATCGTCGCCGGCGGCCAGTGGCTGAGGGATCAGGAATGGGTCGCCGACGATCAGGTCGCGGTCATGGGCGGCTCCTACGGCGGCTATATCACCGCCGCCGCCCTGGCCTTCCACCCCACCGCCTTCGAGGCCGGGGTCAACATCTTCGGCGTCACCAACTGGGTCCGCACGCTGGAGTCCATCCCCGCATGGTGGGGGGCCAACCGCATCGCCCTGTATGACGAGATGGGCGATCCGGCGACGGACGCCGAGCGCCATCGCGCCATCTCGCCCCTGTTCCACGCGGCCAATATCGTTCGGCCGATGCTGGTGGTCCAGGGGGCCAACGACCCGCGCGTGCTCCAGGTCGAAAGCGACGAGCTCGTCGCCGCTCTCCGGGCCAACAATGTGCCGGTCGACTATGTGCTGTTCCCCGACGAGGGTCACGGCTTCCAGCGCCGCGATAACCGCATCACCGCCCAGGAGGCCTACCTGAAGTTCCTGGACCAGTACGTCCGCAAGGCCGACTGACGCGAAGCCGACGCTACGCCGCCTCTTCGGAGGCGGCGTCCTTTGGCATGACCTCGCCCACCGTCGGGCAGTTCTCGACGCGGGTCAGCTTGATGTCGCGGCGGTTGACGATCTCGCCGCAGCAGGAACAGGCGATCCGCGTCTGCAGCGAGTGGCCGCAGGTGGCATGGATCATGTCGAAGCCGGCGGTCTCGTCACCGTAAACGTGCTTGGAGCCCCAGCCGTGAAGGGTCACCAGCACGTCCGACAGGTCCTTGCCCTTGGCGGTCAGGACATATTCGTTGCGCGGCGGCCGCTCCGAATACAGCTTTGGCTCCAGCACCCCGTGCTGGACCAGGGTCTTCAGCCGCGCGGCCAGCACGTTCCTCGCCACGCCCAGCCGCTCCTGCCACTGTTCGAACCGCCTCACCCCCTGAAAGGCGTCGCGAATGACCAGCAGGGTCCACGGGTCGCCGATGACCTCCAGCGTCGCCGCGATCGAGCAGCTCTGGCGTGAATAATCCGCTGTTCTTCCCATGGCTTGAAGGTGACCCCGCGTCAGCCGTTTGGCAAGAGGGTTGCCAAACCGAACGCAGT
>JBBSCK010000199.1:0-3202 GCA_038250335.1 Caulobacterales bacterium
CCGACGACCTCGAACCCGGCCACGACCGGCAGGCCGTCCAGCGCGTGTTCGGGCGTCACCACCACATTGCGCGTATCCAGCCGGCGCAGCAGCTGCGCCGTCGGCTCGCAGGCCACCACCTGCCCCCGGTTCATGATGGCGATGGTGTCACACAATTCCTGCGCCTCCTCCAGATAGTGGGTGGTCAGCAGGATGGTCACGCCCTCGGCATTGATGCGCCGGACATACTCCCACAGCTGACGGCGCAGCTCCACGTCGACGCCTGCCGTCGGCTCGTCCAGGATCAGGATCGGCGGATTATACACCAGCGCCTTGGCCACCATCAGCCGGCGCTTCATCCCCCCCGACAGGGCCCGCACATAGGCATGGGCCTTGTCCGACAGGCCCAGCGCCGCCAGCAGCTCGTCCGAGCGCCGCTCCCTGGGCGGCACACCATAGAAGCCGGCCTGCACC
This sequence comes from Caulobacterales bacterium, assembly GCA_038250335.1. Taxonomy (GTDB): domain Bacteria; phylum Pseudomonadota; class Alphaproteobacteria; order Caulobacterales; family Caulobacteraceae; genus Brevundimonas. The sequence continues at coordinate 454 of JBBSCK010000199.1, forward strand.
TCCAGCGATTCCCTCGGGGTGAAGAACACGTCGGCCACGATCTCCTGCGGCACCACCCCCAGCGCCGCCCGGGCATCGCGCGGCCGTTCGTCGATGTCGCGGCCCCAGATCGCCGCCGTGCCCCCGGTCTTGTTGACCACGCCCGCCAGAATATTGATCAGCGTCGACTTGCCCGCGCCATTGGGCCCCAGCAGGCCGAACATCGAGCCCCTCGGGATCACCAGATCCACCCCCCTCAGGGCCGTCTTGGGCGGCGCCTTTTTCGACCCGGCATAGGTCTTTTCCAGCCCGTGCACCTCGATGGCGTTGACGGGCAGGGCTTCGGGATCGGTCATTCGGGACTTTCGGCGGCAGGCTTGGGCGTCTAGTTAGGCTCCGGGCCTTCTCCCGCCAAGACCACGGACCGATCCATGCCGCCCCGCCACCCCGAAATCCTCGTTCTTCCGCCCGAACAGATCACGGTCTCGACCCGGCGCGTGGCCTGCGACGGCGGCGGCGTGCTGGGCCATCCGCTGGTCTATCTGGAGATGGGTGAGGACGATTTCGTCGAATGCGGCTACTGCGACCGCCGCTTCGTCCTGTCGGCCCACCCTCATTCCGAAAACGAATACCTCGACCCCGCCGCGCGGCCGCCCGAGGGGCACTGACGCGGGCGCCTCAGCAGGCCTGCCCGGCGACCCAACCCGAGCTCCACGCCCACTGGAAATTATACCCGCCCAGCCAGCCGGTGACGTCGACCGCCTCGCCGATGAAATACAGGCCTGGCACCGATTTCGCCGCCATCGTGGTCTGGTCCAGCGCCTCGGTCGCCACCCCGCCCAGGGTCACCTCGGCCGTCCGATAGCCCTCCGACCCCACCGGCTTCACGGTCCAGCCGTTCACCGCCGCATCCAGCCGCGCCAGCACCCTGTCGCCCACCTCGGCCAGCCTGCCGTTGGCCCCCTCGCGCGCCGTCAGCACCTCGGCCAGACGGCGCGGCACGATATGGCCCAGCGCGGTGTGCACCGCCTGTTTGCCGCCGTTCTCGTTTTTGGCCGCCTTCAGCCGCGCCAGCACATCGACCCCCGGGGCCATCGCCACCGTGATCGCCTCGCCCTCGCGCCAGTAGGAGCTGATCTGCAGGATGGCCGGCCCCGACAGCCCCCGGTGCGTAAACAGAACCCCCTCGTCAAATGTGGGCCTGCCGCCCTTCAGGCTGGTTGAGGCCGGGCTGGTGCTGACAGAGGCCTCCACCGCCACCCCCGCCAGCGGCGTGGTCTGTTCCAGCAGCCCCGCCTCGAACGTCAGCGGCACCAGCGCCGGGCGGGTCTCGGTGACCCGCAGGCCGAACTGGCGCGCCACCTCATAGCCCCACCCCGTCGCGCCCATCTTGGGGATCGACTTGCCGCCCGAGGCCACCACCAGCGACCCGCACCGCACCGTCTCCCCGTCCGACAGGTCCAGCACAAACGCCTCGCCCTCGCGCGCCACCGAGGCCACGCCCGTCCCCAGTCTCAGCGTCGCCCCCGCCTGGGACATCGCCCCGGTCAGCATCCCCACGATCTGTCTGGCGCTGTCGTCACAGAACAGCTGGCCCAGCGTCTTTTCGTGCCAGGCGATCCCCGCGCGCTCGACCCGCGCCACAAAGTCGGCTTGCGTGAACCGCCCCAGCGCCGAGGCCGCAAACCGCGGGTTCTCGCCCAGAAAGTTCGCCGCCGTCGTCCCGGTATTGGTGAAGTTGCAGCGGCCCCCGCCACTGATGCGGATCTTCTCGCCCGGGGCCCGCGCGTGATCCAGCACCAGCACGCTGCGCCCGCGCCGGCCCGCCTCGGCCGCACACAGCATCCCGGCCGCGCCCGCGCCGACCACCACCACATCCACGGTCCGGCTCTTCATCGCCGGGGCTTAGCACGGCCCTCGCCGCGGCTGCGAGCGGCTGCGCGCGCCCGCGTCACCCCGGCCCCCGTCACCCCGGCCCCCGTCACCCCCGCCACCGCCGCCCGGCCGGAACGGTCCCGCCTCCGGATAGAACCACTCCAGCTCGCTCCAGAACCGCAACAGGGCCCTCAGGTCGGCCACCCGCTCGTCGTGCGCCGCCCGCTGGATCGCCGCCATGATGCCGCGCCGGTGCACCTCGGCGTCATGCGGGTCGATGGCAAAGCCCAGTTCCGGCCGCGCCGGCCCCCGGGTCCAGCCCGGCCCGCGCGGCCGCATCACCGCCCCCGCCACATCGGTCTTGCGCAGCCCCATCCGCCGCGCCGCCCGCGCGATCGTATCGACGTGCACCCCGTGCTCGGCCGCCAGAACCGCATCCGCCACCCCCAGATTGCGCCGCGCCAGCAGGGTCATCCAGCGTTCGGGCGTCATGGCGCTGCGGCTCTGGGCAAACACATGGTCCGGGGCCCATCCCCCCACAGGCCGCCGCCGCCGGTCGACGGCCAACCCCCGCCGCCGCGCCTGCCAGGCGATGGCCGCCACCGTCACCCCGAACCGCTCGGCCAGCCCGCCCCGCGACGCCCCCGCCCGCTCCAGTGCAAACAGCGCCCCCCACGCCCCCTCGTCCAGCTTGCTGTGCCTGCCCATCCCCCCAGACTAACCCGCCCCCGGACGCGGGCGCACCAAACGCCCCCTGTTTCCCCCCGCCCCCTGATCCGTAACGCCTTTTTCGCCCCACCGTTGATAACCCCCCGCCCGTTGCGCGCCTTTCCGCACACTCTCTCTCCGCTCATCCCCGCAAAGGTGGGGACTTGTCATCCCCGCGAAAGCGCCC
>JBBSCK010000200.1:0-3168 GCA_038250335.1 Caulobacterales bacterium
AGGGAATGCGAGATGTTGCGGCCTCTCCCGTTTCGATCCGGATCGGTCTATGTGCGCGGCCATGAACGCACTCGTCACGCCGCCGGTCGCCCTCAGCCAGGACTGGGACATGCTGGACCGGGGAAAGTTCGCCGACGAACCCTCCACAGTCCGGGGCCTGCTGGCTGCGGCGCCGCTCGACCCCGGGGCCCGCGAGGCGGTGGTCACCGACGCCGTGCGCCTGGTCGAACACGCGCGTCGCAGCCAGAAGAAACAGGGCGTGGTCGAAAGCTTCCTGCAGGAATTCAGTCTGGGCACGCGCGAGGGGCTGGCCCTGATGTGCCTGGCCGAGGCTCTGTTGCGGACCCCGGACGAGGATACCCGCGACCGGCTGATCGCCGAGAAGATCGGATCGGCCGACTGGGCGTCGCATCTGGGCCAGTCCGACAGCCTGTTCGTCAACGCCTCGACCTGGGGCCTGATGCTGACCGGCAAGCTGGTCGATGCCGACGAACAGGCCAGGACCGATCTGCCGGGCTTCCTGACCCGCGTCGCGGGCAGACTGGGCGAGCCGGTGATTCGTCAGGCCGTCGCCGCCGCCGTCCGCATCATGGGCGAGCAGTTCGTGGTCGGGCGCACCATCGAGGCGGCGCTGAAGCGGTCGAACCGCGAGGGCTGGCTGTGCAGTTTCGATATGCTGGGCGAGGGCGCGCGCACTGCCGCCGACGCCGAACGCTATGAGCGGATCTATGCCGACGCCATCACCGCCGTCGGCAAGACCGCGAAGGGACAGGGGCCGGAGGCTGGCCACGGCGTTTCGGTCAAGCTGTCGGCCCTGTCGCCCCGTTATGAGGCGACGCACGAGGCCCGGGTCTGGTCCGAGCTGTATCCCCGTGTCCGGCGGCTGGCCCTGATCGCGGCAGCTGCCGACATCAACTTCACCATGGACGCCGAGGAAGCCGACCGGCTGGCCCTGTCATTGAAGCTGCTGGACCGGCTGGCGCACGAGCCGGAGCTGGGGTCGTGGACCGGGCTGGGGCTGGCGGTGCAGGCCTATCAGAAGCGTGGCCCGGAGGTAATCGCCCGTATCGCCGAACTGGCGCGGACCAGCGGCCGTCGCCTGATGGTCCGGCTGGTCAAGGGGGCCTATTGGGACACCGAGATCAAACGGGCCCAGGTCATGGGGCGAACCGACTATCCGGTGTTCACGACCAAGGCGGCTACGGACCTCAACTACCTCGTCTGCGCCCGGGCCATGATCGAGGCGGCCCCGCACCTGTACGCCCAGTTCGCGACCCACAATGCCCACTCACTGGCGGCCGTGCACCGGATGGCGCGGGACGCGGACGTAAAGATCGAGTTCCAGCGCCTGCACGGTATGGGCGAAGCGCTCTATGACGCCGCCGCCGAGACCTTCGGGCCGATGAGCGTGCGCGCCTATGCCCCCGTCGGCGGGCACGAGGATCTGTTGCCCTATCTGGTGCGGCGGTTGCTCGAAAACGGTGCCAACTCGTCCTTCGTCCACGCCCTGTTGGACGAGCGTGTGCCGGCATCCGCCGTCGCTGCAGACCCCATCGGCGTCGTCGAGGCCCACCCCGACCGCCACCCCAAGATTCCGACCCCCAAGGATATGTATATGGACCGCCAGAACTCGCTGGGCCGCGACTATTCGCAGAAGGCCGACCGCGAGCGCCACGCCGCCGCCCTGCAGACGGTCGATGCCGAAAAACTGACCGCCGGGCCGATCGTCGGGGGCCGGTTGCTGGCGGGGCAGAGCCCGGTCGCCATAACCAGTCCCTATGACCGCACCCGGGTGCTGGGCCAGGTCTCGGAGGCTTCGGCCGACGAGATCGACGCAGCGGCGCAGGGCGCGGCGAAGGCCCAGATCGCCTGGAACCGGGCGGGCGGGTCGCGGCGGGCTCCCGTGCTGCGCGCCATGGCCGACGCCCTTGAAGCCGACATGGACCGGCTGGTGGCGCTGCTGTCGCGCGAAGCGGGCAAGACCCTGAACGACGGCGTGGCCGAGGTGCGCGAGGCCGCCGACTTCTGCCGCTACTACGCCATGCTGGCCGAGAAGGATTTTGGCGGGCCAAAGACCCTGAACGGCCCGGTCGGCGAGACCAACCGGCTGGTCCTGCACGGTCGCGGCGTGTTCGCCTGTATCAGCCCGTGGAACTTCCCGCTGGCCATCTTCACCGGCCAGATCGCGGCAGCGCTGGCAGCCGGCAATGCGGTGCTGGCCAAGCCGGCCGAACAGACCCCCCTGATCGCGGCCGAGGCTGTGCGGCTGTATCACCGGGCCGGGCTGAACCCCGACCTGCTGGCGCTGGTTCCCGGCCGCGGCGACAGCGTCGGTGCGGCCCTGGTCAGCCATCCGCTGATCGACGGCGTGGCCTTCACCGGCGGTACGGACACGGCCGCCGCCATCAACCGCGCGATCGCAGCCCGGCCCGGCCCGATCCTGCCCTTCATCGCCGAGACGGGCGGGCTGAACGGCATGTTCGTCGACACCACGGCCCTGCGCGAACAGGTCATCGACGATGTGATCGCATCCGCCTTCGGCTCGGCCGGACAGCGTTGCTCGGCGCTGCGGATCCTCTATGCACCCAGGGAGTCCGCCGACAGCCTGATTGAGGGGCTGAAGGGAGCCCTGGCTGCCCAAGTGCTGGGCGACCCGTCCGATCCGGCCACGGACATTGGCCCGGTGATCGACCCGGAGAGCCGCAAGGCGTTGGAGGCCCATGTCGAGCGGCTGGGCCGGGAGGCCACGATCATCGCCCGCGCGACCCTGCCCGACGGTTCGGCCGGCGGCGACCTGTTCGCCCCGACCCTCGCCGAGATTCCGACCCCGGACTATCTGGAACGCGAGGTGTTCGGGCCGATCCTGCACGTCTATCGCTATGACTCCGCCGACCTTAAATCGGTCGCCGGCAAGCTGGCCGCGCGGGGCTACGGTCTGACGCTGGGCGTTCACAGCCGCATCGAGGCCTTTGCCGAAGAGGTCATCGCCCTGGTGCCGGCGGGCAATGTCTATATCAACCGAGGCGTCACCGGCGCGGTGGTCGGGGTCCAGCCGTTCGGCGGCGAGGGCCTGTCGGGCACCGGGCCCAAGGCCGGGGGCCCCAACAGCCTGATCCGCTATGCCTCGGAAAAGGCGATCTCCAACAACATCTCGGCCCAGGGCGGCGA
>JBBSCK010000201.1:0-3048 GCA_038250335.1 Caulobacterales bacterium
GGCTTGTTCAGGGCGATGACCAGATCATCCTCATAGATCACCATTGACTTCGCAAAGGCGATGTCGGCGGCCGTCAGGGCCATGTGTTCGCCCGGCGCGCGCACGATCGGCTCGGGGATTGGCGGCACGCGCACGGCGGCTCCGGCGGTCAGGCGGCCCTCGGGCTTGATCCGGGCCCCGTCCACGCGGATCTGGCCGCCGCGCGCCATCTTCTGCACCTGGATGTTGGACAAATGCGGCCAGCGCCGACGGAACCAGCGGTCCAGCCGGATGCCGTCCTCGGCCTCGGCGACATAGACAATCTGGGCCTCCCGGGTGCCCGTAATGGTGTCGGGGGGTGTGTCGCTCATATGTGGGCTCCAAAGGCCCGGCGGGCAATCATCAGTCCGGCCATCAGGGCCGCGATGGCCAGCACCACCGACAGGCCGACATAGGCGGCGGCGACGCCGTACTCCCGGCGCTCGATCATCAGCACGGTCTCCAGTGAAAAGGCGCTGAAGGTGGTGAAACCGCCCAGCAGGCCGACGGCGGCGAACAGCCGCAGCGTCTCCTGCCCGGCCCCGCCGCGCAGCCCCAGCCAGCCGACCAGCAGACCCATCGCCAGCCCGCCGACGACGTTGACGCCCAGGGTTCCCAACGGCCAGGTACCAGCCGGAAACATCCGCCCGGCCGCCAGCCCCACGCCGTAGCGCGCCATGGATCCCAGGGCCCCGCCGAGGGCGACCAGCAGAAGTCGTGACATGACCGGCGGCTTATACACGCGAAAATCCCGCCCCATAGGGAAGGATTTGAAAGCTGACTGAAACGTCACTTGCCCCGTGACGGGGTTAACGGCGATACCCAAGCTTCGCGTTGCGAGAGAACAGCGTCGGACGGCCGGCGCTTCTGACCTACGGTCCGCCTCAAAGATTTCAGGGATTCAAGATCTCCGTCATGTCGCACGACGATCCACATCAGGCAGCAAAGCCCCCCCTGGCCCCGCCGACCCCGGCCGAACCGGGTTCCGCAGAGCCCGTGGTGGCCCAGGACAACCCCTCGCCGCCGTCCGGCGCAGCGGATGTGCCCGATCGCAAGGCCCCCGCGGCGGCGCCCGCGCGCAACACCCGACCCGTGCGCTCGGATGACGGCATTCTCCGGCCGATCCAGGAAAGCGACTATTTCACCCTCGATCCCGCCGCCATCGCGGTGATCTCGGCCAATATCGACCAGTATTTCAACCAGGCGCTCGATATCTTCCCGTTCTGGGAGACCGAGAACAAGCCGGACCGGTTCCACGTCCTGTTCAGCCGTCAGATCGAGGAGCGATTCCCGGTCGACGAGGACATCCGCGGGCGCATCTACAACTACGGTCGGCGCATGTTCGACTTCCTGCGCATCCATCTGGTGACCAAGCGGCTGACCCAGGCGCTGGCACTGACGGCATTCGCAGCCATGGCGATCCTGGGACCCGGCGTGTTCGCAGAATGGACCGGCGGCCAGCCCCAGGGTCTGGGGCTGGCGGTGCTGGGCATGCTGATCACCGCCGGGCTGTTTTTCGGTGTCTCGTCGATCCTGTTCATCCAGTACCGGTTCCGGCTGGAGAACGATTCCTATGAGCTGTCGCGCGAGGTCGTCCAGCGCACACGGGAACTGCAGAACCTGTTCACCAACGCCCGCGCCCTGTCCGACCAGGCCGAGACCCAGTTCGCCACCGACGGCAAGGGCTGGGGCCAGCGGGCCCTGTATCTGACGCGACTGGTCATGTGGATCGGCGCGCGGATGGAGTACCTCGAGAAATACGCCCAGATGGTGCTGTGGCGGACCCGCCGGGAACGCTACTGGATGCGCTGGGTGGGCCGGATCACCACGCCGCTGGTACTGCTTGTCTGGCTGGCCGTGTTTGCATACTGGCCGGCTCCGGCCGGCAACGAGGGCGGCTTTCGCGTGCTGCAGCTCATCGCCCTGGTCATGGGTGTGGGGGTGTCGTGGCTGTCGTATTTCCGCTGGCAGACGCCGACGGCGGCGGTCAAGGACAAGCTGGGGGTCGACGGCTGGGTGCGATACGCCTCGCTGGACGTGGACAACACCATCGGCGACCAGGTGCGGCGCGACAAGGAACGGCTGGTCGAATACCGCATCCTGACCCGCGGCGGCCGCTGAGGGCCTAGCGCGACAGCGCCCGCCGGACCTCGCGCGCATCATAGGCCTCGCCGCGATCCGGGCGCGCGCCCCGGCCAAGACGGACCTCCAGCAGGGTCGAGGTCGGTGACGGCCCCTGGAAGTTCAGTCCGACGCCGACACCCGTGCTGGTGCCCGAGTAGCGATAGCCACCATAGCGCCCCGAGCTCGATCCCACGCCCACCGAAACGCTGGGCCGGAACCCGCCCGCGCTGTCGGGACGGCCGTCAATGTAGCGCTGCGTGACCTCGAACCAGTCATAACCTTGGTCCAGCGTCAGATCGGCCGCGCGCAGCAGGGCCATGTCCGCCACCGGACCGGGCGCGCCGACCCCGTTGTAGCTGACCCGATACCGGTCGCTCTCGATCCGCTGTTCGGAATAGCCCTGCCCACGCGGACCCTGCTGCGGGCCATAGGGCGCAAGGCTGGCACAGGCTCCCAGCGACAGGACGGCAGCGGCGACGACAAGCGGACGGATCATGGGAGGTTCCTTTCCATGGCCAAGCGCGCCAGCAAGGGCAGATGTTCCACGGCCCTTCTCCCCTTGCGGGAGAAGGTGGCCCGCAGGGCCGGATGAGGGGTACGAAGATGCAGACGAGGTGCTGGAAACTGACGCTTCTCGGTCAAACCCGGCGTCACCCCTGATCCATCAGCTTTCAGCTGCACCGTCTCCCGCAAGGGGAGAAGGAAGAACCAGACCCATGGCCCGGGCCAGCGCCTTGAAGTCCTCGGGCGGCTCGGCCGTCACCGTCCGTTCGCCCCCCTCGGGATGCGGGAACCTCAGCGATGGGGCGTGCAGCATCAGCCGGGGCACGCCCCGCCCCGCCGCGGTCAGGGCTCCGCCATAGCGGACATCGCCGATCAGGGGCCGGCCGATATGGGCCATATGGA
>JBBSCK010000202.1:0-3013 GCA_038250335.1 Caulobacterales bacterium
CCGATCGTCGCCTGGATCCGCAACGGCGGGACCGCCCTTGTGGCACTGGAGGCGCGCGCACCGGTCGAGGGCGAGACGGTCGCGGTGTGGCGCGACGCCGTCGGCGAGCCCCTCGCCGTTGCCGGCCGGCTGGGGCGCGGACGGGTGATCCGGCTGACCCGGACGCTGCAGCCCTCGGCCATCCCGGCGCTGGTCGAACCCGGGTTCCCCGACGCCCTGGCGCAGATGCTGGCACCGTCCGCGCCGCCGGCGCGGGTCGCCGCCACCGACCACGCACCGCTGACGGGTGCCGCCCCGTATGATCGGCCGCCGCTGGATCTGCGCCCGTGGCTGGCCCTCATCATCGCCCTGATGTTCGCCGGTGAGCGCTGGCTGGCGACGCGGCGCGCGCGGGCGGTCGCGCCATGACCGTCGCTCCCGTCCTGCTCGATCACCAGACCGCAGCCCGCCGGCGCACGGCGCTCGATACGGTGGCGATCGGCCTGCCGGTAGTGCTGGCGCTCGTCGTCGTGGGCTGGCGGCTGTTCGGACCGGCCGGCGGCCTGGGCACCGCGCTGGCGGGCGTGGCCGCGCTGGCCTTGGTCGTCCTGCGCCGCGCCGGCCGCTTTGATCGCGACTGGCTGATCGGCCAGCTGGATGCGCGCATCCCCCGGTTCGAGGACAGCACGGCGCTGCTGCTCAGCGAGCCCGGCGCGATCGGCGGGCTGGCCGCGCTTCAGCGATCACGACTGCAGGCCCGGGTCGAGGAGGCCCGCAGCGTCGATCTGCGGCCCGCCTGGTCCCCGCGCCCGATCGCCATCGCCTGGGCTCTCGCCCTGACCGTCATCGCTGCGAGCCTGTTCTGGCCGGAGACCGTGCCGGGGCAACAGGCCGCCCCAACGGACGGCCGACCGGCCCCGGCGGCTCTTCCCCCCGCGATCACCACGACGCGGCTGCGGATCACTCCACCCGCCTATACCGGTCTTCCGGTCAGAGAGCAGACCGCGCTCGACGCCCGCGCGCCCGAAGGCTCCCGTCTGGACTGGATCATCGGGTTCGCGCCCCATCCCGCGTCGGCGGCCCTGACCTTCCCCGACGGCGCGCCGGTCTCGCTGGTGCGCGACGGCACCCTGTGGACCGGATCCGGTATGGTGGACGTCTCGCAGCTGTACCGCATCGACGCTGACGGTCTGGCCCGCCAGCGCCTCCACCGGATCGACGCGATCGCCGATGCAGCGCCGGTCGTGCGGCTGGTCGCGCCGGAAAGCCAGCTGGTGCTCGTCACCCGGGGGCAGGCCCACTGGACCCCCGTGTTCGAGGCCAGCGACGACTATGGTCTCGTCCGCGAGGCCGAACTGCGCATCATCGTCACCCGGGGCGACGGCGAGAACGTCACCTTCGATCGCCGCTCTCTCACACTGGCGGGACAGGGCGGGGCGCGCCGCCTGCGCTTTTCCACGACGCTGGACCTGGCGCGGGAGGGGATGGAGCCAGCCAGCGACCTGATCGTGCAGCTGGTCGTCAGCGACAACCGCACGCCCGGGCGTCAGGGGGTCGAGGGGCCCAGCGTGATCCTGCGCTGGCCGGCCGACATGGCCATGGCCGACGGCCTCGACGGCATGGCCATGCGCGTCCTGCCCGCCTATTTCGCCAGCCAGCGCCAGATCATCATCAACGCCGAGGCCCTGATCGCGGATCGCCGCCGGGTCGACCCGGCCGTCCTTGCCCGCCGGTCGAATGCCATCGGCGAGGACCAGGCCCAGCTGCGCCTGCGCTACGGACAGTTCATGGGCGAGGAGGCCGAGGGCGGCGGCAGCGGCGGGGGTATCGCCCTGCCGACCAATGACGCGCCCCCCCTGCCGACCAGTGACGCCCCTGCGTCTCCGACGCAGTCGGCCAGTCACGACGACCACGACGGCCACGGCGCGCCCGGGGATCATGGTCACGACCATGGCGCGGCGGAGGGACCCGCGCCCTTCGGTTCTGCAGTGGATGTCGTGAACGAGTTCGGCCATGCGCACGACGTCGGCGAGGCCGCGACCCTGTTCGCCCCCCGCACCCGATCAACGCTCGCCCTCGCGCTCGACGCCATGTGGAGTTCCGAGCGGGCCCTGCGCCAGGGCCGCCCGGACGAGGCCCTGCCCTTCGCCAACGAGGCGCTGGAACTGCTGAAGGAGGCCCAGCGCGCGACCCGCATCTTTCTCGCGCGCACCGGGCCCGACCTGCCCCCGATCGACCTGTCCCGCCGTCTGAGCGGAGACCGCGACGATATCGTCGCCGAGACGCCCGACGCCCCCGTTCGCCCCGGTACCGACGCGATTCCGGCCGAGGCTTGGCGCGCGCTGGAAGAACGCCCGGGACCGGGCCGCAGCCCGCCCCTGGCGCTCGGAGCACTGGAACGCTGGGTGGGCGAAAACCGCGCACGACTGGCCGATCCTCTGGCGCTGATGGCCGCCATCGACGCTGTCCGTAACGACCCGGCCTGTCTCGCCTGCCGCCGTGCCCTGCGGACCCAGCTGTGGCGTGCGCAGGCGCGGCCGGAGCCCGCCGTGCGTCGCCGCGAGCCCGCCAGTCCACGCGGCCAGCGCTACCTGGACGCGCTCCGTTGACCCTCGACGTCCTTGATCCCCGGCTGTGGACCCTGATCGTCCTCACGGCAGCCGTCGCCTTGTCGTTGGGCCGGACAGTCTTGTGGCAGCGGTCAGCCTCGCCGGAGGACCGGTCCCCCCGATGGCGGATCGGGGTCCTTTTCGGCCTGCAGCTGGCGGTCGGAGCGCTTGCCGCCATGACCCTGTTCCCGCCGGGTGCCGTGCTCCGCAGCGGGACCCTGATCGTCCTGACGCGGGACGCAGCGGCACCGGTCAACACCGGACCGGGCGATGTCGTCGTCGCCCTGCCTGAGGCGACCCCGGTGGAGGGCTCCACGCGCGTGCCCGACCTGGCCACTGCGCTGCGACGGTTTCCCGATGCGGCCCGGGTCCGGGTGCTGGGCGAGGGCCTGACGCCGCGCGACCAGACCCCCCTGCCCCTCCCC
>JBBSCK010000203.1:0-2987 GCA_038250335.1 Caulobacterales bacterium
CCGGAGATAGGTTGGGCCACCGCATTCTGGAGTATTTCGGGATGCACGAAGGTCGAGCCCAGGATGACCAGACCGACAACGACGCCGACGCCGACCAAGATCGGGATTGCGCTGGAGCCCCCCGCGCGCAGGGCCTCCGCCTCCGCTGTGATCGGGGTTACTGAATTCATGGCGCGAAGCCGATCATTCATGATCAGTCCTCCCGGATGACAGGGATACTCGTCACCGCTCCCTGTACCTGAGCAAGACTCCGCGGCACGCGTTTTGCGCAGGTCGGGCCGGTTCCATCCGGCACGATCACCCTCTAGGGTCCGGCCGATGAGGATTTCCCCCCCCGATCAGGCCGTGCTGGACCATGTAGAGGGCCAGGGGAGCGCCATCGTCGATCGCGCCGTGGCCTGGTCCAACATCAACTCTGGAAGCCGTAACCCGCACGGACTGGCGCGCGTGCTGGATGTTCTGGAAAGTGAGGCGTGGCACCTTCCGGCGCAGACGACGCGTGTGCCCGCCGGCGAATCGAAGGTCGTCGGCGACGACGGTGCGGTGCGGACCGAGGCCCATGGCGACGCCCTGCAGATCGTTTGCCGACCAGGGGCACCTGTCCAGGTCGTCCTGACCGGCCACTATGACACCGTCTATCCGGTGGACAGCCCCTTCAAGACCGTGACCGAGCGGCCGGACGGCGCACTGAACGGGCCGGGCATCGCCGATATGAAGGGCGGAATCTCGGTCATGCTGGCCGCCCTCGCCGCCTTCGAGACCCACCCGGACCGCGCGCGCGTCGGCTGGACCGTCCTGCTGTCGCCCGATGAGGAGATCGGTTCTCCGGGATCGGCCCCCCTGCTGGCCGAGCTGGGCGCACGCGGCCATGTCGGCATGACCTACGAACCGGCGCTGGCCGACGGCACGCTGGCGGGGGCACGCAAGGGCAGCGGCAATTTCCATCTCGTCGTGACCGGCAGGTCGGCCCACGCCGGCCGCGCCTTCCACGAGGGGGCCAACGCCATCGCCGGCGCGGCCATCATCGCCGCAGCCCTGCATGACCTGAACGGCCGGCGCGACGGCGTCACCGTCAATGTGGCGAAGATTTCTGGCGGCGGCGCGCTGAACGTCGTCGCCGACAACGCCGTAGTCCGTTTCAATGTGCGGGTACCGGATGCCGAGGCCTCCGCCTGGATCACAGACGCCATCGCCGGAATCGTCGCCGCGCGCCCGTTCGAAGGCCTGGCACTGGACCTTCACGGCGGCATGACCCGCGCGCCCAAGCCCATGGACGCCTCCCAGACCGCCCTGTTCGAGGCGGTCCGTGAAACCGGTGCCCTGCTGGGCCAGACCATCGCCTGGTCGCCCAGTGGCGGGGTGTGCGAGGGCAACAACCTGCATGCGGCGGGTCTGCCGAACATCGACACCCTGGGCGTTCGGGGGGGGCTGATCCACTCGCCGGAGGAGTTCGCCTGGCCCGATAGCTTCGTCGAGCGAGCGCAGCTTTCGACCCTGATGCTGTGCAAGATCGCATCGGGCGAAATCGACGCCGAACGGCTGAAGCGTCTCCGCATGGAGACCCTCTGATGCTCGTCATCCGACCCGCGGTGCCCGCCGACCTGGATCACCTGCTGGAACTGGCCATCCTGTCCGGCCCGGGCTTCACCAGCCTGCCCGAGGACCCGGACCAGCTGACCGATCGCCTCGACGTCAGCCGCGACAGCTTTTCCGGCGACCTGCCACCGCAGGCCCGCTGGTACACGCTGATGATGGAGGAGACCGACACCGGCGACGTGGACGGGATCGCGAGCGTGAAGGCGACGGTCGGCCTGAAGCGGCCGTTCTTCTCGTTCCGGGTGGCCAACAACGCATCGTCCTCGCCGTCCCTCGACATCAGGCTGGAGCACCAGACGCTGCAGCTCGTCAACGAATGCACCGGCTGGACCGAGGTCGGCTCGCTGTTCCTGAAGGCCGACCGGCGCAAGGGCGGCGCGGGTCGGCTGCTGTCACAGTCGCGCTACATGCTGATCGGTGCCCAGCCCGACCTGTTCGCCGAGACCGTGCTGGCCGAGCTGCGGGGCGTCTTCACCCCCGACGGGGCCTGTCCCTTCTGGGACCATGTGGCGCACAAGTTCTTTCCGATGGAGTTCGATCAGGCCGACATGATGACCGGCTCGACCGACAAACAGTTCATTCTCGACCTTGCCCCCCGCCACCCGATCTACGTCGAACTTCTGCCGGAGCCCGCCCGTGCCGTGATCGGCAAGGTCCACCCCCAGGGGGTCGCCGCCATGGCCCTGCTGGAAAGCGAAGGGTTCCGCCCCAACGGTCTGGTGGACATCTTCGACGCCGGCCCGACAGTCACCTGCTCACGCGACCATATTCGCACCGTTCGCGATGCGCGGCGCCTGACCGTCGTGCTGGCCGACACGGTCGAGGCCGAGCTGCCGTCGCTGATCTCCACCGACAGCATCGCCGCCTTTCGCGCCGTCCGGGGCAAGGCGGCGATCGAAGGAGATGCCGTTCGGCTTGCGACAGAGGTGGCGGATGCGCTGAAGGTGCGGACCGGCGACACCGTTCGGGTGAAATCGTGAGCCACCACTTGCCGCTCATCGCGGCGACAGCCGGGACCCGGTGCTTTGGGCGAGACCCATCCACCGGGATGCACCGGAGTGAAACCTGCGCACCCTGCCTCGCGAAAGAACGTGATCCCGGCTTTCGCCGGGATGAGCGGAGTTGAACGAATGAGCGACGGCAAACTCTGTATCGACGGCCGCTGGACGGAGGGCGCGGGCGACGGTTTCGCCTCCTTCGATCCCGCGACCGAGGCCCGCGTCTGGCGCGGCAACGAAGCCTCGACCGACCAGGTCGGCACCGCCGTCGAGGCCGCCCGCACCGCCTTCCCCGACTGGGCCGACCGCCCCCGCGCCGATCGCATCGACGCCATGAAACGCTATCAGGCCGCCCTGAAAGCTCGCGCCCCCGCCTTCGCCGAGGCCATCAGC
>JBBSCK010000204.1:0-2980 GCA_038250335.1 Caulobacterales bacterium
CGGCGCGTCCAGATGTGAGGCGATGTCCGCGTCACCCCCCAGGATGTGGTCCTGCAGCGCGTCCTGCAGCGCCAGCAGGCTCATGCCGCCGCGCTCCTGCGATCGGCCAGCGCCCCGGCCGCCACCAGACGCGCGACCTCCAGCTCGGCCAGCAGGTCCTCCAGCGGCGGAATATTGTCGTCGCGCTCGATCATCGTCGCCACCGGCCCGAACCGGCGGCAGGCGGCGTCGTAAAGCCGCCAGACCGGATCGGGCACGGGCTGGTCATGGGTGTCGATCAACAGGTCGCCGTTCGCCGTGTGGCCCGCCAGATGGATCTGCCACACCCGATCGACCGGGACATTGTTCAGGAACTCCAGCGCGTCGAACCCGTGGTTCACGGCGCTGACGTGGATATTGTTGACGTCCAGCAACAGGGCGCAGCCGGAGCGCGCGCACATCTCGGACAGGAAGGCCCATTCGGTCATCTCCGAGGCGGCGAAGGTCAGGTAGCTGGACGGATTCTCGATCACCATCGGTCGCTCCAGCACGTCCTGGGCGATGCGGATGTTGTCGCAGACCACTGCCAGAGCCTCCTCCGTATAGGGCAGGGGCAACAGGTCGTGGGTGTTTCGTCCGTGTACGCCGGTCCAGCACAGGTGGTCTGACACCCAGGCGGGTCGGACCCGGTCGGCCAGCGTCTTGAGCCGTCGAAGATAGGCGAGATC
Organism: Caulobacterales bacterium; assembly: GCA_038250335.1. Lineage (GTDB taxonomy): Bacteria > Pseudomonadota > Alphaproteobacteria > Caulobacterales > Caulobacteraceae > Brevundimonas. The sequence goes on from JBBSCK010000204.1 coordinate 708, forward strand.
AACACCGTCGGCCGAGCCGATCGACATCGACACCCCGTGCATCACCATCGGATAGCGTTCACGCAGGGCATCCAGCGTCGCCAGCGGCCGCCCGCCGGCGACCATGAAATTCTCCGAGATGATCTCGAGAAAGTCCACTTCGGGCGGGCTGTCCAGAAACGTCGGATAGTGTTGCGGGCGCAGGCCGAGGCCAAAGCCGGTCAGGCCGGGTCGGCCGGGAATGGCGGTGTTCATCCGGGGCATGTTCAGGGCCATCAGTCGACCGGCGCGCCCGGCACCCAGGGGGGTTGGGGAGAGGGCGCGCCGGTCTTCCGACAGGCGACCTTACGAAGCGGGGACGAGGTCGCCGATGACGCCGCCGGCCGTCAGGCAGGCCACGGCGGTCATGGCCTTGAAGCCCTGGCCGCGGCAGCTGTTCTGGCCCTTGCACTCGTGCGTGGTGGTGGCGCAGTCGGCGGTGCCGCTACAGGTGTTGACGCCATAGCAGTGGACGGTGTCGGTGGCGGCGACGGACATACCGCGGCTGCCTGCGGGCGGGTCGCCCGCCATGGCCGATCCGGCGAGCGCCGAGACGGCCAGCATGGCGGCGGCGGAGGCGAGGGCGGCGCCCTTTCTGGTGATGATCATGGTGCGTTTCCTTGGGATTGAAGACCTTGGCCGGTGTCGGCCTCAGTCATTCGCCAAGGCGCGGTCGATGGTTACAGCGCCGCCTCCGGATTCGCCTCACGCGTAGTTGAAGCTGATCGAAATCCGCTCGGCCTTGGCCGCGTTCGGCGGCACCTCGTGCCTCAGCCAGCTTTCCCAGATCAGCACCGTGCCGGGGCGCGGGGCCAGATAGACGAAGGGCTTTTCCGCCTCGGGCGCGTCGGCGTGCACTGCCGGCCGGGCCATCATCATCGGCAGGCGCGGGTCCTCCAGCTTCAGCGCCGAGGCCCCGTCGGGCACCTCGACATAGACGGTGCCGCTCAGAAAGGCGTGGGGGTGGATATGGCCCGAATGCCCGCCGCCGGGCTTGAGGATGTTGACCCACAAACTGTCCAGCCGCGGCTTGCGCGCCAGGTCGAAATTCAACGCCCGGGCATAGGCGACCGCGTGTTTGTCGAGATGGCGTTTCAGCTCGCCGAACTCGGGCATCCGCTGCGGCAGGTCGGTCAGCGAGCCGTAGGAGGTATAGCCGCGATAGCCGTGCTCGCGGCACCAGGCCCGCCCGGCGTGATCCTCGACGGCCAACATGTGGCAGGCGTCGGCCAGCCCGGCGTTGAACGCCTCGAAGCCGGGCGTGGCGGCCAGCGAGGCCTCATAGACCTGGGTGACGAAGAGGGGGCGCAGGGACATGGAAGGGGCCGAAAGGGGTTGGTGGATAGTGGTTGTTGGTTGATCTGGCGCAGTCCTGCGCCGCTGGCTCCCTTCGGAACCCTGCGACCACTGATCACTATCCATTAATCACCCGACCGGCCACCCCGTCACCACCCCAGCGCCGCCTCGCCGCGCATCACCGCCTCCGCCTCCGCCGTATGCTTGGCTCCTGACCGGTCGTGCAGCACCAGCGGCGGCAGCAGGCGCAGCGGGGCCTTGCCGGTCTTGACCGCCTGGATCAGTACCCGCTTCGCCATTTCGTCCGCATACGGATGGATTGGTCTGATGACGAATGATCCCGCTGTTTCGCCAAGCAGGTTCAACAGGTCGGCCAGCCGGTCGGCGCGGTGGATCATCGCGATCCGCCCGCCCTCGCGCACCGCCTTCAGCAGGAACCCCGTCCATGCCGCCAGCCCGTCGTCGGCCATCCAGGCCCCGCGCTTGCCGGGGGAGGGGGCCCGCAGGGCACCGGCGTCGTCGAAGAAGGGTGGATTGCTGACCGCCCAGTCGAACGGCTCCAGCGCCAGCGCCCGAAAGCCCGCCGCCACATCGCCGGTGACGATGTCGGCGTCCACGCTGTTCAACGTCGCGTTCTCGCGCGCCAGCGTCGCCATGACCGGATCGCGCTCCAGCCCCGTCCAGGCCACGCCGGGCCGCCGCGCCGCAGCCTGCATCAGCACGGCGCCCGCCCCACAGCCCGCCTCGATGACCCGCATGCCCGGCTCGGCCACGATCGCTGCCGCCAGCAGGGCCGCATCCATGCCCGCGCGATAGCCCTTCACAGGTTGGCGCAGCCGGACCCGCCCGCCCATAAGGGCGTTCTCGACGGTACCGGAACCCGGTTTGGCGGCAGGTGCGACGGTCATGCAGCTTGACCCTTCATGGACCGATCACCATTGTGCGGCGCATAGTCGCCC
>JBBSCK010000205.1:0-2947 GCA_038250335.1 Caulobacterales bacterium
GATACGGGCCAGCAGACGGTGGTCGGCGTGAACCGCTATCTGAACGACACGCCCGACGACATCCCGGTGATGAAGGTCGACAATGCGGCGGTGCTGGCGGCCCAGATCGAGAAGCTGAAGCGGCTGCGCTCAGAGCGGGACGAGGATGCTGTCCAGGCGGCGCTGACCGCCCTGACCGAGGGGGCCCGGGGGTCTGAGAACCTGCTGGAACTGTGCGTCCGCGCGGCCCGCGCCCATGCGACGGTGGGCGAGATGTCGGACGCGCTGGAGGCCGCCTTCGGACGCCATGTGGCGACGGTGAAGACCGTCTCGGGCGTCTATGCCCGCGAGGCCGGGTCCAATCCGAAGATCAGCCGGGCCCGCGACATGGTTGCGGCCTTCGTCGAGAACGACGGTGGACCGCCCCGGATCCTGATCGCCAAACTGGGCCAGGACGGGCATGATCGGGGCCAGAAGGTGGTGGCCACCGCCTATGGCGATCTGGGGCTGGACGCGGTGGCCGGTCCGCTGTTCCAGACCCCGGCCGAAGCCGCGCGCGACGCGGTGGCCAACAACGTTCATGTCGTAGGGGCTTCGTCGCTGGCGGCCGGGCATCTGACGCTGGTGCCCGCTCTGAAGGCCGAACTGGAGAAGTTGGGGCGGCCGGACATCATGATCACCGTTGGGGGAGTGATCCCGCCGGGCGACGTCCAGACCCTCATCGATATGGGCGCCGCCGCCGTCTATCCGCCCGGCTCGGTCATCGCCGACACGGCCATCGACCTGATCGAGAAGCTGAACCAGCGGCTGGGCTACGCTCAGAAGACCTGAACTCAGGGCCGCTGGCGCGAGGGCAGGGCCTCGACCTCGGCCCGGGTCAAGACGCGATCGATGCGGGCGAGGCACGCGCCCTGGGGGAAGGTGGGGTTCAGCACGGTGATCCGTGCCGTATCGCCCACGCACAGCCTGTCGCCGACCCCTGTCGCCGGCGTGATGGTCAGGCCGTTGGTGGACCCGAGGTCCTGGCAACCGGCGGAGCTGATCTGATAGACGTCGCCGCCCAGCACGCGCACATTGACCTGCTGGGCCTCACCCTGGCGGAAGTTGATGACCCGTTGCGGCTGGAAACACTGTCGGAGCGTATGGTCCCCCGTCGCGGCCTGGACGCCCGGTGCCCCGGTCCCCGCAGGCGCGCAGGATGCGAGGACGACGGCAGAGGCCAGAACGGCGACGAGACGCGGCATGGGCGATCTCCTGAGGGTTTACCCGGTCTAAGCGTCCCGCAGAGCAGCGGGTTGCGCAAGCGGCGCGATCGCCGCCCGCCCGGGCGAGATCCGCTCGGCCACATGGCGTGGCAGGGGCGAAGGCCGGTCCATGACGAGCGCGGCCAGATGTTCGCCCAGCAGGGGCGACAGACAGAATCCGCGCGATCCCAGTCCGCCCAGGACGAACAGCCCCGGGTGTCCGTGCACGGCACCGGCGACCGGCAGCCGGTCGCGTGTGGTCGCCCGGACGGCGGCGCGCGCCTGCAGCGTTGCGCCGTCGAGGCGCGCCGCGAGGTCCGGCAGGCGGGCGGCGAGCGTCGCCAGATTGCGGACGGTGTCGTCCGCCCTGACGGTCGCATCGCTGTCGCCCCGGTCATGGGTCGCGCCGAACAGCAGGCCTTCCGCCGTCGGCGCGACATAGCCGCCCCAGGCCATGGCGGGCGCGGTTGATCCGGTCACCCAGTCCGCCTGGCCACGAACCGGAGACAGGGCAATCCCGGGCAGGAGCGCCGAGGTCCCGGCTCCGGCACAGACGATCACGGCGTCGGCCTGCGCCACGCAGCCTCCGTCCGAGTCCATAACGCGCCAGCCGCCGCCGGACGCGGGCTCGATCCGGCTGGCGCGGCCTGGTTTGACCGGGACGGTCTCCAGCCAGGCGGTGAGGACCGCCGCCGGGGCCAGGGTGAAGGCCGGGGTCATGTCCATGCCGGGGCCTGCGACAGTCTCGCCTGCCCGGGCCGACGCCCCGACGGGATCGACAAGGCCCAGACAACCTTCTGACCACAGGGGCTGGGCCACAATCCGCGCGAACCGCGCCGCGTCCCTGTCCGTGGCGGTCAGCTGCAGCACGCCCCGGGCCAGGACCGCGCCGGGCACGGGGCTGTAGAGGGCGTCGGCGCGTTCAAGGGCCTGGGCGAACAGGGCGGCAATCGCCGCGTCGCCCAGATCGAAGCGGGGCGTCACGAGGGCCGATGGAAAACCCGACGCTCCCGTCCCTTTGCCCTCTGCCTCGACGAGCAGTGCCGACAGACCCGAGGCGTTAAGCGCGCGGACGACCGAAGCCCCGGCGATGCCGGCCCCGATGACGATCACCGAAGGCGGGGGCGGGGGTGTCGGTGGCGGTCCGGGCCGTCGCGCTTCGAGCCGCTCGCGCTTGCGCCCATGGCCGGGATGCTTTTCGACGGTGAAGCCGCAGTTGGCGAGCGTGCGTCGGACTGCGCCCGCGACGGTGAAGGTCGCAAGCCGCGCATCCGGCGCGGAGCGGGCGGCGACGAGGTCGAGGACGGACTGTGACCACATCGCCGGATTCAACGCCGGCGAGAACCCGTCAAGGAACCAGGCGTCGGCGCGGCCGCTCCATTCCGCCAGTGCCCAGTCGACGTCGCCGATGGCCACATCGATCACGGCATGGAGATCGGGCAGATCGATCCGGTGAAAGCCCGGGGTCGCTGCGGGCCATTGGGCCAGCAGGGCGGCAGACGTCGGCGCAATGTCGGGCCATGCCGCCAGGGCGCGCCGGGCGTCGGCTGCAGGGAGAAGATAGCCTTCGACCGAGAAGACGTGCAGCCGGCCCTGTGGCGGTCGGGTCTGCTTCCACAGGTCGAGCAGGGCGCAGAGGTTCAGGCCGGTCCCCAGGCCCAGTTCGCCGACCGTGAAATGGCGTCGCCCTGTCCAGGCCTCCGGCAGGCCGCAGCCGTCGAGGA
>JBBSCK010000206.1:0-2915 GCA_038250335.1 Caulobacterales bacterium
CCCTTTCTGTTGGGGTTCGACCAGACCCGCGCCCTGATCGACCGCGCAGCCAAGGCGGCGGCCGAGAGCTATCCCCCCTACAATGTGGAACAGATCGGCGAGGGTTCGGTGCGCATCTCGCTGGCCGTGGCCGGCTTCGGGCCGGACGATCTGGCGATTACGCTGGACGGGCGGCATCTGACGATTTCCGGCAAGCGCGAAAGTGCCTCGCCCGACCAGGCCTTCCTGCATCGCGGCATCGCCGCCCGCGGGTTCGTCCGCAGCTTCGTCCTGGCCGACGGGCTGGAGGTCGAGGGGGCGCGGATGGAGCACGGGCTGCTGCATGTTGAACTGACACGTCCTGTTGCAGCGCAGGCCGTGCGCCACATTCCCATCAGCACCAGCTGATTACTCATTTCCTGACGACGCTTCGACGCAGCGGAGAACCCGCCGTGCGGATGAGGCGTTGTCTTTTTACCAACAGGAGGCGGTCCGGATGACGCCAGTGATGACAAGTGAAGATTTCAGAGGACTGGGTGCGCCAGACCTCGTCTACGTGCGCGAGATCAGCGCGGCGGATGTCCTGGCGGACACGCCGCTGGCGGACTCACAGGGGATCATGATCGATCCGGACCAGATTCTTTATGCTGTGCACAGCGCCGACGGGGAGCGCCTGGCTGTCATGCTTGACCGTGAAACGGCGTTCGCCGCCGCCGTCGCCCACGAACTGGCACCGGTGTCGGTCCACTGACCCCGGCAGGCTGGCCTCAGGCCGCGCTGGCCGCAATGCTGGACTGACGAACGAACAGCGCCTGGATCGCGTCGCACGTCCGGGCCTGGCGCAACTGCTCGCGCATCTCGGACGAGCGCAGGAAGCGCGACACGGCGGCCAGGGCCCGAAGGTGCTCGGCACCGTCCCGCGGCGGAGCGAACAGGGCGAACAGCAGATCCACAGGGCGATCGTCGACCGCCCCATAGGCGACAGGCGTATCCAGCCTGACGAACACGGCCTTGACTGAGGCGATGCCGTCGAGTCTCGCATGGGGGACGGCCACGCCAGAGCCCAGACCGGTCGAGCCCAGCGCCTCGCGCTCCATCAGCGCGTCGAACACAGAGTTTTCCGGGACATCCAGGGCGCAAGCCGCAGCAGAGGCCACAAGGTGCAAGGCCTGCCGTTTGGACGACGCACCACCTTTCAGGACGATCCCGTCCGGTAGCAGCAGTTCACCAATATCCATTGATCGTCCCGACTCCTGGTTCGAGGGGTAGCCCGGCCATGACGCGCGCGCCGTCTAGACGGTTCCCGCACGCCTGGGAAGGTCTATACCCCGGAACCGTTTACAGAACGGTGCCCGTTCAACGATCCCGTTCGCTCCGGGTCGATCCAGCCGACGTTGCCGTCGGGCCGACGATAAACGACCGACAGCCCCCCGTGGGCGGCGTTGCGGAACAGCACCACCGGATAGCCCGTCATGTCCAGTTCCAGCACCGCACGACCGACCGTAATCGTGCGAATCTCCGAGACACTCTCGGCAATCACCATCCCGGTGGGCGGCGGCCCGTCTTCACCCGCCTCGCCAAAGGCGTCATCGGCGACCGAGTCGGGATCGCGCAACACGATGCTGCGCGCGACATCGCGCGCCGCATCCTCGGTCTTCTCGGGCGACAGGCCTCTGGGGCCGATATGATGATCCTTCAGCCGGCGCTTGTAGCGCCGGACCCGCTTTTCCAGCTTCTCGAGGCTTTCGGTGAAGGCCGCATGGGCGTCGCCCCCAAGCCCCGTCGTGACGAGGGTCTGGCCCGAGGCAAGGCGGACCCAACAGTCCACCTTGAAGCCGTAACCGTCCTTGGACACAACGACCTCGGCGTTTTCACCGCCGCGTTCGAAGTATTTTCCGACGCCTTCCTGGAGTTCAAGGGAGATGCGCGAGCCTAACGCTTCGCCGACATCAAGGTGCTTGCCGCTGACCTGGACTTGCATAGGCACAGAACGCGACCGGTCGCGGAAAGTGTCAATCGGCAACGGCGGTTTTTCGGTCACGCTTGCGCGATGGGGCCACAGACTTGGGTGGATTCAGCCGGTCTTCAGCATGCGGCGCCGCTCGATCGACGACGGAATCCGCAGCGCTTCGCGATATTTGGCCACCGTGCGGCGGGCAATGTCGATGCCCGCCTCCTTCAGGATCTCGACGATCCGGTCATCCGACAGCACGTCGCCGTCGCGGTTCTCGTGATCGATCATGGCCTTGATCCGATGGCGGACGGCTTCAGCCGAATGACTGGCGCCGCCGTCGGTGGCCTGGATCGCCGCAGTGAAGAAAAATTTCAGCTCGAACACGCCGCGCGGGGTCGAAACGTATTTGTTGGACGTCACGCGCGAGACGGTCGACTCGTGCATGCCGATGGCGTCGGCCACGGTCTTGAGGTTCAGCGGCCGCAGGAACTCGACGCCGAACGCGAGGAAGGCATCCTGCTGGCGAACGATCTCGGAGCCGACTTTCAGAATGGTTTTGGCGCGCTGATCCAGCGACTTGACCAGCCAGGTGGCCTGGGCGGCGCAGTCGGCCACGAAGGCCTTCTCCGCCGCGCTCCTGGCCCCCGCCGAGACCGTGGCGTGATAGCGCTTGTCCACGAGCAGACGCGGCAGGGTGTCGGAGTTCAGCTCGACCCGCCAGCCCCCCGCCGGGTCAGGGCGGACGTGAACGTCCGGGATGACGGTCTGGGCCACCTCGCCGGCAAAGCCCGCACCGGGGCGGGGCGTCAGCGCCTTGAGCTCGCTGATCATCTCGGCCAGATCCTCGCCGTCGACGCCGCAGGCGGTCCGCAGCGCCGCCAGATTTCGCCGGGCGAGAAGCTCCAGATTGTCCAGCAGCACCGCCATGGCCGGATCGAAGCGATTGCGCTCGATCAGCTGCAGTTTCAGGCATTCCGGCACC
>JBBSCK010000207.1:0-2913 GCA_038250335.1 Caulobacterales bacterium
CACATAGAGGGCCGCCAGCGGGTGGCGGTCCCGCGCCAGGAAATCGGCGTAGGCGCCGCGCAGGGCGCCCTGCAGCAGCCGGTCGCGCACCGGGCGGCCGTTGACGAACAGATACTGGTGGGCCGCGTTGCCCCGATTGTAGGTGGGCAGGCCCGCGTAGCCGGTGAGGCGGACGTTGTCCCGCGCCTGATCGATCAGCAGGGCATTGGCCTCGAAATCGCGGCCCAGCAGAGCCGCCAGCCGCTTCAGTCGACCGACGTCGCCGGGGTGTTCGGCGGGCAGGCGCAGGGTGGTCTTGCCGTCGAGATCGAGGGTGAAGGCGACGGCTTCGTGGGCCATGGCCTGACGCTTGATCTCCTCCGAGATGGCCATGGCCTCGGAGCGTTCGGACTTCATGAACTTCAGCCGGGCGGGGGTGGCGTAGAACAGGTCGCGGACCTCGACGCGGGCGCCGTGCGGGCCGGGGAAGCCGGCGGGAGCCACCGGGCGGGTGTCGCCGCCCTCCACCGTGATCTGGTGCGCGTCGCCGCCCTCGCTGCGGCTGGTGATGGTCAGCCGCGCGACCGAGCCGATGGAAGGAAGCGCCTCGCCGCGAAAGCCGAGGGTGGAGATACGCAGCAGGTCGACGTCGCCCGCATCGTCGGGTTCCAGCTTGGAGGTGGCATGGCGTTCGACGGCCAGGGCCAGCTGGTCCGGGGCCATGCCGTGGCCGTCGTCGGCGATCAGGATGCGCGACAGGCCGCCGCCGTCGGCCTGGACCTCGATCCGGGTAGCCCCGGCGTCGAGCGCGTTCTCGACCAGCTCCTTGATGGCGCTGGACGGCCGTTCGACCACCTCGCCGGCGGCGATGCGGTTGACGGTCTCGGGCGGGAGGCGGCGGATGGGCATGGGATTCGCGGAGGGTAGCGCAAATACGCTCACTCCGCTCATCCCCGCGAAAGCGGGGACCCAGTGCTTTGGGCGATGACTGGATGGACGTTCGTTTCGACCGCTATCCCTGACTCCGTGCCTCACAACAGAACTGGGTCCCCGCTTTCGCGGGGATGAGCGGAACAGGGTCAGGCGTCCGTCGTCCGATACGGTGACAACTCCGCCGTCATCGCCGCGATCTCTGCCTCCACCCCCGCCCGCTCCTGCTCCAGATAGCGCGCGACCGGCGTCCGCAGGGCGGGGTCGGCGATCCAGTGGGCGGAGTGGACGGGGGAGGGGAGATAGCCCCGGGCGATCTTGTGTTCCCCTTGCGCCCCGGCCTCGACGCGGGACAGGCCGTGCGTGATGGCGAACTCGATGGCCTGATAGTAGCAGAGCTCGAAATGCAGGAAGGGCACCTCCTCGAGTGCGCCCCACTGGCGGCCGTACAGGGCGTCGCGGCCGATGAAGTTCAGCGCTCCGGCGATCGGGGTGTCGCCCCGGAAGGCCATGATGAGGGCGATGCGGTCGGCCATGGTCTGGCCGATCATCGAGAAGAAGGCGCGGGTCAAATAGGGGCGGCCCCATTTGCGCTCGCCGGTGTCCTGATAGAAGTCAAAGAAGGCGTCCCAGTGGGCCTCCGAGATGTCAGAGCCAGTCAAAACGCGGATGTCCAGATGGCCTTGCGCGTCGCGGCGCTCGCGGCGGATGGTCTTGCGGCGGCTGGACGACAGGGCGGCGAGGAAGTCGTCGAAGGTCTGGTAGCCCTCGTTGCGCCAGATGAACTGCATGTCCTGACGGCGCAGCATGCCGGCCTCGCCCATCGCCGACCATTCGGGGGTGGTCGGGAAGTTGACGTGCAGCGACGAGACGCCGAGCCGCTCGGTCAGGGTCAGGGCCCCCTGAATGAGCGCGGCGCGGACGGTGGCCTCGTCGGTGTCGGGATGATGCAGGAAGCGGGGGCCGGTGGCGGGGGTGAAGGGGATGGCCCCCAGCAGCTTGGGATAATACTGCCCGCCCGCGCGCTGGTAGGCGTCGGCCCACGAATGGTCGAAGACGTATTCGCCCTGGCTGTGGCCCTTCAGATAGAGCGGCATACAGCCGAGCACCGCATCGTCCGGCCCCATCAGGGTCAGGTGGCGCGGGCCCCAGCCCTGTCGTGCCACCGCACTGCCCGAGGCCTCGCAGGCGTGCAGGAAGTCGAAGCTGACGAACGGGTCGCCGGTCGGGGCGGCGCAGGCGTCCCAGGCCTCGCGGCCGATGGCGGCGAGGCTGTCGTGGACCTGGAGGGTGAACTGAGGCTGGGGGCTCACCGCACCTCGACGATGGCGTCCACCTCGACGGCGAAGCCGAGGGGCAGCTGGTAGACGCCGACGGCCGAGCGGGCGTGGCGACCGGCGTCGCCGAACACCTCGACCATCAGGTCCGAACAGCCGTTGATGACGGCCGGAATGGCGGTGAAGCCCGGTCCCGCCTGGACGAAGCCGCCCAGTTTGACGATGCGCACGACCCGGTCGAGATCGCCGTCCAGCGCGGCATTCAGCTGGGCCAGCAGGTTGATGCCGCACAGGCGCGCCCCGGCATTGGCCTGTTCCGGGGCGACATCGACGCCGACCGTGCCCTTGAGCCCGCCCGAGGCGTCGTTCGACAGCTGGCCCGAGATGTGGACCAGATTGCCGGTGCGCACGAACGGCACATAGTTGGCCACGGCTGCGGCGGGCTGGGGCAGTTCGATGCCGAGTTCGGTCAGGCGGGCGGTGATGGACATGACAGGCTCCATGTAAGGGGTCGCGGCGGTTTAGCGCGGGAGGCAGCCGCCGTCTCCTCCCCGTTCGCCGCAGGGCGAATGGGGAGGTGGATGCGAGCCCTTGCGAGCAGACGGAGGGGTTCTGCGTGCACGAAGCCCCCCTCCGTCTCCTCCGCTTCGCTCCGGATCCACCTCCCCATCGCTGCGCGACAGGGAGGAGACGTTAACTGGCGTGTGTCATGCTCCCCGGATGGAAA
>JBBSCK010000208.1:0-2820 GCA_038250335.1 Caulobacterales bacterium
GACAGGAAGCCGGTCAAGAACGAGGACCTGTGGAAACGCCTCGACGCCGCCCGGGCCCGGCACGAGGTCAAATGGCACTGGGTGAAGGGCCATGCCGGCCATGAGCTCAACGAGCGCGCGGACGGCCTCGCCAACCGGGGGATCGAGGATATGCGAGGTTAGGGGGTCAGAGCCCCGCGAATATCACTGTCATTGCGAAACCCCCAAGGATCGCCAGACCTGTTGTGATGAAGCCGAGCGGTCGGGACCGTAGCCAGCCGGCGCAACCGACCGCGGCCAGCAAGGCATAGGCGCCGAGCGCAAAGCAGACCGCCGCCATGGCTCGCGCCGGGCCTTGGGCGGCAGCTCGCGCGACGGCGGCCGGCGCATCGGGATGTGAGCCCGCCACCAGGGTTGTAGTGGCTACCGCCGCAACCACGAAAGCCACCGCCGAAAGGGCGGTAAGGACGATAGCCCACTGGGTGGCGCGGCCAAGGTTGTTCGCTATCAGCAGCGTCACGAGCACCGTCGCCGAAAAGCCGCCGAGGAAGGCGCTCAGGCTGCCGATTTGGGCCGCCCAGGCGCCGAGGAAGGCCGACGAAAGGACGACCATTTCAGATCGCCCGGACCCGCAATTTCGACCCTTCAAAGCCTTCGACGATCACGCTCTCACCCGCCAGAGGCGCCGCGCCCTCGATCTCTGCGACCCATTCTGAGCCCGAGACGAAGACCCGGCCGCGGCCGTCGACGAAGGCCTGCACGACCTGCGCGCGCTGGCCGATCAGCCGGCTGTCGCGGGCGTTGATATCCGGCGCGTCGGACGGGTTGACCCGCTGGATCAGTCGACGCGACAGCAGGGTCGCCAGCACGGTTAGAGCCGCGAACAGGCCGACCTCGACACCGAAGCCCAGCCGCAATCCCAGGGCCGTCAACACCGCAACAACGCCGGCCGACGCGGCGGGCCACAGCAGCCATTCGGTGGAAAGGGCTGCCTCGATGGCGAGGAGGACCACACCGATCGCCAGCCAGATCCAGAATGGCTGAGAGGCATAGATGTCGACGATGGCGTCCATGAGGGCTCGCTCCTGAGTCAGCTGGTCGGGGGCACGGTGCCGCCGCGAGACGCGCGCGGGCTCGCGGGCGGTGCCACGCGGCCGGTCTGCTGCTGATCGCGCGCCAGGTTCACCATTTCACCGATCCCGGCGATGGTCCCGACCAGGCTGCCCATCTCGGCGGGCACGATCACGGTCTTGGCGGTCGGATTGCGGGCCAGTTCAGCTAAGGCCTCGACGTATTTCTGGGCGACGAAATAGTTGATCGCATTGACATCGCCGGCGGCGATGGCCTGGGACACCATGGCCGTCGCCTTGGCCTCGGCCTCGGCCGCGCGCTCGCGGGCCTCGGCGTCGCGGAAGGCGGCCTCCTTGCGACCTTCAGCCTGCAGGATGGCGGATTGCTTGGCTCCTTCGGCGCGGGCGATGGCGGCCTGTTTCTCGCCCTCGGCCTCGGTGATGACCGCGCGACGTTCGCGCTCGGCCTTCATCTGCCGGGCCATGGCGTTGGTGATGTCGACCGGTGGGGTCAAGTCCTTGATCTCGATCCGGTTGACCTTGACGCCCCAGGGCTCTGTCGCTGCGTCGATCACGGTCAGCAGCCGGGAGTTGATGTTGTCGCGCTGGAACAGCACCTCATCCAGATCCATAGAGCCGACCACGGTCCGCAGGTTGGTGGAGCAGAGTTGGGTGATCGCATACGGCAGGTTCTCGACCCGATAGGCCGCAGCCGAGGCCTCCATGACCTGGATGAAGACGATCGCGTCCACCTTCACCATGGCGTTGTCCTTGGTGATGACCTCCTGTTGGGGCACGTCCAGCACCTGTTCCATCATGTTCATGCGTCGTCCGATCCGTTCCACGAACGGCGTCAGGATACTGATCCCGGGCTTGAGGGTCTTGGTGTATTTCCCGAACCGCTCGACCGTCATCTCGCGCCCCTGGGGCACGATCTTGACCACGCTGAACAGCAGCACCAGGGCCAGAACCAGCAGGGCGGCAACGAAATAACTCATTCAGAATCCTCCACAGATTGCGTTCTAGCCCGGCAAGAAGGTCGGCGCCACCGATACCGGCCCGGCCGAAAAAAAGACGGCCCTTCCGGACCGCCTTTTCAGTCTTCAGCCGGCGCGATCGCGCGGTCGGGACAGGGGTTCTACTCGACGACGAGGTCCGAACCGTCCAGTTCGCAGAAATCGACGCTGCCGATCTGGATTGAATCGCCGTCCTCGAAATCGGCGCGGATATCATAGACGCATTCGTCGAGACCGTCGTCGATCGAGATATCCAGGGTGTCGCCCGGCTCAAGCACGTCGGCACCGAAAATGTCCTCTTCCCATTCGTCCGTGGACGGCAGGGAAATATAGAGGTGCGTCAGCACGTATTCGGTGTTGTTGGTCAGGGTGAAGCTGATCGCATCAGTCTGGGCGTGGGCGGCCGGTGCGAGCAGGGCAGCGGACATTGCGGCCGCTGCGAAAAGACGTTGCATCATGGATGTGGCTCCCCTTCAGGCGGACAGGTCGTTCGCCTTGACGCGTTTTCTATAGCCAGTTCGGCGCGGGCCTCAAGACCACGGAAGCTGACGGCATCGGCGATCACCCGGCGGGTCTCGTGCCACTGGACACGACCCATGGCTTCCCGGATCGAAATGAATTGAGCCTCGGCCGCGTCGTCCCCCGCGGCCGGCTCACCCGCCAGCCACTCGGCGGCATAGTCGATCAGCACATAGTGCAGGCCCGCCTCGGGAAAGAGGCCGTCGACCACATCGATCAGCCCCGTCAGCCGGGCC
>JBBSCK010000209.1:0-2714 GCA_038250335.1 Caulobacterales bacterium
CGGATCGACGCCGAACCGTTCGAGGAAATGGCGATAGGTCGAGGGCGCGGGCTTGGGGGTCAGGTCCATGTCCTCGATGGCGAAGACGCCGTCGAACCGGTCGCTGATGCCGATCCGGTCCAGCACGCGCGCCGCATGGTAGCGTGCGCCGTTGGTCAGGACATATTTTTTGCCCGGCAGCCCCGCCAGCACGGCGTCGAGACTCGGATTGGGCTCCAGCGTGTCAAGCGGCACATCGTGGACCTCGCGCAGGAATTGTGCCGGGTCGATCGCATAGTTGGCCATCAGGCCGGCCAGCGTCGTGCCGTGCTCGTTCAGGAACTGCTTCTGCAGCACCTTCGCCTCTTCAGACGGCAGGCCCACGGCATCGACCATGAAGGCGTTGATCCGCCCCTGAACCAGAACCATCACCCCCTGCTCGCGCGGGTACAGAGTGTCGTCCAGATCGAAGACCCAGGCGTTGATGTGACCCAGATCGACGCTCACGCCTTCACCAGCGTGCCGGCACCATATTCGGTGAACAGCTCCACCAGCATGGCGTGGGGACGGCGCCCGTCGAGGATGACCACGGCCTCGACCCCGGCGCGCACGGCGGCCATGGCGGTCTGAAGCTTGGGGATCATGCCGCCGGAGGCCGTGCCGTCGTCGATCAGGGCCTGGGCCTGAGCCAGGGTCATCTGGCGGATGATGTCGCCGTCCCTGTTCATCACGCCCTTGACGTCGGTCAGAAGCAGCATCCGCTTGGCGTTCAGCGCACCCGCCACGGCACCCGCCACAGTGTCGGCGTTGACGTTGTAGGTCTGGCCATCCTCGGCAACGCCGATCGGGGCGATGACCGGCACCCAGTCCTCGGTCTCCGAAGCAATCAGGCCCGCGATCAGCTTGGGGTCCACCTTCGTCGGTTCACCGACGAAGCCCAGGTCGACCTCGTGCTCGATCAGGCTGTCGGGATCGCGCTTGGTGCGGGTGGTCTTCTCGACGGTCAGCAGGCCGGCGTCCTTGCCCGACAGGCCTACGCCGCGCACGTCGGCCTCGCGGCCCGCGACGGTGATCCAGTGGGCGATCTCCTTGTTGACGGCCCCCGACAGAACCATCTCCGCCACAGCCATCGTGTCGCGATCGGTGACGCGCAGGCCATCGACGAAGGCGGATTTGACGCCGGCCTTGTCCAGCATGGCGCTGATCTGCGGGCCCCCGCCATGCACAACGACCGGGTTGACCCCCATCAGCTTCAGCAACACGACATCGGCGGCGAATTGTCTGGCCACCGCGACCTCGCCCATGGCGTGGCCGCCGTATTTGATAACGACCGTCTCGCGGTCATAGACCTGGATATAGGGCAGGGCCTCGGCCAGCGTCTTCGCCGTGGCCCAGCCCCGCTCCTCGGATTGCCGTTCGCTCTCGTCCATGGGCCGCTCCGTAGCCGCAGCAGGGCCCGGTGTCACCCTGTCGCCGCAATGCCTGATTCACGCGCGAAGACCTGTTTCGGCTCTGCCGTGAAGTCGCTATTGGGGGGCGATGTTTCTCTATCCGGTCATCCTGTGCGGCGGCGGCGGAACGCGTCTTTGGCCGGCGTCGCGACCGTCGCGGCCGAAACAGTTCCTGCCCCTGTCCGGCAATCGATCGCTGTTCCAGGATGCCGTCGTCCGGACTGCGCCCCTGGCCGAGGGCGGCGGGACCGTGGTCGTGGTTGGCGGGGTCAGTCACCGGCGGCTGATCCTGGACCAGCTGGCCGAGCTCGGGATCGAGGCCCAGGTTCTGCTGGAACCGGAGGCCCGTGATTCCGCGCCCGCGATGGCGGCGGCGGCGGCCTGGATCCGGCGCGAGAATCCCGACGGCGTCGCCGCTTTCGTGGCCTCGGATCATCATATCCCCGACCACGAGGCCTTCCGCGATGCCGTGCGCGAGGCCGGTGCCGCCGCAGCGGCAGGGCGCATCGTCACACTGGGTGTGAAGCCGGACGCGCCCTCGGCCGCCTATGGCTACATCCGGCCGGTCGGACCCGGCCTGTCGGCCGTGGATGCCTTTGTCGAGAAGCCGGGCAGCGCCACTGCGGCGGCCTACATTGCGAGCGGCTACCTGTGGAACAGCGGCAACTTCATGGTTTCCGCAGGCGTGCTGCTGGATCAGCTGACGATTCATGCGCCCGGCGTGGCCGCGTCCGCCCGTGCCGCCTTGCCCGCCCTTGACGGTGCGCGGGTGCTGGTTCTGGGGCCGGCGTTCAGCTCTGCGCCCCGGATCTCCATCGACTATGCCGTCATGGAGAAGACTGATCTGGCCAGCGTCCTGGCCGTTGATTTCACCTGGTCCGACATGGGGGCCTGGGACGCCATGGCGGCCTCCGGCGAGGGCGACGTCGGCGCCCACATCTTCGAGGACTCGGAGGGCTGCCTGGTGCGGGCACCGGACGGTGTCCTGGTGGCCGCGCTGGGCGTTCGGAACCTGGCCATCGTCGTCGAGCGCGACGCCGTGCTGGTCGCAGATCTGGGCCGCTCCCAGGACGTAAAACGGGTCGTGGAACGCATCAGGCTCGCTTCGCCCCTGCACCTTGATTTCAACCCAGTGCCCCCCGAGAACCTCGGCGACGGGGCCCGACGGCTGGCGGACTGGCTGCGACTGCGCGCCCTGCCCCTGTGGGCCACGGTCGGTCTTCAGGACGGCACTGGCTTCGTCGAGACCCTCGGCCTTGATGGCCGCGCGGATGCGGGCCCCAG
>JBBSCK010000210.1:0-2575 GCA_038250335.1 Caulobacterales bacterium
GCGCGCTGTCAGTTCCCGCACCTTGCCCGATACCTCGGCGATCACGGCCGGATCGGCCTCGTCGCCGCCGTTCATGCTGGCGACCACATCGGCGATCCAGTGCCCGACCTGCTGGAACTCGGCGACGCCGAAGCCGCGCGTGGTGCCGGCGGGGGTCCCCAGACGCACGCCCGAGGTGACGGTGAAGGGGGCCGTGTCGAACGGCACACCGTTCTTGTTGCAGGTCATCAGGGCGTGTTCCAGCTGCAGCTCGGTGGCCTTGCCGGTCACGCTCTTGGGCCGCAGATCGACCAGCACGATGTGGCTGTCGGTGCCGCCCGACACGACCGCAAGGCCGCGCTCGATCAACACGCCGGCCAGCGCCTGGGCGTTCAGCACGACCTGTTTCGCATAGGCCTTGAACTCGGGCTTCAGCGCCTCGCCAAAGGCCACGGCCTTGGCTGCGATGACATGCTCCAGCGGCCCGCCCTGCAGGCCGGGGAAGACCGCAGAGTTGAACTTCTTGCCCAGATCCAGATCGTTGGACAGGATCAGGCCACCCCGCGGCCCGCGCAGGGTCTTGTGGGTCGTGGTCGTCACCACATGGGCATGCGGCACCGGGTTCGGATAGACCCCGCCGGCCACCAGACCGGCATAGTGGGCCATGTCCACCATCAGATACGCGCCCACGCTGTCGGCGATCTCGCGGAACCGGGCAAAGTCGATGTGGCGGCTGTAGGCCGAGGCCCCGGCCACGATCAGCTTGGGCTTCTCCTTCAGCGCCATCTCGGCGACGTGGTCATAATCGATCAGATGGGTGTCGGGATTGACCGAATAGGTCACCGGCCGGAACCATTTGCCCGACTGGTTGGCCGGACTGCCGTGCGTCAGGTGTCCGCCCGCCGCCAGATCCATGCCCAGGAAGGTATCGCCGGGCTGCAGCAAGGCCAGGAACACCGCCTGGTTGGCCTGGGCCCCCGAATGCGGCTGGACGTTGGCGAAGGCCGCGCCGAACAGGGTCTTGGCCCGCTCACGCGCCAGGTCCTCGGTCACGTCCACATATTCGCAGCCGCCATAGTAGCGTCGCCCGGGATAGCCCTCGGCGTACTTATTGGTCAGCACCGACCCCTGCGCCTCCAGCACGGCCCTGGAGACGATGTTCTCGGACGCGATCAGCTCGATCTGTTCCTGCTGGCGATGCAGTTCGCCCTCGATGGCGGCGAACACGTCCGGATCGCTCTGGGCGAGGCCGCGCGAGAAATAGGCGTCGTGGATGAAATGGGCGGTCACGGGCGGCATCCGGGGCTGGCGGAAAGGAAGGGACTATCTAGTCCCGCCGGTCCGGTGCCACAACATCTTGTGTCAGGGCGCGGCGATCAACCGCTTGAGCTTGGCGATGGCGAGGCGTTCGACCGCCTTGGGTTCCGCCGCCGGGCCGACCGCCGTCGCCTCGATGCCGGTGGCCACGTGGACGGCCGTGACCTTCAGGTAGACACCATGCCGGATCGACTCGGTTATGACCTCGCCGATGTCGTCGCCCACTAGATGCGCTTCAGGCTCTGCAGCATGTCTCCGGTGCCGAGATCGCCGTTCCAATAGCCAACGAGCGCCGCCTCGTTCAGCCTGGTCCAGCTTTGCACCAGTTTCAGGCTCGCGCTGTCGAGCGGACCCTCGATCAAGGTCGGTGAAGGGCGGACACCGACCACAGTCAAATCGTCGACATCAATCCGGTCTCCCGCCGTCCGACTGACCTTCACCCGGGCATCATGGCGGGCGTGGCCTTTATGGCTGACCCAGACCACCATCGGCAGGCCAGTGTCCTTCGGACGCAGGTTTGACATGAGAAAGAACTCGTCCTCCTCGACAACGTCAGCTGGGACCGGCCGGAGGATGTTCATACAGCGATCATACTGCGAAACACCGCCCCGTGAAACGGCTAGGCCGCGACGGGCATCCGGGCGACGTTGCAGTGGGTCCACAGCCGGTCCATGGCCGTGACCAGGGCGTCCATCATGGCGTCGTCGTGGTTGGGCGAGGGCGTGAAGCGCAGCCGCTCGGTCCCCTTGGGCACGGTCGGATAGTTGATCGGCTGGACATAGATGCCGTGATCTTCCAGCAGCAGGTCCGAGATCATCTTGGCGTGGACCGGATTGCCGACGAACACCGGCACGATATGGCTCTCGGAGGCCATGACCGGGATGCCGGCCTCGGCAAAACGCCGCTTCAGGGTCTCGGCCCGTTCCTGATGCGCCGCGCGCAGTTCGGGATGCGCCTTCAGATGGCGGACCGAGGCCAGGGCCCCCGCCGTCAGCGCGGGCGGCAGCGAGGTGGTGAAGATAAAGCCCGAGGCCCAGCTGCGTACGGCGTCGACGATCACCGCGTCCGCCGCGATATAGCCGCCCATTACGCCGATGGCCTTGCCGAGGGTGCATTCGACGATGTCGATGCCGTCCAGCACGCCGTCCCGCTCGGCCACGCCTGCGCCGGTCGCGCCGTAAAGGCCGACCGCATGGACTTCGTCGAGATAGGTCAGGGCCCCGTATTTCCGGGCCAGAGCGATCGTCCCGGCCAGATCGGCGATGTCGCCGTCCATCGA
>JBBSCK010000211.1:0-2557 GCA_038250335.1 Caulobacterales bacterium
AACTTCTTTCACCGCTGCGACCACGCCCTCGGCGATGACGTCGCATTTCATGATGCCGCCGAAGATGTTGACCAGGATGCCCTGGACGTTGGGGTCTGCGGTGATGATCTTGAAGGCCGCCGCGACCTTGTCCTTGCCGGCCCCGCCGCCGACGTCGCAGAAGTTGGCGGGCTCCTTGCCGTACAGTTTGATGATGTCCATCGTCGCCATGGCCAGGCCCGCGCCGTTGACCATACAGCCGATGTTGCCGTCCAGCGAGACATAGGCGAGGTCCCATTTGGAGGCCTCGATCTCCTTGGCGTCTTCTTCGGTCTCGTCGCGCAGGGCCTTCATGTCGTCGTGACGGAACAGGGCGTTGCCGTCGAAGCTGACCTTGGCGTCCAGCACGCGCAGGTGGCCGTCCTTCATCACGATCAGGGGGTTCACCTCCAGCATGTCCATGTCCTTCTCGACGAAGGCCTTGTACAGGATGGGGAACAGGCTCTTTCCGTCCTCGGCCGCCGCGCCGGTCAGGCCATAGGCCGCGTTGATGGCGGCGACGTCGGCCTCTGTCACGCCCGTTTCCGGGTCGATGACGATGGTCTGGATCTTGTCGGGTGTGTCGTGGGCCACGGCCTCGATGTCCATGCCGCCCTCGGTCGAGATGACATAGGCGATGCGGCCATACTGGCGGTCCACCAGCAGCGAACAATACAACTCACGCTCGATGTCGGCACCGTCCTCGATGTAGAGGCGATTGACCTGCTTGCCCGCCTCACCGGTCTGGGCGGTGACCAGGGTGTTGCCCAGCATCTCTTTCGAATGGGCGACGGCCTCCTCGATTGAGAAGGCCAGGCGAACGCCGCCCTTGGCGTCCGGGCCCAGTTCCTTGAACTTGCCCTTGCCGCGCCCGCCGGCGTGGATCTGCGACTTCACGACATACAGGGGTCCCGGCAGCGATCGGGCCGCCGCCTCGGCCTGATCGGCGGAGGTGATGGCCACGCCCTCGGCGACGGGGGCTCCGAAGCCCTTCAGGACCTGTTTGGCCTGATACTCGTGAATGTTCATGGGACGACCGCCGGGACTGTTGGGGAGAGTTGGCCGCGCTTATAGGCGTGACATTCCTCTCGCGCTACCGGCCTTTGGCCGGGCTGGGTGCTCTTGTTCGCAGACGCAAAAGTCTGTGATCCGTCGACTGGCCAGGCCGCTGCGGCAGCAGTCGGCAGCGGTCCGCGCCGATCAGCACAGACTTGCAGCCTGGACGGGTCGAAATCGTCGGGAACTGGTCGGGTCTTCAGTCCACCCAGTCGCGCCTCAGGCTGCGCGCCGAGATAAACAGCAGGATCGCCGCGAGCGCGTAGAACCACTGTCCGACATAGAGCGAGTAGCGCAGGGCCTCCTCCGCGAAGCGGGGCGTCAGATATTCCGACACCGCGCCGAGCAGGTAGATACCGAGGCCGATGCCGACGAGGTTGTTGATCAGCAGGAAGCTGGCCGAGGCGGTGGATCGCATGTGCGAGGGTACCAGATGCTGGATCGCGGTGACCACCGGCCCAATCCAGGCCAGCGACAGGGCCTGGGGAATCAGGAACAGGAAGAAGGCGAGCCATTTGCCCTCGACGTTCATGGCCAGGAAGAACAGGGGCACAGCGATGACAAAGCCCACGGCCGGCACCAGCGGGTAGGCGGCGCGCTTGACGCCCTTGCCCAGCTTGTCGGCGAGCCAGCCGCCCAGCCAGATGCCGACGGTGCCGCCGATCAGGGCGATCCCGGCCATATACCAGGCGCGCTCGGCCCCCTCCATGCCCATGGACCGCTGGAAGAAGCTGGGCAGCCAGAAGGCGGCTCCGTAGCCATAGACCGACGAACAGGCCGCGCCGAACGACAGATACCAGAAGCTGGGTTTCTTCAGCAGGATCGCCCAGACCTCGCCGACTGAAGCGGCTTGCTGGGCCGGGACGGCGGTGACGACCTCCGCCGTTCCGGGCGCGGGTTCCGGCCGGTCGTAGCCGCCCCGGATGGGATCGCGCACCGTCAGCTTGAAAATCGGGGCCAGAAGAACCCCGGCGACACCGAGGATGATGAAGGCCGCGCGCCAGTCGATGGCGGCGGCCAGAAGACCACCGAACAGATAGCCCAGCCCCGTGCCGATCGGGACGCCGAACGAAAAGACCGCCAGGGCCCGCGCCCTCTGCGCCTTGGGGAAATAGTCGGCGACCAGCGAATAGGAGGGTGCCACGCCGCCCGCCTCGCCGACGCCCACGCCCATGCGCGCCCCGAACAGGAAGGTGAAGCCCGTCGCCAGGCCGCACAGGGCGGTGAACCCGGACCAGACGGCCAGCGCGGTGGCGATGATCGAGGTGCGACTGATCCGGTCCGCAAGCCATGCGATGGGCAGGGCCAGGGTGGAATAGACAATGGCGAAGGCCGGTCCGCCCAGCAGCCCCAGCTGGCTGTCGGTGAACTTCATCTCGGCCTGGATATAGGGTGCCAGGATCGCCAGCACCTGCCGGTCGATGAAGATGAAGGTGTAGACGAGCATGAGCATGCTCAGGACGTAGTAACGATAGGCCGGACG
>JBBSCK010000212.1:0-2397 GCA_038250335.1 Caulobacterales bacterium
CACCGGCGCGGTGGTCGGGGTCCAGCCGTTCGGCGGCGAGGGCCTGTCGGGCACCGGGCCCAAGGCCGGGGGCCCCAACAGCCTGATCCGCTATGCCTCGGAAAAGGCGATCTCCAACAACATCTCGGCCCAGGGCGGCGATCCGGCGTTGCTGAATCTGTGAGTGTCTCCCTCTCCCATGGGGAGAGGGCCGCACCGACCCGTGCCCAGCGAATTCCTCGCCCTGGATTGAACCGTTTCGCTCACGGGCGGCACCTTTATCCCGATGACGGAGAGGGCAGCAGCATGAGGGGGGCGACGGGTCGGGTCCTGGACGAATACCTTGTCGTCGCGGCGGCGGCGGGAGACCGTCGTGCCTTCGAGGATCTGGCGCGACGCTGGAACCGGAAACTGATCGCCCACGCGTGGCGATTGACCGGCGACGAAGACGCTGCGCGCGATGCCGCCCAGTCCGGCTGGGTCGAGATCGCGCGGGGAATCGGGACGTTGCGCGATGAACGCGCCTTCCCGGCCTGGGCCTACCGGATTGTCTCGCGTCGCTGTGCGCGTTTCATCTCGGGCCGGCAGTCGGATCGGACGCTGACCGGCGAGATCCTGGCCCAGCCGCTGCCTGGCTCTGAAACACCCGAAGATGTGTTCGGCGTTCGCGACAACGCCCGCCGCCTGCACGCGGCCATCCGGGCGCTGCCGCCGGCCCAGCGAGCCGCGATCGCCCTGTTCCATTTCGAGGAAATGACCGTCGCCGAGACGGCCGTGGCACTCGACGCCCCGGCGGGCACCATCAAGACCCGCCTCATGCACGCACGCCTCGCCCTGCGGGCCGTGCTGGAAGGAGATGACCATGCGTGACATCGACCAGACCGTTCATGACGCCGTTGCCGAGGAGGAACGGGCCCTGCTGGCCCGGATCGATCAGGATCCCGGCCATATCGCGCAGGTGGCCGGCCTTTTCAGCGGCAAGAGCGGCTGGGTCAGCGCCGTTCTGATGGTCACCCAGTCGGTCCTGTTCGTGGCGGGCGTGTGGGCCGGCTGGCGCTTTTTCGGCGCGACCGATGTGCTGTCAGCCCTGCACTGGGGTCTGCCCGCCGCGGTGCTGCTGATCATGGCCCTGATGATCAAGCTGGCGATGTGGCCGGTGATGCAGGCGAACAGGTTGCTGCTCTCGCTGAAGCGACTGGAACTTCGGGTCGTCGGGTCGCCCCGGACCTGAGGGCGTACGCCGGTGCCCCCCTCTCCCGGCGGGAGAGGGCTTGAGCGCCCGGGCGCGAAGCGAACGGTCTTGCGCGAAAGGGTGAGGGTTCGGTGCTTTCCGGCGGACATCCGCCCCTCACCCGACCGCGCCAGAACGACGGCTTGCGCCGCCGTGCGCGGTCTCCCTCTCCCGCCGGGAGAGGGTTCCGCTATTCGCGACCGGTCAGCGCGGGGTCATGGCGACTGTGCCGAGGGTCATGCTGCCGAAGGGCAGGAGGGGCAGGTTCATCCGGGCGTTTCCGGTGAAGCCGTCAGTCCGGCGACCGTTCAGGGTGTAGATCATCCGGGCGGCGTCCAGCCTGAGGGTGATGATCAATGCGCCGCGACGTAGCTGGCAGTCCACCGGCTCGTCATCAACCCTGCAGGTGATGTCGGACGGTCCTTGCGCGGCGACGACGGGGCGCATTTCCACCCGCCCGCTGTCGGTTTTGATCGTGATCCGGACTTCCCCATCCTCTGCGGGCGTCAGGCGCAGGGTCCAGTTCCCCAGAACCTCGGTACGCTGAAGCGCCTGGGCGTTCGCGGAGCCTGCCGCCATGCAGCCTGCCAGCAGCGCCGCGAGGCCCGACCATCTGTATCCAGCCATGTCCGTCTCCGCTGCGTTTCCGCGAGGCTAGGGGTGGGCAAGGTGCCGTGGCGAGTGAAATTTTGGACAGGTGTCCGGCGACCCTGATTTCAGAGACCGCCTCGCCCCCTCCGTCACGGCGCGAGGCCGCGCCGCGCCACCTCCCCATCCCTGCGGGACGGGGAGGAGACTGGCTCGTCCAGCCGGCTGGCAGCACGGCTAGCGTGCTGCTGAACTTGTTTCGATCAGTCCAGCAGTCCCATGTCCCTTGCCGAGCGCTCCAGCGCCTCGCGGAACTGGGGATCGGCGATGGCGATCAGGGCTCGGGCGCGTTCGGCGTTGCCGAGGCCCCTGAGCCGGGCGCGGCCGTGTTCGGTGACGATGATATCGACGTCGTTGCGGGGCACGGTCACCGGCCCGTCGAGACGGGCCACGATGCGCGACACCGTCCCTTTGGCTGCGGTTGAATGGCAGGCGATAATCGACTGGCCGCCGGCCGAGGCTGTGGCCCCACGCACGAAATCCAGCTGGCCGCCGGAGGCCGTGAACTGGTGACCGTTCAGGTGCTCCGAACAACAGGC
>JBBSCK010000213.1:0-2318 GCA_038250335.1 Caulobacterales bacterium
CGGCCGTCGTCAGAGACGTGTCGGTCGCCGAGAGCGCCTTTTCCTTCAACTGGATCAGCAGATCGGAGACGGCTTCACCACCGGCCAGGCTGACGTCCACGGCGGAGGAGCCGCGGTCCAGGCTGTCCTTGACGGCGCTCAGTGCTGTGATCTCAGCGCGCTGACCCTGGGCAATAGCCCAGATGGCACCGTTGTCTTTGGCGGAGTCGACCTTCCTGCCCGTGTTGATCCGGTTCTGGACGGTGCCCAGTTCCCGGCCCGTGGCCTGAAGATTCTGCAGGGCGATAAGGGCGCCCGAGTTCGTGTTCACGCTGTTCAGCGCCATGACGAAAGTCCTTGTTTCAAGGTGTCCGACCGTCATTTTGACCGTCGGGAGCATTTTGCTCGGAGCGTTCCGAAGCAAGCGCCGGGCCAGTCGTCGCATTTCTGACAAACAGGCAAGTGTCTGAAACGACTATGGTACCTTACCTTAACCATGCCCTTCACCCGGCAGTTTCTGCCGCATTGGACCGGGAACGGCAGAAACTGCCGGGCACCCGGCAAGGATTGCCGGGCGTTTCGTCACGGTGACGTAAAAACACCGTGACGGACCCTGACATTTCACCATCGCCACCCCGACGATGGCGACGGCCTCGGCCGCGAACGCACGGCATCAATCGCGGCCCGCTCGGCCGACAGGGTCTCGACGGCCAGCCGCCGAGCCATGTCACAGTCGGCGATCTGGCGGCCCCGGATCATGTAGCCGGCCTCCAGATCGCCGACAGTGGGATCGTCGGGGAGCCGGTGCAGTTCACACGGCCGGGTCGCCAGCGCCGGCAGGGTCAGGCGCGGGGGCGCAACCGCCGAGATCGGGGGCGATCCGGCACAGCTCGCGGTCATGGTCGCGCAGGCGATCAGCGCGGGCGGGAGAAAGCGGCAGGGACGCGTCATCGGCGGTTCTCGCAGTCTGGAGGGATCGGGTGGTGGCGCGGTCCAGCGACCGCATGGTGCGCAGGGCGTTGTCGAGGCGGACGACCTGACCGGCCTGGCCCTCGGCCTCGGCGGAGCGGGAGGCGGCCTCGGCGCGAGCGTGGGCCGTGGCCCGTTCGGCGCTTTCGAGACGGCGTCGGGACAGGTCCAGGGGATCCCAGCGAAAGCCGAGTCCGCCCAGCACGAGGGCGAGGCCGCTCACGAAGGCCACCGTCACGACGATCCAGCCCGTCGGCGTCAGCGCCCGCAGCACTGCAGGCGGGGTGATCCACGGCCTCATGGGAACAACCTCCGGTCCAGCTCGAAATGGGGACCGTCGCGCAGCCGGGGCCAGTCGCCGCCCCAGACCAGGGCCACCCCCCGCGACCGCGCGACCGCCTTGATGGCCCCGGCGATGCGGGGATAGAGCGGCCAGTCCCAGCGGACCGCCCCATCCACCAGCGCCGCCACATCGACGGCGTGACCGGTCAGGTGGCGCGAGTTGAGCGTGCGGCTGGCACCCGCCCGCACGAGGGCAGCCTGACGCGCGGGCGTGCGCAGACCCTCGGTCACCATGAAATCGACCGGCGTCGCCCCGATCGCCGCCTCGATCACCCCGACCAGCGCGGGATGCACACCCTGCAGCCGTGCGCGCGACCGGGTGGAGAGCTGAAAGCTCATCGCCCGCCGCCCCCGGCGAGACGCAGACGCAGGTTGGCCAGGAGGGCGACCAGCTGCTGGGCAGTCGGCGCGACCAGATAGAGCACCAGCGTCAGGGCCAGCAGCGTCATCAGCCCGGAGGCCACGCGCGGCAGGGCCTCCGGGGCCGTGCGGTCGATCACCGAGGCGAGCAGCCGCCACAGCAGGAGGGTTACGGCGAAGACGTATATCCGTCGCCACAGCCAGCGGGCCTCGGCGAGAAGAATCGGCGTTTGTGGGTTGGGGTCAGTCACGGGTGTTCTCCTCGTCGAGGTCGGGTTGGGTCCAGACCCAGTCCGGCCCGGCCAACGCGCGATGCTCGTCGCGCGACAGCCGGCGCGGGGTCTCGAGCGCCTCGCGGTCCAGCAACCGGTCGTGGACATCGGTGAGGGGTTTGGGAGAGCGGGCCATCGTCGCTCAGCCCTGAACCAGGATCAGCACGACGCCGCCGGAGCCGGGCCCGCCCGCACCACCGGACGTCACGCCCGCGCCACCGCCGCCGCCGCCGGCCCCATGACCGCCGCCCGGTCCGCCCGCATGGCCGCCCGCCGAGGCTGCGGCGCCGCCTCCACCCCCGCCGCCCCCCGAGGCCCAAAACGGCGCGGCCGCAGCCGAGCCGGCCGCGCCGGCCACACACCCGCCCCCCCCCCCCCCCCCAGGGGCCGGCAGCA
>JBBSCK010000214.1:0-2182 GCA_038250335.1 Caulobacterales bacterium
AGTCCAACCTGCGCGAGACCACCACCCGCGTGCTGGCGTCGCTGACGCCGCGCGAGGAGCGGGTGCTGCGCATGCGCTTCGGCATCGGCATGAACACGGACCACACGCTGGAAGAGGTCGGCCAGCAGTTCTCGGTCACCCGCGAACGCATCCGCCAGATCGAGGCCAAGGCGCTGCGCAAGCTGAAACACCCCAGCCGGTCGCGGAAGCTGCGCAGCTTCCTTGATAGTTGACGGCGGGTGGCCAGTGGTTAGTGGTCAGGGATTGGGGTCGCTTCCGGGAGGGAGCGGCCCTTTTTTCTTCCTTCTCCCCTTGTGGGAGAAGGTGTCAGGCGGAGCCTGACGGATGAGGGGGAGGTCGGCCCGCATGATGTCGGACGGCGTCGAACACGATGTTGGGGTTGGTCAGGACAGCCTCGTTTCCGAACCTCAGAACCGTGAAGCCCCGACGGCTCAGGTTGGTGTCGCGAAGCCGGTCCCGCTCCTCGCGCAGTCGGTGGATGCCGCCATCCAGCTCGATCACCAGCTTCAGCTCGTAACAGCAGAAGTCCGCGATCCACGGCCCGATCCGGGTCTGTCGGCGAAACTTCAGGCCCTCGAAACGTCGATCACGCAGCAGTTTCCACATCGCCGTTTCCGCCACGGTCATCGAGGCCCGGAGATGTCGTGTCTGGTCAGCCATACCCCTCATCCGTCAGGCTCCGCCTGACACCTTCTCCCACAAGGGGAGAGGTGAACAAATAGCGAACATATGCAAGGGAATTCGACCACCGCCGGGCGGAGATTTCGGTGACGACGACGACCTGCGACCGATCCTGACGTGGCCGGGGCCTACTCTCCGGGAATGGATCATTTTCGACTGCGCAAATATCGGGGTCCCGAGGTGTGGGAGCGGGTGCGCGAGGCCTATGTGGCCGGAGAGGCCGCGCCGCAGGTGGCCCGGCGGTTCGACGTCGGCCTGGCCAATCTGCGCAAGAAGGCCTCGCGCGAGGGCTGGACCCGGGCGGCGGCGGCGCGCGGCTCCGATCCCCTGATCCTGGCCACCCAGCCCCGCAGTCTGGGCGAGCCTTACCTGCCCTTGGAACCCACGGAACCGGCCGCCGCCCTGAGCGATGCGGTCCACCGCGCCGCCGCCCTGATCGCCGCCGGCCGGGGGGCCGAGGCGACCACCCTGCTGAAGGCCGCCGAGGCGCTGGGGCGGATGAACGCCGCCGCAGTCCCCGCAGAGCCCGCGCCGCCGACGGCTGAGGACCGCGCGCAGCAGGAGGCGCGCCAGCAGGCCATCAATGAGGCCGTGGACGCGGAGGTGCAGAAACGGGCCAATGACCTGGCCCTGGCCCTGCTGACCGACACGGGCCCGCCCGAAGCCGACTACGGGGCCTTTGCCTTGAACTGGCGCGCCCGACTGCTGGGGCCCGAGGTCGCCCTGGCGGACTTTGCCCGCGCGCTGGACCAGGGCTGGGCCGACCGGCACTGGGACGCGGACGGGCGGCTGATCCCGCTGGATCCCGCCCCGCCGATGCCCGAGCTGATCATGATCCGCCAGCATCTGCGCCGCTGTCAGCGGGCCCCGTGGGGGCAGGAGGACCTCAGCGGCTGGGTCTGGCCCCCGCGCGACTGGTGGCCGGAGGGCCACAGGCCGGCGGACGGACCGGCCGGGGACGATGCGGCCGGGCCTGAGGCGGAGGGGCCTGTGGCGGAGGGGCCGAGGGTGAGGATGTTGTGAGGGATCAGGCGGCGGCGTCGAGCCGTGCGGCCTCCGCCGCGATCCGGCCGCGCCAGTCCTCGGCCTCGTCAGGCGGCAGAACGGCCAGCAGCCTGGGCACCGTCCGCTCCAGACGCGCGACGCGCATGTCGGGATCGAGCGGCCACACCGAGGCCGACGACAGATGGGCCAGGGTCTTGCGCAGCGTGTTCACCGCGATGGCGTAGGGCACGACATAGGCCGCCGGGCCGGGAGTGCCGAAGAGGTCGGGTTGCACCGCCACCCCCCTCAGGACTCGCGCCGCTGGTTTGCGTCGGAAGACGGAGGCACGCGGGCCGGATTGCTCGCGGCCATACGGGCGCGGGCACGGGCCACGACCTCGACCGCATCGGCGACGGCCTCGGGGCCAAAGTCTTGCGCGTCCGCCGCACAGGCGGCGAAGCCTTCCTCGCTGTCGAGGTCGTCGGCGGGGTCGGAG
>JBBSCK010000215.1:0-2056 GCA_038250335.1 Caulobacterales bacterium
CGCTCAAGCAGCGAGCGACCGCGTCGCGAGCGTTAGCGCCCTTCCTCTTATGCTCAATGCGCCTCATCCCAGTTCCCCGCCGCCCGCGCCTCGACCACCAGCGGCACGGTCAGGGCCACGGCCGGTTCCGCCGCCCCCTCCATCACCCGTTTGATCACCCCGATGGCGCGCCCGGCCTCGGCTTCGGGGGCCTCGAACACCAGTTAGTCGGGGACCTTCAGCAGCAAGCGCACCTCCCCCAGCCCGGCCTCGGCCAGCGCCCCCGGCATGCGGATCATGGCGCGGCGGATGATGTCGGCGGCGGCCCCCTGGATCGGGGCGTTGATGGCGGCGCGTTCGCCGAACTGGCGCTCGGCCCCCGATTTCGAATGGATGGCCGGGATGTGGATCTTGCGGCCGAACACGGTCGAGACATACCCCGCCGCGCGGACCTCGGCGCGGGTGGCGTCCATATAGACGCGGATGCCGGGGAAGCGTTCGAAATAGGTCTTGATATAGGCCCCGGCCTCGCCCTGGTCGATGCCCAGCTGGGCGGCCAGGCCGAAGGCCGAGATGCCGTAGACGATGCCGAAATTGATCGCCTTGGCGCGCCGCCGCGTCTCGGGGTCCATGTCGGCGACGGGCACGCCGAACATCTCCGAGGCCGTGGCGGTATGGATGTCGATGCCGGCCCTGAACGCCCGCTTCAGCTCGGGGATGTCGCCGATATGGGCCAAGAGGCGCAGCTCGATCTGGCTGTAGTCGGCCGAGATCAGCACATGGCCGGGGGCGGCGATGAAGGCCTGACGGATCTGGCGGCCGGTCTCGGTTCGGATCGGGATGTTCTGCAGATTGGGGTCGGAGGAGGCGAGCCGCCCCGTGGTGGCGGCGGCCAGCTGGTAGGAGGTGTGGATACGGTCGGTGACGGGGTCCATGGCCGCCACCAGGGCGTCGGTATAGGTGCCCTTCAGCTTGGCCAGCTGGCGCCAGTCCAGAATGGCGCGGGGCAGGGGGTGAGCCTCGGCGAGGGTCTCCAGCGTGGCGGCGCCGGTCTCCCACTGGCCACTGGCGGTCTTCTTGCCGCCGGGCAGGTTCAGTTCGCCGAACAGCAGCTCGCCGATCTGTTTGGGGCTGGAGATGGTGAAGGGCCGGCCGGCCAGGGCGTGGGCCTGCAGTTCCAGCTCGGCCATGCGCAGGCCGAACTCCGAGGACAGGCGGCGCAGCCGGGCGGGGTCGACGCGGACGCCGGCGGTTTCCATATCGGCCAGGACCGCGGGCAGGGGGCGTTCCAGCGTCTCATAGACGGTGGCCAGACGCTCGTGGGCCAGACGCGGTTTCAGCAGCCGCCACAGCCGCAGGGTGACGTCGGCGTCCTCGGCGGCATAGCCGGTGGCCGGTTTCAGGGCGACGTGTTTGAACGAGATCTGGCTCTTGCCGGTGCCCGCCACGGCCTTGAACGGGATCGGGTCATGCCCCAGATGCAGGCGGCTGAGCTCGTCCATGCCGTGGCCGTGCAGACCGCCTTCGAGGACGTAGGAGATCAGCATGGTGTCGTCGATCGGCGCGACCCGGATGCCCCGTCTGGCCATGACCGCCAGATCATATTTTCCGTTCTGGACCACTTTGAGGATAGCCGGGTTTTCCAGCAGGTTTTTCATCCGTGCAAGGACGATATTTTTGTCCAGCTGGTCGATCGGCGGACGGGCCTCCGCAGCGTCGCCGAAGTCCAGCCCCCCGCCCCCCGCCTCGGGCGGATGCTCATGGGTCAGGGGCACGTAACAGGCGTCGTTGGGCCCGATCGCCAGACTGATCCCGCACAGCCCCGCATGGGTGGCCGACAGGGCGTCGGTCTCGGTGTCGAACCCGACCACCCCGGCCTCGCCCGCCCGGGCCAGAAAGGCGTCCAGCGCCTCCAGCGTCTGGATACAGAGATAGGCCTCGGGGTCGAATCCCGGGGCCTCGGCCGGGCCCGGGCCCGTGGCCGCCTGACCATAACGCGGCGTGGCCACCGGGGCGGTCGGGACTTTTGGCCGGACCACAAAGGCCGTCCCGTCGCGCGCCGCCGCCCTGCCGTCCC
>JBBSCK010000216.1:0-1867 GCA_038250335.1 Caulobacterales bacterium
CGCGGCCACCCAGTCGATGCGCTGGCCTGTCGCAAGGTCATAGGTCAGGGCGGTCTGGCTGGTGGCCGGATAGGCCCCGCCGCAATAATAGTCCTGGGCGATCCAGAGCGTGACGTAGCCCGGCCCCGTCATCGGCTTCAGGATGGTCCGGTTCCACCCCCCGCCCTCGCTTGCGCATTGCGTCAGATCGCCGGCGTCCATGGCGTCGACCCTGTCGAGGTCAGCGTTGATGCTCGCGATCGTGGGGCTGTCGCCGGCGAGACGAGGCAGGGCCTCGGCTGTTGGCGACAGGCCGGGTCGGGCGACAAAGGTCACGGGGATCGCGGACGTCGGAGCCTTGGTGTCAGCCGCACCGGAGCCGCCCGGCCCGCATGCGGCCAGCGCAACGAGGCAGAACGCACCGGTCGTTGTCAGAAGGCGACGGCCTTGCCTCGTCATCATCTCATATCCCCCGCAAATCGAAATCATCGGTATCAGCGCAGCGTTGCGCCGATCCTGCGACCGCGCCAGATGAAAAGATGCTGATTTCCGTCAGAGCCGTGCGCGGGCGGCGGCCACGACAGCATCGGCGGTGATCCCGAACTCGCGGTAGAGCACCTCCGCCGGAGCCGAGGCCCCGAAGCCGGTCATGCCGATGAAGGCACCGTCCTCGCCGATGAACCGTTCCCAGCCCTGTTTGATGGCGGCCTCGACCGCCACCCGCACCGTGCCGCGCCCGATGACCGAAGCCTGGTAGGCCGCGTCCTGCTGTTCGAACAGTTCAAAACAGGGGACCGAAACGACCCGGGTCGGCAGGCCTTCGGCCTCCAGCGTCTCGGCTGCCTTCAGGGCCAGTGGCACCTCGGTGCCGGTGGCGAACAGGGTGACCCGGGCGTCGTCGGATGCGGCCTTCAGCTCATAGGCACCCCGGGCCGACAGGTTTTCGTCCGACGCAGTCAGGCGGACGGCCGCCGTCTTCTGGCGCGACAGGGCCATGGCGGACGGCTGTGTTTTCGCCTGCAGCGCCAGTTGCCAGCATTCGAACGCCTCGACCGTGTCGGCTGGCCTGAAGACCAGCAGGTTCGGAATGGCCCTGAGCGCAGCCAGATGTTCGACCGGCTGGTGCGTCGGCCCGTCCTCGCCCAGACCGATCGAATCGTGGGTCAGGACGTGGATCACCCGGATTCCCATCAGCGCCGCCAGCCGGATCGACGGGCGGCTGTAGTCCGAGAACACCATGAAGGTGCCGCCGTAGGGAATTACCCCGCCGTGCAGCGCCATGCCGTTCATGGCCGCCGCCATTCCGTGCTCGCGGATGCCCCAGTTGACGTAGCGCCCCTCATAGGTCGGCGCATCGAAGATGGGCGTTCCCTTGACCAGGGTGTTGTTCGATCCGGTCAGGTCGGCCGAACCGCCGATCAACTCCGGGATCGCCCCGAACAGGGCCTCCAGAGCGGCGCCCGAAGCCTGGCGCGTGGCCTGGGCCGGCCGGTCCTCAATCAGCCGGGCGATCCCGGCGTTCAGGGCGTCGAAGGCGCGTTCGGGCAGGTCGCCGGCCATGGCGCGGGTGAAGTCAGCAGCATTCAGCGAGGCCGCCAGCCGCGCTTCCCACGCCTTGCGCGCCTTGGTTCCACGCTTGCCGACCTTCTTCCACGCCTTGTCGATCGCCTCGGGCAGGTGGAAGGGCTCGTCCGTCCAGGACAGGGCCAGCCGGGTCGCAGCGATCTCGGCAGCTCCCAATGCCGCGCCGTGGGTCTTGTGGCTGCCCTCCATCGTCGCGGCACCGCGTCCGATCCGGGTCTTGCAGGCGAGGAGAGTCGGGCGGTCCTGTTTCGTCGCCCACTGGAGCGCCGACTTGACCGCCTTCAAGTCATGGCCGTCGACCGCC
>JBBSCK010000217.1:0-1823 GCA_038250335.1 Caulobacterales bacterium
AGGTCTCGATATAGTCATCGACCGCCTCACGGAACGCAGCCTTCAGTTCGCTCGCCGTATCGGCGTGGAAGCCGATAATGTCTCGGATCCCGGCAAGGTGCCCGAAGAAAATCTCGTCATCCGCATCAAATTCCACCGCGGCGGAATAGCCCTTGTAAGTCATGGCCGTCATGGTTGAACTCCAATCGTTCTCAAAAATAGTCGCGCGTCCCTGACCTGGTAGGGTTTGGCTTCCTTGCCGGGATGTGGGCGATGGAAGCGGACCACGAAGTCGTCCATCACGAACTTCACGGCAGAACCCTTGCCTTCGATCGTCCGACACCCGACCCCGACCATCAGACTCTCGATCGCCGCCCATTCGATCTTCGCCGATACCGGATCGGAGAAAACCGCCCTGAGCGTCCTGGCTTGCTTGCTGTTCATGCAAGCCTGGACTTAGTGGAGCGCCTTCAAAACCGCAAGCACATTGCGCTATCAGTGCCCCCGCTATGGCGCATCTCGACCATATCCCCTAGATCAACGCCGCTCCGTTTCCCGACCCTCCCCCGGCCCCCTCCCCCGTCTCGCGGGTGAGGATTTAGGTTTTTCATGGCTCCCCGCTCCTCCCCCCGTCCGCCCCTCGTCGCGCTCAAGGACGTCCGTCTGCAGGACGGCACCCGGCCCCTGTTCGAGGGCGTCGACCTGGCCATCGAGCCGCGCACCCGGTCATGCCTCGTTGGCCGCAACGGGGCGGGCAAGTCGACGCTGATGAAGATGGTCATGGGGCTGATCGAGCCTGACAGCGGCGACCGCTCCGTCCAGGCCGGCGTCCGCTTCGCCTATGTGCCGCAGGAGCCGCTGATCGCCGGCGACACCCTGCTGGACTACGCCACCTCCGGCAACGCCGAACCATGGATGGCTGAAAGCTGGCTGGAAACCTTCGGCATGGACCCCGAAAAACCTGCCCGTGGCCTGTCGGGCGGCGAGATCCGCCGCGCGGCCCTGGCCAAGGCCTTCGCCGAGGAGCCCGACCTGCTCCTGCTCGACGAGCCGACCAACCACATGGACATCCTGGCCATTGAGCTGCTGGAAAACGAGATCATCCAGGCCAAATGCGCCGCCCTGATCGTCTCCCACGACCGCGCCTTTCTCAACCGCGTGACCCAGTCCTGTCACTGGCTTGAACACAGGAAGGTCCGCACCCTGAACAAGGGCTTCGACGCCTTCGACGAATGGGCCGACAAGGTCCAGGAAGAAGAGGCTGAAAGCCTGCGTCGCCTCAACAAGAAGATCGAGGCCGAGACCTACACCTTCTACCGCTCCATCACGGCCCAGCGGACCCGCAACGAGGGCCGGGCCCGAGCGCTGGACGCCATGCGCGCCGACCACGCCACCCGGGTCAAGGACCTGCCGCGCGAGCTGAATCTGGGCGTCGATTCCGGCGTCACGTCCGGCAAGCTGGTCGCCGATCTGAAGGGCGTCACCAAAGCCTTTGGCGAGCGTACCGTCATCAAACCCTTCACCACCCGCGTCATTCGCGGTGACCGCCTCGCCATCGTCGGCCCCAACGGTGCGGGCAAGACCACCCTGGTCAAGATCCTGCTGGGCGAGCTGGCCCCCGACGAGGGCACGGTGAAGCTGGGCGCCAATCTTGAGCCCGTCTATCTCGACCAGTCCCGCGAGGGGCTGAAGTCAGACATGACCCTGTGGGACGCCTTGACGCCCGGCGGCGGCGACAGCATTCTGGTGCGCGGCATCTCCAAACACGTCGCCGCCTACGCCAAGGACTTCCTGTTCCAGGAAGGCCAGTTGCGCCAGCCGATCTCGACCCTGTCCGGCGGCGA